>DAIQNV010000003.1:67525-80225 GCA_036788215.1 Phycisphaerales bacterium | reverse complement strand
CGCGCAGGCCTTTTACTTGGCTCTCACATCGGCGTTGCTCGATGTGTGCAGGGTCCTGTGAAAGCCTGAAACCCTCCTATTCATCCTCGCCTCCTTTCGTGTCGGTGTCGTTGCCATCGGCAGCCTTGTCGCCCGCTGGCTCATCGCCAGCGTCAGCCGCAACGGTTTTGTCGCGTGCCTTGGGGTACCACTCGGTCAAGCCAAAGCGCTTGCCATCCGGAAGACGGTGGAAAGTCACCGGATTTTTCGTCAATGAGCTGCGAAGGCCGCGCTTGGCGTAGTCGTCGTTCTTGGCATCGAACGCGAAACCGCCTTGAGCAAGAGCTTCGTGGATTTCGGTAACTGTAGCCGGTCCCTGCCCTGCGCTGCGGCGCATCGTGAGGTACTCGCGAATCGCTGTCGCCAACGGCTGCCCGTACCACTTGTCCGCAGGGATGTTGTAGATGGAGCGTTCCGTGCCGGAGATTTCCGACTCTGCGTAAGCCGGCTCGCGACCGGCCATCTGCAGCAAGCTGTTAATGGTCCGCTTCGTCCCACGGACTTGCTCCTCTTGCTCTCGCAACAGGCGCTGGAGATCGGCAATGGTCTGATCGATGTGGGACATCGGATGCTCCTTCACATCCAGGTTAGCACCCGCACGCAAGCCTGTCAATGCAGGCCGGAACAAATTCGGTCCATGTCCCGGCAAAGTGTCGGCCATGTGTCGGCCATGTGTCGACGATGACGATGCGTAGTTCCGACGATGTTGCCGCATGCGGGGACTCGATTCCAGCCACATTGGCAGCTCCTTTGGATCGTATCTCCATTGCCAGGCGACACTTGCATGCATGGATCGACTCTTTGGGCGCGTAAATAAGCCCAGGGACCGCAGTCCCTGGGCTTTGGGGTGTGGAACGGGGTGTCTTGGTTAGTCGGGGAGGCGGACCGTCAGCGTCCGTCCGTCGCGCCCGCGTGCGATCACCTCTTCCCCGTTCGGCAGGAAGACGCGGGCGACGAGGGTGCGGCCGGGGCGGGGCATCTGGCCTTCGAGGGTCTTGGTGCGGATGTGGAGGCGGTCGCCGTCGCGTTCGGCGGTGTACTCACTCCGCAGGAACTCGCCCTCGCGGAAGCCCCAGCCTTCGCCGGCGTCCTCGTAGAGCTCGCCCTTGGCGTTGCCCTCCGCGTCGAGATGGATGAGGAGGGTCAGCTCGTCGCGCTGGTCGGGGCGGTCGCCGAAGTGCTGGTGGACCGGGGCGGTCGGGATGATGCCGCCCGGGCGGATGAAGAGCCTGGGCTGGTCGGGGTCCTTGGAGTCGCGGCCTCCGTCGAAGGACGCGAAGTCGAACGAGCGCCAGGCGACGCCCTCGACGGGGCGGGGGATGATCTGGACGCGCTCGAGGCCCGGGGTGGGGTCGGCGACGACGAGGAGGTTCTCGCCCAGGAGGAAGGAGTCGTCCTCGGAGCGGAGGGCCTTGTCCGTCGGGTCGGCGAAGAAGGTGGGGCGGGCGACGGGCATGCCGGTGCGGTGCGACTCTTCGAAGAGGGTGTAGAAGAGGGGGATGAGGCGGTAGCGGCGCTCGAGGGCGCGGCGGGAGGTGTCCTCGACCTCCTGGCCGAAGGACCAGGGCTCCTTGTCGATGTTGCCCTTGGCGGTGTGGCCCCGGGCGAAGGGGAAGAGGGCGCCGAAGCCCATCCACCGGGCGAACATTTCGCCGGTGCCGTTGCCGGCGAAGCCGCCGATGTCGGGGCCGACGAAGGGCTGGCCGGAGAGTCCCAGGTTGAGGGTCATGGCGATGGAGGCGTCGACGTGGTACCAGTTGGCGGTGTTGTCGCCGGTCCAGGTGGCGCCGTAGCGGTGTCCGCCGATGTAGTTGGCGCGGCTGAGGACGAAGGGGCGCTTCTCGGGGTTGGCGGCCATGATGCCCTCGCGGGAGGCCTTGACCATGAGCATTCCGTAGACATTGTGGAAGCGGGCGTGGGGGCCCGGGCCCCCGAACTCTTCGTCGGCGCGGTGGAGGTTGTCGAGGGGCATGGTCTTGGACTGGACGTTGAAGATGGCGGGCTCGTTCATGTCGTTCCAGACGCCATCGATGTTGTTGGCCATGAAGGGCTCGTAGAGGGTGGCCCACCACTGGCGGACCTCGGCGTTGGTGTAGTCGGGGAAGACGCACTCGCCGGGCCAGACGTAGCCGGTGTACTCGGAGCCATCGGCCTTCTGGACCCAGGCGTTGCGCTCGTTGCCGGAGTCGTGGATGAAGTAGCCGTCCTCGTTCTTGATGCCGGGGTTGATCATCCAGATGTTGGACCAGCCCATGGAGTCGAGGTAATCGTTGAGGCCCTTGGGGTCGGGGAAGAGCTCGGGGTCGAAGGTGAAGCAGCGGAAGCCGTCCATGTAGTCGATGTCCATCCAGATGACATCGGCGGGGATGCGCTTCTCGCGGAAGGTGCGGGCGACCTCCTTGACGCGGCTGTCCGGGAAGTAGGAGTAGCGGCACTGGTGGTAGCCGATGGCCCACTTGGGGGGCATCTCGATGGTGCCGGTGAGCTCGCCCAGGGTGGTCATGACTTCCTGGGGGGAGTCGGCGTCGATGATGATGACGGGCTGGTCGCGCCCGTCGTAGCGGAAGACGATGTCTTCGGTGAGGTCCATCTCGATGCGGTAGGTGGAGTCGTAGAGGACGCCGAAGGCGGTGCCGTCGTCGCGGACGCCCATGACCCAGGGGTGGGCAGTGTAGAGGTAGTTGGAGTCGTCCTGGTAGCCATAGGCGTCGAAGTTCCACACCTCGGTGACGCGCCCGTTGCGCCGGAGGGGGCCCGCGGCCTGGCCGGTGCCATAGAGGTCGACGGAGGGGTCGATGTCGATGGTGACGACGCCCTGGTCGCCCTCCCGCGTGTAGATGGGGACGAGGGCGAGGTCATCGGGCGTCTGGCCGATCGAGCGGCGCTCGGAGACGAGGGCGAAGGAGGGGATGCGATTGTCGCGGGCGTCCGTGGACTTGTGGAAGCGGACGGTGTTCGGCGCGATGAGCTCGGCGACCATCCCGTCCGGGAGGTCCGCGTCCGCGAAAGGGGTCAGCGTGGCGAGGAGGCCCGCGGCGAGGGCCAGTGACAGCGTGCGGCTCTGCATCGTGTGTGCTCCGGAATCGGATAACGGGTTGTGGTGCGGGCCGGTGGGCCCGCGGTGCGGCTTGTGGGTGCGGGGTGTCAAGCCCCCCACTGCACCCGGGGAACAACCGCCCGAAACCGCCTCGGGCGCCTCGTGCGCCTCGCGAGCGGATAACCGGCGGAAACCTGCGAGGGGGTATGGACCGCGCAGGTGATCCATGGTACGGAAACCCTTTCGGTCCTGGCTCCGAATCGGGAGTTGAATCCGCAGGCGCCCCAAGCCGACAGGGAACGGAGCGTCCGTTCCGACTGTGGCGCACACGGAAGCAGAGGGGATGATCCTGATGAGTGGTATCGAGCGGTTGGGCCTTCGGGCTGGCGGACTGGGTGGGCGGCTGGGCGGGGCGGCGGTCCTGGCGGCGTGCGCTGGGGGTCTCGGGGGCGTGGCGGCGCCGGCGCAGGGGCAGGCGTTCACGAGCCTCCTGCAGATCTTCGAGATCCAGTGGCTCGACCTGGAGCGTCGTGTTCCGGACGTTTTCGTATCGGGATACAACGGTGTGTGGCTGCCTCAGCCCGGGCTGGCGAGCTTTCAGAGCGTCGGGTACGACGTGTTCGACCGGTTCAACCTCGGGGAGCCCCCGCTGACCGCGAACAGCCCGAGCCGGCGGCGGACCACCTATGGCACCGAGGCGACCTTCGTCGCGATGACGAGGCAGCTGCAGCGGGCGAACATCGAGGTCTACCCCGACTCGGTCTTGAACCACAACAGCGGGCGGACGACCAACTTCAACTTCTACGCGGCGGGTGGGTACGAGGGCTTCCACGTGCCCCTGCCGAACCCGCCCCGCGACCTCTTGCCCACGGACGACTGGGGCGACTTCCATGGGGGCAACGCGGGTGGCTACCTGCAGAGCGAGAACCCCGGGGGGCCCAACTACAACCTCTGGGAGGGGGACCTGGTCGCGCTCGTCGACATCAACCAGTTCGACAGCAACGAGTTCATCCGCCAGCCCACGGAGGCGGGGAACCCCCTGAACATCCCGGCGGGGACGGTGCGCAACCTGCCCCGCCCGGAGAACGCGCGGTTCTACCCTGATCTGTCGACCTCGCCCGACGTCTTCACGAACCCCGCGTCGAACCACAGCGGGTCCGACGTCGTGACCCGCTACCGCTTCAACCTCGCGGACCCGATGGCGGGCGACCCGGTGGCGGAGAACCCGGGCGAGTACCTCGGGCGGTGGTCGCAGTGGATGCTGCAGGTCATCGGCGTCGACGGGTTCCGGCTCGACGCCTCGAAGCACACCTTCCCGGGGTTCTGGGATTTCGTGTACGACTCGTACGTCTTCCTGGGGCGGACCCGCGCGGATGGCGTGCGGGTGACGCCCTTCAGCTTCGGTGAGAACACGACCGGCAACGGGGACATCCTGGCCAACTATTACCGCAAGGACGGGTTCGCGAACCGGGGCTCACTCGACCTCGCGGGCGCGGGGGCGCTGCGGAACCTGGTCAACGCCGGGGGCTTTGGGAACTGGAACGACGTGCTGGGCCAGCACCTCGACATCGCGGACAACGGGCTGCAGGACGGCTCCGCCGGCGTTCTGCATGTCTTTAGCCACGACAACGGGACGATCGACGGGCCGGCGGGCGGGTTCCCCTCGCTCCGCCAGCAGGGGTTCTTTGCCCACGCGTACATGCTGCTGCGCCCGGGCCGGACGATCGTGTACCACAATGCTCGGGGCGTGCCCCGGTCGAGCGGGTTCTTCCCCGACGAGGGGACGCCGGTGGCGCTGGGCTGGAACCCGATCACCCAGGCCCCCGAGGACGCCCTGGTGCGTCTCAACGAAATCCGCAACACCTACGCCTTCGGGCAGTACAACCCCCTGGCGGTGCAGCCCGATGTCATCATCTACGAGCGGTCCGTGCCCTTCGGGGGCGGGCGGGACGCCAGCCTGCTCGTCGCGGCCAACGACCGCTACGACGCGGGCTTTGACACGCGCACCGTGACGACGAGCTTCCCGGCGGGCACCCGCCTGCACGAGCTGACGGGCAACGCGGCGAACCCCGCGGTCGACCCCGGGAACACCGTTCCCGAGGTGATCACGGTGGGCCCCGGGGGCAGCGTGACGCTCGTCGTGCCCAGGAACAGCTCGAGCGCCGGCGAGCACCACCGGGGCTATGTCGCCTACGGGCCCCCGGTCCCCATCACGGATGTGTCGATCGTCGGCGCGAGCGGCGTGATCCCGCCCGACCCGGCGAGCTTCCCCGACCACCTGCAGCGCCTCACGGAGATCCAGATCGTCGAGAGCGACGCCTTCACGCTCAGGCTCGAGACCGCGCTCCGCGACGCCACCGATGGCATCACCGACGACAACGCCCTCTTCCGGATCAACGCCGGCGCCGGGGACTGGAACGGCTCGGGCGGGCCCGATTTTCCCCTCAGCCAGAGCGTCATCGGTGGGTACGAGCAGTTCACCGATGTGAACCAGCCCGGCATGGCCTCTCCCTCGAAGAGCGGGCTGTACGAGCAGGTGATCGACGCGACGAGGCTCGAGGAGGGCTTCCACTACATCAGCACGATCGCCTTCCGCCAGCGGCCCGGCGGCACCTCGCCGATCTTTGCTGAGGAGCGGGTGGTGATCTGCGTCGATCGCCTCGACGCGCCCCTCGAACTCGTGAACCTGGACGGGCCCGACGACCCGCGCCCCACTTACGAGATCGTCACGCCTGACGGGACGGTCGAGCGGGTGCACACCTTCCTGAACCTCGCGCCCGGGTCGGACCCCGTCGCGCTCGCGAGCATCTTCAACGCGGCGCAGCGGTACGACCGCAACCAGTTTCGCCGGACGTTCGACACCGACCTCCAGCCCGGGCAGAACACGGTGACCGTGCTGGCGTTCGAGACCTCGGGACGCCCCGTCGTGCGGGAGTTCGGCGTGCAGTTCGGCGATGGCTCTTGCAACGCCGCCGACCTCGCCCAGCCCTTCGGCAGCCTGACCTTCGCGGACATCTCCGCGTTCCTCGCTGCGTTCCAGGGCCAGGACCCGTCGGCGGACCTCGCGGCGCCCTTCGGGTCGTTCACCTTCGCGGATATCTCCGCGTTCCTCGCTGCGTTCAGCGCGGGCTGCCCCTAAACGGGCCCCGCCAACTCGACCACAACCGGCGGGCCGCGACCGAGCGTCGCGGCCCGCTTTCGTGCGCGGGTTCTCCGTTTCCGTCGGCGCCATCGAGCCCGGACCGACCGGGGACCGGCCCGCGACCGACGCGACATAAGCGCAAAGAAAGGGGCCCGCGTCGTGATGACGCGGGCCCCGTGTGCATTCAGACCCTGGTGATCGGCGCGGCGCCGATCACTCGGGACTCGATTACGGGCAACCGGCGGCGAAGGCGGCCAGGAAGGCCGAGATATCGGCGAAGGTGAAGGAGCCGATCGGGGGGGCGAGGTCGGCGACCGGGTCCTGGCTGCTGAAGGCGCTCAGGAAGGCGGAGATGTCCGCGAAGGTCAGGCTGCCGAACGGAGCGGCGAGGTCGGCCGGGTTGCAGCCCGGGTTGCCGGAGTTGACCGGGATCACGATGAACTGATCGCCCGGGAACTCGGGGGCGTTCCAGTCGATCTCACTGACCGTGAGCTCGTCGCCGCTGTCGGGGATTCCGTCGAGGTCGGAGACGTTGTTGATGCCCGCGGGGAAGTTGATGCCCTGGTTCGACAGGAAGTCGAAGCTGCTGTTGGCGATCCACGCCGCCAGCTTGATCTCGCTGGTGCCGTCCCAGCCCAGCTCGTCGAGGCTGATGGAGATCTCGACGCCGGTGTTGACAGCGTTGGCCGCCGCCGGATCGGCGGCGGTGTCGGTGACGCCCCCGACGTTGGCGTTGTTGATGGCGCCCTGCAGAGCCCCGGCGACGGGGTTCGACGGATCGAGCTGGGTGAGGCGCGGGGCGTACTCGGCGAAGAGGTTCGAGAGCGTGCCGTCCTGGATGTCGACGCGGGGACCCGAGAAGTCGATGAGCTCGACGGGGTTCGCCGCCGGGAGCCCGTTGAAGCCCTCGACCTGGCCGCCGAAGAACGAGCCGTAGTCGAGCGAGAACCCGGTGAACAGGTCGAAGAGCGGGCCATCGGTGCGCAGGACCGCGGCGTCCATGAAGTTGATCAGGAACTGCGGGCCGGCGTCGAAGCCGGTGTTGATGTTGAACCAGTAGTCGGGCTCGAACCCGGCGTCGAAGGCCATGCCGCCGTGGCGGTTCAGGCCTCCGAAGGAGATGTCGACGTTGTCGGTCCGCATCGGGTTCTGGCCGCCCGGCTGGGAGTCGATGAGGAAGACGAGCTTCTCGAAGCCCCGGGCGAGGTTGGCGCCCAGGAAGATGTTGAGGGTGCCGAGGTCGGGGTTGACCTGCGCACGGAGGTTGTTGAGCTCAGAGCCATAGGCCCAGTTGTCGTCGGGCGACTCGGGGCTGCGGGCGGCGGGGCTGCCGGTGACGCCTGCGGTGTTCGAGTTATCGATCGCGAGCTCGACGGTGGGGACGCCCGGATCGCCGGAGGTGAGGACGGAGCCGAAGCCGTACCCGTTGCCGCTCACCGCGTCGACGGTGCCGACGCCCAGGAGGTCGATGCTGGCGGAGCTGGTGATGTTGCCATAGAAAGCGCGGGGGACGCGGCCGGTGCCGTCGTCGGTCGAGTCGATCGAGATGACGTAGTTGGCGGCGAAGCCGGCGTCGAACACCAGGAAGCCACCGTTGCCGTTGTCGGCGGTGAGCCCGCTGATGATGAACCCGCCGGAGCCCGAGCCGGAGCCCGGGAGGCTGTTGACGCCGGTGGCGCCGTTGTCGGTGTCGATGAAGAGGTCGAGGGCGTTGCCGTTGGCTTCGAGGTTGCCCGCGATGAAGAAGTAGTAGTTGGTCGCGTCCTGGGCGACGTACAGCGCGTCGATCTCGGAGCCGCCCCCGCCGATCGGGGTGCCGGCCTGCGAGTCACCGAAGCCCGTGAAGTTGGTCTGCAGGAAGTACTGGCTGGTGTAACCCGCGTCCAGCGTGCCATCGATCGTCGGGGTCGCGGTCGGCACGCCCGACACGCTCACGAACTCGTTGCCCGGGAAGCGGGGGTCGCTCGCGAAGTCGAGCTCGCGACCGAAGTTGCCCGAGTCGAGGGGCAGCGAACCGTCGTGCAGGATCTGGTTCGAGAGGAAGTCACGACCGCCCGCGTTGACCCAGCCCGCGATGCGGAAGCTGGACGCACCGCCCAGGGCGGCCTTGGGGATGCTGAACTCGACGCCCGTCACCACATTCTCGGGGTCGCCGTTGACGCCGCCGTCGAACAGGCCGGCGGAGTTATCGCCGAAGCTGGTGGGGTTGGGGTTGGTCCAGATGATGTTCCCGTAGACCGAGGCTTCGGTCGCGGGGTTGTACACACCATCAATCGTGGGCTGCGCAACAGCAAGGCCGGCGACCGCAGCGAGGGTCGCAGCGGACACAGTGGTCATCTTCTTCATGGCGGCTTTCTCCCAAAATGTGGGGGTTCTCAAACGCTCCGCTCGTTCGATCAAAAACCGAACGAGATTATCGCTACCGAGGGCACAGGCAGGCGTGCTGCCATCTGGTAAGCGTAACCACAACCGTTTACTTCGGCCACCCGAAATGAGCGGAAAAGGACGGGAAATGCCTAGCACGCTGCTGGTTTCAATGAACCTAAATACCCTAGATTCATGCACCAACGTGGTTCGGGCGTGCCGGGCTCCAAACCGGACCTCACCAAATGCAGACATCAGCCTCCGCTGAGCCAGGCCCGGGCTGACCTTGGGGGGAGCACACCGGTCTGGGGTGCTCCAGCAGGACCCGCGATCAGGGTTTCGTCAGCATCGGTCGCGATCGGTCGCGCGGGGCGGTCGGAGATGTTGATCTGGACGGTCACGCGGACCCCGTTGAGCGTCCGCTCGAAGGCGAGCACGCGCTCGTCGGGGTGGCTCAGGGGTCGGACCGCGCCGAACCGCAGGACCGGGCCCGCGACGGGGTGGTCGCGCAGCGTGAGCCAGGCTGCGTAGGCGTCGGCGGTCGCCCGGGCTCTTGGATCGGTGTCGAGGCGGGTCCAGTCGATCGGGATGCGGTTCGAGGGGTCGTCGGCTCCGGGCAGGCCCAGCTCGTCGCCCCCGTAGATCATCGGGGCGCCGGGCCAGGTGGCCTGCAGGGCGACCGCGAGGATGGATCGCTCGAGCGCCTCGTCCGTCGGCTCGGAGGGGTCGTACGCGCCCCGCCAGACATCGTCGCGCCCGGCGCCGGTGTCGTAGTTGCGGATCGTCGAGCCCGATGCCGGGTTCATCATCATCGAGGCGACGCGCTCGGTGTCGTGGCTCGCGAGGAGGGTGTACTGCATCAGGTCGACCGCGGGGCGTCGGCCCGAGACGCGATCCATCGCGTCGAAGAAGCCCCGGGCGGTGGGCATGGGGTCGAGGGCGAGCAGGTTGGCAGCGGCGAAGGCGAAGGGGTAGTGCATCTGCGCATCGAAGGCGGTGCCATCGAAATAATCGTCCGCGTCGAACCAGACCTCGCCCACGATGATGGCCTCGGGGTTGATCGACTTGACGAGGGCCCGCCAGTCGCGCCAGAAGACCCGCCCCATTTCCGCGGCGACATCGAGCCTCCAGCCATCGATGCCGTCGGAGGGGTCGCCGTCCCCGTTGGGGTCCATCCAGCGTCGCGTGATTGCGAAGATGTGGGCCTTGGCGCCGGGGTTGAGGTCGCCCCCGCTCTGCTCGAACTCGGGGAGATCGCCGTTCTCGCGGGCCCAGCCCGACCAGCCGATCAGGCGGCCCTGGTCATCGAATCGGGCGTCGAACCAGTCGGCGAAGCGGGAGTCGCGCCCGTGCTCGAAGACATCGCGGAAGGCCCAGTGGTCGATGCCCACGTGGTTCCAGACGCCATCGAGGACGACACGCATGCCCCGCTTCCTGGCTTCCGGGATGAGCGTGTCGATCAGGTAGCGGTCGGCCAGCGTCCAGGGCCAGGTGGTCTCGTCGGCGGGGTCCTCGGGGGGCGTGAAGGTGGCGCGGCGCCCGTCGGGGTCGGGGGGGCCAAAGTGGGGGTCGACGTGGCGGTGGTCCCGCGCGTCGTACTTGTGCAGGGAGCGCGACGCGAAGACGGGGCAGAGGTAGAGCCCGTCGACGCCCAGGCTCCGCATCCAGTCGAGCCTCTCCACAACGCCCTGCAGGTCTCCGCCGAAGCGCCGGCGGAAGACCACCGCGTCCCACGCGCCGCCCAGGTCGGAGGGGCTGTAGTCGTAGAACGCGGGCTGGGCCTGGTGCCGGTGCCACGCGGCTTCGACCTCATCGACCGAGACCTCGTACCACGGGTGGTCCCAGGGGAGGGTGACGGAGCCCAGCTCATCGGGGTCGAGCGCCGGGTCGTTGGCGGGCTCCGCGTTGGCGAATCGCTCGGGGAAGACCTGGTACCAGACGCGGCCCATCGCCCAAGTGGGCACGCGTGGCTCGGGGATCTCGGTGAGGTCGACCACGATTCCGCGCGTGCGGGGCTGTCCCTGCGCATCGCGCCAGGTGACCTCGATCGGCAGACGCGAGGAGACCCGACGGGGCCCGATGCGGGTCCCGTCGAGGGCGATGCCTGATGCGATGCGGGCGGTCCAGAGCGCAGGCCCATCCGAAGCCCGGGGCTGGAGCGGGATTTCCCGGGGTTGGCCCGAAGCGTCGGTGAAGCGGGCCATCGGAGCAGTGATTCCGGAATCGGGAGCGAGTGTGAGGTCGACCAGCCCGATATCCGGGGAGAGGGATTCGGCCCGGAGGGTCGACTCCTCCCCGTGTGCTGATCCAACACAGACCAAACACAGAATCAGATGGATGAGCCGGAACGGACGAGCCCCTGCTGCGGATCGGACCGGACGGAGGGGGGCGTCGGGCGTTTGAAAGGGCATGCCAGATCCTTGTTGTACCCCAGTTTGCAGACCGCTCGGGGCGTAAACGCTTGCTGGAAGCGGTTGATATGCGGACCGGTTTCATCGTAGACTTCTTCCGGACCTTGAAGTAAAGAAGGACATCGAGGTCCCGAACAGGCCATCCGGCCTCCAAAGCCGCTTCCGGGAGGTATCGAGCCATGTTGTCCAGTGGACACAAGAGGACATGTCGTCGGGCGTTCACCTTGATCGAGTTGCTCGTGGTGATCGCCATCATCGCCCTGCTGATCGGGATTCTGCTTCCGGCGCTTGGGAAGGCCCGCAACTCGGCGCAGGAGATGAAGTGCCTGGCCAATGTCCGCGGGAACGGGCTGGCGATGCAGACGTACGCGAATGACTGGAACGGCTGGTTCCCGCTCATCCCGGGGGGCTTGCGGTCGGACGCGAACGGGCCGTTCCTCACTGGCCAGGACGCCGCGGGTGGTCTCAGCGGGCTCTACAGCCTGTACCAGGTTGGCGATGGCGACAAGAGCAGCAACCCGCCTTCGGGCGACCGGGGCTTCATCGGCTTCGGCCCGAACATTGCGGATCGTCGGTACCCCGACGGGAACACCACGCCCATGATGCAGGGCTACCAGGACGGCTTTGAAACCCTCAACTGCCCGTCGGACCGGATCGACTACTACTGGCGGTTCTGGCCTCGCCAGGGCAACAACCTGATCGGGCAGGCGCAGAACACCAAGACGCCTGTGGCACCGGGCAACCCCGAGCAGGTGATCCACTACAACGTGAGCTATCTCTACATCGCGGGGCTCCGGACGGACGACCCTGCGATCCTGTTCCCGGCGCCGTTCATGGGTGACGAAACGAACACGGGCGACTACTCGGGCAACGCGTGGTATGGGTACAACTGGCGTGACGACTCGGCGGGCAGCGAGCCTCAGCAGAGGCTGGACTCGATCGGCTTCAACCCGCAGACCGGGTACGCCCTCGATGACAACCACAGCGATCGTGGCGGCAACTTCGTGTTCAGCGACGGATCGGCCCAGTTCCTGAGCACAAACCCGCAGCTCCTGTTCTTCACCAATCCCGAGGAACTCGGGCGTGGGAGCCGGTGGTACGACTTCGCGAAGTCGAACAGCAAGAGCATCACGCTGATCGATCGCAACCGCGACCGGCTGGTGCAGACGATCGACTGATCGCCTCTCGAAATCGACTCCTCTCGCGGGGCCCGCGTCCTGGCTGGATCACCGGCTGGAACGCGGGCCCCGCTGTTTTTTGGCGGCCTTGATGCCAGCATCGCGGGCGGGGGCGGGGTGGGCCGCGCCGGGTGGCCTGCGCACGCGCGGCGCGGGCAGGCAGAGGACGGGGGTGACCCGCGATGGGCGCGGGCGGGTGGTTGTGTGCTGGGTGCGCTGGATCCGCTCGAGAGGCCCGGCGCTGACGCTTTGGGCTTGTGGCGGGTTTCGGGCGATGAGGGCGGGGGTTGCGCGGAGCCAGCCCTGAGCGTGAGCGATGGGCGGCGAAGGGCGTGGACCGGCGATCGGGCCCTTGTGATGCGTGTGAGGTGGCGTAGTCGAGCGTCTGTGGCGTTGCAGGATTCGGGGAGGCCCGGCGCTGACGCTTTGGGCTTGTGGCGGGGTTCGGGCGATGAGGGCGGGGGTTGCGCGGAACCAGCCCTGAGCGTGAGCGATGGGCGGCGAAGGGCGTGGACCGGCGATCGGGCCC
>DAIQNV010000003.1:0-67425 GCA_036788215.1 Phycisphaerales bacterium | reverse complement strand
CCAGCCCTGAGCGTGAGCGATGGGCGGCGAAGGGCGTGGACCGGCGATCGGGCCCTTGTGATGCGTGTGAGGTGGCGTAGTCGAGCGTCTGTGGCGTTGCAGGATTCGGGGAGGCCCGGCGCTGACGCTTCGGGCTTGTGGCGGGTTTTGGGCGATGAGGTCGGGGTTGGCTGGCGAAGGGGGTGCGTTGCGAGGGGGCGGGGGTTCGCCACGCCCGCGCTGGGTGTGTGGGTGGGCGTGGGCGTGCCACCCTGACGGTGGGCAAGAGAAAGGGCCCGGCGCGCTTGTGCGGCCCGGCCCTTGGCTGTTCTGCGTTCTTGTGCCGGCGGGGTCAGTGCTTGGCGGGCTTGCCGCCTTCGAGTTCGCCCATGCTTTCGAGCTCGCGTCCCTTCGTCTCGGGGATCAGGAAGAAGACGAAGAGCAGGCTGAGGAAGGCGGAGACGGCGTAGAAGCCGTACGCGCCCGCGAGGCTCCAGCCCGCGAGGAGGGGGAAGGTGGCGGAGATGAGGTAGTTGGCGGCCCACTGGGCGGCGGCTGCGACCGCGAGGGCGGCGCCGCGGAGCTGGTTGCTGAACATCTCGCCCAGCATGACCCAGACGATGGGGCCCCAGGAGGCGCCGAAGCCCACGATGAAGAGGTTGAGGGCGATGAGCGCGAGCAGGCCCGCGCCGGCGTTGTCCCCTGAGAGGATCGGGCGGCCCGTCACCTCGTCGAGCGGGGCGGTGCCGAAGACGAAGGCCATCATGCCCAGGGCGAGCATCATGAGCAGGGAGCCCGCCATGAGCAGGGGCTTGCGGCCGATCTTGTCGACGAGGGCGATCGCGATGAAGGTGGTCAGCACGTTGGTGCCGCCACCGATGGCGGTGTTGATGAAGGCCTTGTCCTCGGTGAGGCCGACGGATTCCCAGAGCAGGTTGGAGTAGTAGAAGACGACATTGATGCCCACGAACTGCTGGAAGACGGAGAGGCCGATGCCGAGCCAGACGATCTTCTTGAAGACGCTGGGGCCCATGATGTCGGCGAGGCGGGGCTTGTGTTCGGCGTTCAGGCTGTGGTGAATCTCCGTGATCTTGATCCCGGCGGCATCCGAGCCCAGCACCTTGCCCAGCACGCGCCGGGCGTCGGCGTCGCGGTCCTTGATGACCAGGTATCGCGGGGACTCGGGGATCTGCGTGGCGCAGATCAGGTAGACGAGGGCGGGGATCGCCTCGATCCAGAACATCCACTTCCACGCGGCGAACCCGGCCAGCCAGGGCTGGGCGGCGCCGCCGGCCGCCTGGGCGATGAAGAGGTTGCTCATCAGCGCGACGAAGATGCCTATGACGATCGCGAGCTGCTGCATCGAGCCGAGGCGACCGCGCAGAGCCGCGGGCGAGACCTCGGCGATGTACGCCGGGGCGATGACCGAGGCGGCGCCGAACGCGAGCCCGCCCAGGAAGCGCCAGAAGGTGAAGTCGAGGATCGTGAAGGGCATCCCCGAGCCGATCGCGGAGATCAGGAACAGGATCGCGGCGATCACCATGCTCTTCTTGCGACCGATCTTGTTGGTGATCGGGCCGGCGCTGAAGGCGCCGATGGCGGCGCCGATCAGGGCGATCGCGACCGACTGGCCCACGATGAGGTCGACGGAGTCGGGGCTGAAGCCGGCGTTGAAGGTGCCGGCGGGGTCGGTGAACATCGCCCGGAGCACCGGCACCGCGCCGTTGATCACCGCGGTGTCGAACCCGAAGAGGAAGCCGCCGAGGGCGGCGACCGAGACGATGCCTAGGACGAACTTGATATTGGGCTGTTCGGACACGCTGGGACCCCAGAGTGAGCGCGGCGACGCAGAAACGCCGGACCGCGTGGCGGCATTGGTGGGCGACCCGGACCCGGATCGTCCGGTCGCGCAGCGTCGAATATAGCGGTTTCAGGACCGGTCCGTCGGGGATGGGAGCGGCAAGAATCCCGGGGACATCCTGTAGCAACACAGTTTGGATGAAGATTCAAGGACTGTTTGGTACGACTGGTGGGCCGGACGGCCCGGAATGTGACGCGAGGGCGCATTCCGGGTATTGCATGGGCCACCTAAAGCGGTATCATTGCACCAGAGACAGACCGGATCGGCCTGAGTGGGTCGGTCTGGCATGAGCAGAGAGCCGCTCTTTCGAGCCGCACACAAGAGAGAGGGAGCATTTCCCATGAAGAGCATGCTTTGCGCTGTGGCCTTGGCCGGTCTTGCCGGTTCGGCGTTCGCCGCGGTGAACGGTGCCGACTTCGCCAGCAAGTACGGCAACCCGATCTGGGTGCAGAACATCGGCACCCAGTTCGGCAACAACACCGACAGCTCGGTGGACTTCGCCAACGGGTCGGAGATCAACGCGCTGTACGCCAAAATCCAGGGCGGCAAGCTGCACCTGGGCGTGGCGGGCAACGTGGAGACCAACTTCAACAAGCTGAACATCGTCCTTGACATCAAGGCGGGCGGGCAGAACACGCTGAACGGGCTGCCGAACCTCGGCAACCTGAACGGGCTGACCCTCGACAGCGGCTTCGACGCTGATGTCGTGCTGAGCTACACCGCGGGCAACAACCCGCTCGAGACCTTCGTCGACGGCGCGACCGCCGACGGCGCGGGCGGCTTCCTGGGCGGCGGCAACCAGGTCGGCGGCACGATGATCACGCTCGACGGGGCGATGATCCAGATCTTCGCGAACAACTCGAACGTCGGGGGCGTGGGCGGCCTCGGCGACGCGTTCGACTCCGATCCGGGCCTCGTGACCACCGGCGTCGAGTGGGTCATCGACATCGCGGCCCTGGGCTGGGATGGCGCTGAGATCAAGATCGGCGGCTGGATCAACGGCTCGGGCAACGACTTCCTGAGCAACCAGGTCATCGGCGGTCTGCCGGACGGCACGGGCAACCTGGGTGGCCCGGGCGGCGTGAACTTCCAGAACATCGACGGCAACCAGTTCGTCAGCTTCATCCCGGCCCCGGGCAGCGTGGCGCTCCTGGGCCTCGGTGGCCTGGCGGCGGCCCGTCGTCGTCGCTGATTCGCGAACGGCGTTTGCAAAGACAACCGGAGCCCCGCCGATCGGCGGGGCTCCGTTGTTTTTGCCGGTCATTGGGGGGTATCAGGCGGAGCGAGCGAGCAGCACCGCGAACTTGCGGTCGGCGTCGGTCCAGACCTCTTCGGTCGCGAAGCCCAGCGTTGCGAGCTCAGCGCTGAAGGCCTCGACGCGGAACTTGTGGCTGCTCTCGACATAGATCGCCTCGCCCTTGGCGAAGCTGAAGCGTTGGCTGTCGACCGTGACGCCGGTGTCGCGCTGCGCGACCAATTCGAGCTCGACGCGCCCCTTCTCGGGGTTCCAGGTCGCCCGGTGCTGCCAGGCGTCGCGGTCGAAGTCGGTGCCGACCTCGCGGTTGGCCCGCGTCAGCACGTTCTCGATGAAGGCGGCGGTAACGCCCTCGGGGTCGTCGTAGGCGAGTTCGAGGGTCTCGCGGTCCTTCCAGAGGTCGAAGCCGATCAGGAGCATCCCGTCGTCGCCCGCGGTGCGTCGGAACGCCCTGAGCAGGCGCCGGCGTTCGTCGGGGGTGAAGTTGCCCACCGTCGAGCCCGGGAAGAAGACGACGCGCCGGTCCGGCGTGCGCCCCGGGTCGGGCACGTCGTGGTCCTGCGTGAAGTCGGCGCACACGGGCATGATCTCGACGCCCTCGAGCTGCTCGGCGAGGATGTCGGCGGAGCCCTGGGCGTAGGCCATCGAGATATCGACGACCGCGACCGCGACCGGCTCCTCGAGCGCGTTCAGGAGGCGGACCGCCTTGGTGCCGTTGCCGGCGCCGGGCTCGATGACGAACGCACGCGGGCCGATGTGGCGGGCGATATCGGAGAGCGACTCGTCGAAGATCGCCGACTCGGTGCGGGTCGGGTAGTAGGCCTCGACCTCGCAGATCTTGTCGAACAGCTCCGAGCCATAGTCGTCGTACAGGTACTTCGTCGGGATGGAGGGCCGATCGGCCTTGAGGCCCTTGAGCAGGTCCTCGAGGAACACATCCTCCGCGGTGTGCCCGTGATCGGCGACCTCGTGGACGGTGTCGCCCCCCCCACCCCCCCGGCTTCCTTCTTCCATCTGCGTCATGAACCGTCCTTCGCGAGCCGGATGCCCGAGAACATCCAGCGGTCGCCCGGCGCAAAGAAATTGCGGTAGCCCGGGCGGATGTGATCGCGGGGCGTGACGCAGCACCCGCCGCGCAACACGAAATGCCCGCACATGAACTTGCCGTTGTATTCCCCGAGTGGGCCCTCGGGCGGGCGGTAGCCCGGGTAGGGCCCGAAGTCCGACCGCGTCCACTCCCAGGCGTCGCCCAGCATCTGGCGCGGGCCCCGGGCGTCGTGGGGGGCGTCGGGGTGCAGGGAGGCGGAGCCCAGGAAGTTGCCGGCCGAGCCCTCGCGGTGGGCGTTCGCGGCGCCGCTCTCGACGCACGCGGTCTCCCACTCCGCCTCCGCCGGGAGGCGGCAGCCCCGCCAGCGGGCGTACGCGTCGGCCTCGAAGAAGCTGACGTGGCAGACGGGCCGGTCGAGGTCGAGGGGCTGCTCCCCCCGCAGCGTGAACTCCGCCCAGCGCGAGCCCTCGCGGCGCCAGTAGAGGGGTGCCTCCACGTCGCCATCGCGTCGCCAGCGCCAGCCCGCGTCGAGCCAGAGGTTCACGTCCGCGTAGCCCCCCGCGTCGATGAACGCGAGGTACTCGGCGTTGGTGACGAGCCGGTCGGCGATCGCGAACGCGTGCACCATGTCCTGGTGCTCCGGTCGCTCGCAGTCGTAGGCGAAGCCGGCGTCGGCGGGGGTGCCGATCACGCGGACGCCGGCGTCGAAGGCGGCCCACCCCATCGCGCCGGGCGAGCCGGTTTCGAACCCGTCGGGCTCGCGGTAGACGGGCCGGAGCGGGCTGCGGCTGAAGAGGTGCTTGATGTCCATCAGCAGCAGCTCCTGGTGCTGCTGCTCGTGCTGCAGGCCCAGCTCGATGAGCTCGACGATCTCGGGGTCGTCGCGCGTCTCGAGCAGACGCAGCACGAGTTCGTCGGTGCGTGCGCGGTAGCGCCGGACGGCATCGAGCGACGGGCGGGTCATCAGCCCGCGTTCGTGGCGGGGCGCCTGCTCGCCCACCGTGTTGTAGTAGCTGTTGAACAGAACGCGGAACCGCTCGTCGATTGGCCGGAAGCCCGGGTCGAAGCGCTCGAGGACGAAGGTCTCGGAGAACCAGGTTGTGTGCGCCAGGTGCCACTTGGCGGGCGAGCAGGAGGGCATGGACTGCGCTGTCGCGTCCTCGGCGGAAAGGGGCGCCGCGAGCGTGTCCGATTGCCCGCGCACCGCGAGGTACCGCTGCGCGACCGTGCCCGGGGACAGGGGCACGCGGGCAACGCGCGGCGTGGCGCCGCTCTCGGGGGCGTTCGGGGTCATGGGCTCAGCCTTCCGGTCTGCGGTGGGATCAGCGTTCCGTGAACGCGATCGCTTCGTTCCGGGCACGCCGCCCGACGCGGTGCGCAAGCAAACAGACTACACATCAATCGCCCCGAACACAATGAGAAACTGCACATGCCGCGTCAGCGCCCGCGCCGCAAACCGCGGGGCACCGCGAGGCGTTCGACGATCTCGAAGAGCCCCTGCGCCGCGAGCGCCATGATCGCAGCGGGCACCGCCCCCTCGAGAATGAGCCCGAAATCGTCGAGCCGGATGCCCGTGAGGATGGGCTTTCCGTATCCCCCGGCGCCGATGAGGGCGCCGAGCGTCGCGAAACCGATGGTGATGACGGTCGAGGTCTTCACGCCCGCGAGGATGGAGCGTGCCGCGAGGGGGATCTCGATCACCCGCAATCGGGTGAAGGGGGAGAGCCCGATCGCGCGGGCGGACTCGATCGTGCCCCGGGGAATCCCCGCGAGGCCGGCCTGCGTGCTGCGCACCATCGGGAGGAGCGCGTAGATGAACAGTGCCGCGATCGCGGGCTTGTCCCCGACGCCGAGGGGGCGGATCAGCACGACCAGCAGCGCGAGGCTCGGGATCGTCTGCGCAATGCCCACGATCGCGAGGATGACCTGGCCAAACCCCGGCTTCGCGGCGGCCCAGATGCCCAGGGGCGTCGCGACGAGGAACGCGCCGACCATCGCGACCGAGACGAGGAACAGGTGCTCGCGCGTGCGCTGCCAGAGGCGGGACCAGAGCCCGGCGTCGGGCGCGACGGGGGTCGCGGTCGTGAGACCGGTGATGCGATCGAGGAACGCGGACGCGATGGCCCGCTCGCTCTGGCCTTCGATCTTGGCCCTTTCGTTCATCAGGACCATGGCGGGCTCGTCGATCGTGCCCGCGAGCCCGTCGATCGCCTGCGCGACGCGGGGGAGGCGCTCGAGCAGGTCGTCGCGGTAGAGGATGACCGCGTCGTACCGAGGGAAGAAGCCCAGGTCGTCCTCGAGCACCGCGAGGTCGTAGTAGGCGATCTCCGCGTCGGTGCTGTAGAGATCCATCACGTCGAGGTCGCCCGCGACGAGGCCCCGGTAGGCGAGGGCGTGATCGAGCCCTCGGACATTTGCCTGGGGCAGCCCGTAGGCGGCGCGGAGGGCCGGCCAGCCATCGCCTCGATCGAGGAACTCGTTGGAGAACCCCAGGCGCAGGCGCGGGTGCGCGAGCAGGTCGCTCGTGGTCTTGATGGCGAGCTCGGTCGCCCGATCGGCCCGCATGCCCAGGGCGTAGGTGTTGTTGAACCCGAGTGGCGCGGTCATGCGGACCCCGCGCCGGGCGAGGGCGCGCGCGAGTTCCGCGTCCGTTGACAGGCCCTCGGATTTCAGCAATTCCAGGCGCAGCGTGCCGGTGTACTCGGGGTAGGCGTCGATCTCGCCCGAGGTCAGGGCGTTGAAGAGGATGGCCGAGCCCCCGAGCTCGTCCTGGTGCGCCGCGTCCGCCCCGGCGCGGGCCGCGGCCTGCGCCACGATCTCGCCCAGGATCACCGACTCGGTGAAGAGCTTGGAGCCGACGACGAACCGATCGCGATCCTGCCCGGCGCAGAGCGCGACAGCGATCGCGATCACGAGGGCGCACAGCCTCACGCGACCGCCCCGTCGATGAGGGCCCGCACGCGGTCGACCTGCTCGGTGACGAACCGGCGCACGAAGTCGTCCGCGGGGTCGGTGCGCAGGGTGCGGAAGGAGCCCCGCTGGGCGACGCGTCCCTGGTTCATCAGCACGATGTCGTCCGCGAGGTACGCGGCTTCGGCGAGGTCGTGCGTCACGAGCACGACGGTCTTGTTGAGGCGCTGGAACAGGTCCTTGAGCTCCGCCTGCAGCTCGGCGCGGATCACCGGGTCCAGGGCGCCCAGGGGCTCATCGAGCAGCAGGATCTCGGGGTCGAGCACGAGCGCCCGCACCAGGGCGACGCGCTGACGCTGCCCCCCTGAGAGTTCACCCGGGAAGCGGTCGAGCTGGTCGGGCGTGAGGTGGACCAGTCCGGCGAGTTCGGTGATCCGAGCGTCGATCCCCCCCACCCTTCGCCCGGCAGCGGTCTGCCGGCCCGGCAGGCGGGCGTTCCCCCGGGCGGTCAGGTGCGGGAAGAGGCCCCCGTCTTGGATGACATACCCGAATCGGGTGCGGACCCCGGGGAGCCCGTGATCCGCCAGCGGACGCCCTTCCAGCAGCACTTCACCCTTATCCGGGGAGTGCAGCCCGATCAGGAGCCTCAGCAGGGTCGACTTGCCGCAGCCGGACGGGCCGATGAGCGCAACGACACCTGATTTGGGGATCTCGAGCGAGACGCCATCGATGGCGGTCTCGGACCCGAAGCGTTTGGTGACGCTCTTGAGGTCGAGCACGGGTCCAGCGTACGCCAATGGCGGGCCCCGGGCTGACACCCGTTCGGGTGGTGGGGTTCCGCAAGCGGAAGTCCCGGGTGACAAAGACTTTCGGACGCACGCCGGTCGGCCGGTTCGGGTCGTGCCGCGGAAATGTCTCCGCGCCTGCGGCTTCCGGGTCCGGATCGCTGGTCAGACCGGGGCGGGGTGGATCCGGAGCCGATAGCCCGAGGGCGGAGCGCGTGACGGCGCCGCTATGGCCGACGGGAAGTGCCGCGTGGATCAGAGTGATCGGACAACGGAGCCGGGCTTGCGAGCAGCGGACGACGCGCCAAGGGGTGCGGGCTCGCCTGCGCTCGCTGGGGTGGTGCCTGCGAGCGTGCGGGTCGGCGGGGTCCGGGGCGCGGTCGTCCGGTCGGGACTGATCGCGTGCGCCGGCGTCCTCGCGGCCTGCGCCGGGTCGGCGGTCACGGTCGGCCTGGGTCTGCACGGCTTCGCGGGGGTCCTCCCTGTGATCGGGGGGCTGGGTCTGCTCGCGACGTCGTGGATCGTTGCGTGGCGGATGGGGTCGGAGCCTCTGCGGACGCTCGTGGGCATCGGGGAGGCGCTTGAGGGGTACCGGGGCGGTGAACTGGCGCAGGACGCGATGCGCGTCGCGGCGAACAGCCCCTTCGCGCAGGGGTGGAACGCCTTGGTGGGCGAGCGCGGGGACGCGCGGGAGGCCTGGCTCGCGTCGAGCGTGGACCGTCGGGCGGCGACGCCCGCGTCCGCGGCGGGTGGGTCGGGCCTGATCGGGGCGCTCGACGCCCTGTGGCAGGGGCTCTTGCTCGTGGATGAGGATTCTCGTGTGCTGCACGCGAACGGCGCCGCGACGGTGCTGCTGGGCGTGCCCCGGGACCACGCGACGGGGCGGACGCTCGGGGAGTTTGCGCTCCCGGAGGACGTGGTCGAGACGGTGCGGAGCGTGGTGAATGGGAAGAGGGCGCGGGAGACGACCGAGCTGGTGCGGGGCGAGGGTCCTGAACGGAGCGTGCTGCGCGTGAGCGCCCGGCGCGTGCGCCGGGAGGACCGGGGCGAGGCGATCGTGCTCTTTGAGGACATCACGCAGCAGCGGGTCGCGGACGAGGCTCGCCACGCGCTGGTCGCGCAGGCGACGCACGAGCTGCGGACGCCGTTGACGACGATCCGCCTGCTGGCGGAGGAAGCGATCGACCTCGGGGAGGACGCGGGCGACGGGGCCCGGGAGGTCCGCGCGAGCGCTCTCAATGTGATCAACACCGAGGCCCGGCGGCTGGAGCGGGTTGTGAACGACCTCCTGAGCGTGTCGGAACTGGAGGCGGGCGGGTTTGTCCTGCGGGTCGACGACATCCGGCTCGATGCGGTGTTCGACGACCTGGAGTCGGACTACCGGGCGCAGGCGGAGGCGAAGGGCGTGTCGCTGGTCTTCGAGATGCCCCCGAAGTGGCCGGTGGCTCGTGCGGACCGCGAGAAGCTCGCGGTGGCGCTGCACAACCTCGTGGGCAACGCGATCAAGTACACGCCGGAGGCGGGCACCGTCACGGTGCGCATCGAGGCGGACGATCGTCTGCTGACGGTGGCGGTGGAGGACACGGGCATCGGGATCCGCGCGGAGGAGCAGGAGCGGGTGTTCGAGAAGTTCTTCCGCTCGGGGGACGGGCGCGTCGGCTCGATCACCGGGTCGGGCATCGGGCTCGCGACGGCGCGGGAGATCGCCCGCCTGCACGGCGGGGACATCCGCGTGGAAAGCGAACTGGACAGGGGCAGCACCTTCACGCTGACGGTGCCGATCGAGGCGGGCGTCGTGCACGGGCAGTCGCCCGCGCCCGACACGGGCGAGCGGCGGGCGGCGTAAGGGGCGTTGGGAACGGTTGACGAAGGGTCACGGGGAGGCAAGGCATGGAAATCACCGAGGAGCGGCACGGGGCTGTCACGGTGGTGAAGCCCAACGGTCCCCTGGTCGGCGAGGACGCGGAGAAGCTCAGGGCCCGGCTCGAGGAGGCGATCCGTCGCTCGCTGGGCCGGCTGGTGCTCGACAGCACCGCGATCGCGTTCGTCGACAGCGCCGGGCTGGAGGCGTTGTACGACGTCTCGGACCTGCTGGCGGCGAGCGGGCAGAGCCTGCGCCTGGTGGGCGTGAACGAGACGGTGCGCGAGGTCTTCGATCTGACGGACACCGCGAGCCGGTTCGAGTGCTTCGGTGATGTGCAGAGCGCGGTGAGGAGCTTTCTTTGACCGAGGCGGGGGGCGACAACCCGGCCCGCGTGCCCCAGGAGGGCTCGCCCAACCCGTCGGGGGGCGGGGGGCCCATGCGCATCGGCGATGCGCTCGTCGCGGCGGGCGTCCTGACGCCCGAGCAGCTCAAGCGGGCGCTCGCGGAGCAGAAGGCGAGCGGGCGGCGGCTGGGCGAGCTCCTGATCGAGCAGGGGATCGTCAGCGGGCACGCCCTCGTTCAGAGCCTGGCCCGCCTGCACGGGGTGCCGGGCGTGCGCCTGCGTCACGGGCTGATCGACCCGGGCCTCCTCAGCATGATCGGGGACACCGAGGCGGAGAAGCTCAAGTCTCTGCCCCTGTTCCTGGTGCGCGGGACGCTGACGGTCGCGATGGCCGACCCGACGAGCCTGCCCACGATCGACCGGCTTCAGGAGCTGACCAAGTGCCGCGTGCGCCCGGTGCTGGCGCTCGAGTCCGACATCCTCGAATACATCAAGAAGTACTCGGGCGGGAATGTGGATGTCGACGCGTTCCTGACCTCGCTGAGCGAGAGCGATGTCGAGGTGGTGGAGAAGGAGAGCGTCGACGACCTCGGGGCGACGGACCTCGAGACGATGGTCGATGGCTCGCCGATCGTCAACCTGGTCAATGTCGCGCTGCTCAGCGCGGTGCGGGACGGGGCGAGCGACATCCACATCGAGCCCAGCAAGACGGGCACCCGCATCCGCTACCGCGTGGACGGGGTGCTGCGGGACCTGATGCGCCCCCCTCCCGGGATGCACTCGGCGATCGTGAGCCGGGTGAAGGTGATCGGGAAGATGGACATCGCGGAGAAGCGCCTGCCCCAGGAGGGGCGCGTGCGGATCGTGGCGGAGGGTCGGGAGATCGACCTCCGCGTGAGCAGCATGCCCACGCTCCTCGGTGAGAAACTGGTGGTGCGCGTCCTTGACAAGGGCAACCTGCGCGTGAAGCTCGAGGAGCTGGGCATCGGGGCCGAGCCCCTGGCCCGCTTCCAGCGCGTGCTGGGGCTGCCCCACGGTCTCGTGCTCGTGACCGGGCCCACCGGCTCGGGCAAGACGACGACGCTGTACTCGGCGCTCGAGGTCCTCAGGAGCCCCGAGCGGAACATCGTGACGGTCGAGGACCCGGTGGAGTACCAGCTCGACCTGATCAACCAGATCCAGGTGAACGAGCAGCTCGGGTTCACCTTCGCCAGGGCGCTTCGGAGCATCCTGCGCCAGGACCCCGACGTGATCATGGTGGGCGAGATCCGCGACCAGGACACGGCGCGGGTGGCGGTGCAGGCGGCCCTGACCGGGCACCTCGTGCTCGCGACGCTGCACACGAACGATGCCCCGAGCACCGTCGCTCGCCTGCGCGACATGAGCATCGAGCCCTACCTGCTCGCCAGCGCCCTCAATGGCGTCGTCGCGCAGCGACTGGCGCGGACGCTGTGCAAGGGATGCACCACGAGCTACCACCCGAGCACCGAAGTGATGGCCGACGCGGGTCTCAGCGGGCGGCGCGGGCTCGCGCTGAAGCGGGGCGAGGGGTGCAAGAGCTGCCACGGGTCGGGCTTCAGCGGGCGCATGGGCGTCTACGAGGTGATGGAGGTCACCGGGCCCATGCGCCGGAAGATCTACGAGGACGCCCCGACGCACCTGCTCCGGCGGGCCCACGTCGAGAGCGGGGGCGAGAGCCTCCGCGAAGCGGGCGTGCGACTGGCCCTCTCCGGGCGGACCAGCCTTGAGGAGGTCCTCCGCGTGACCCGATCCGACGATGAATCGCCCGAGCCCGCGGTCGCGCTGCCTGCGAAGGCCTCGCCTCCCGATGACGGGAGGGCGGCGGCATGAACCTGCGGTACGAGGCGATCGACGAGCGGGGGATGAAGTCGGTGGGCGTCCTGAGCGCTGCCGGCCCGGACGCGCTGCGGAAGCAGCTCTTGCGCAAGGGCCTGCACGTCATCGAGGTGCGCGAGACGGACGAGCCGGTGTCCTCGGCCGGGCGGGCGAAGCCCCGGGGGAATGGGGGCGGGGGCGGGCTGACCCTCGGGGGCGGGAAGCAGCGCCTCGCCAACATGGTGGGCTTCAGCCGGCAGATGGCGCTCCTGGTGTCGACGGGCACGCCCCTCATGCAGGCGCTCTCCGCGGTGGAGGAGCAGACCAAGGACCCAGGGTTCCGAGCGGTCCTCGGGCGATTGAAGTCGCGGGTCGAGGGGGGCGTGTCGCTGTCGGAGGCGATGTCGGACGAGAAGCGGGCGTTCGACGCGGTGGCGCGGAGCCTGGTGCAGGCGGGCGAGAGTTCGGGCAAGCTCTCCGCGATGCTCGACCGCCTGAGCCTGCTGGCGCGCCAGCAGCAGTCGCTGGCCAAGCAGGTGGGCGGGGCGATGGCGTACCCGGTCATGCTGATGAGCGTGTCGGTCGTCGTGATCATCACGACGCTGCTGACGGTGGTGCCCCGGTTCGCCGGCATGTTCGAGTCGCTCGGGGCGGACCTGCCCCAGTCGACCGCGATGCTGCTGTACCTCAGCGGGGCGCTGCAGAAGTACTGGTGGGCCCTCATCCTGGGCATCGGCGGGAGCCTGGGCGGCGTCTGTGTCTACCTCAAGACGCCCCAGGGCAAGCACATGTTCCACGCGATGGCGCTGCGGGCCCCCCTGGTGGGCGGGCTGATCCGCGACCTCGCGATCGCGCGGGTCTGCCGGCTGCTGGGCGTGCTGCTTTCGAGCCGCGTCCCGCTGCTCGAGGCCCTCGAGCTCGTGCGCGAGGCGAGCACGATGGAGCCGGTGCGCCGCCTGATCGAGCGGGCGGAGGCGAGCATCACCGATGGCAACACGCTGAGCGAGGTGCTGGAGGAGTCGCCCCTGGTTTCGGCGTCGATCTCGGCAGCGGCGCGGAGCGGCGAGGAATCGGGCCGCTTGGGCGAGGTGATGACGAGCCTGGCTGACCACATGGACGAGGACAACGCGGTGATCGTCAAGACGCTGTCGAGCGTCCTGGAGCCCGCGATCCTGGGCGTGTTGGGCGTCGTCGTGGGATCGGTGACGCTCAGCCTCTTCCTGCCCCTCTTCGACCTCACTTCCGCGGCGGGGGGACGCTGATGACCCGCAAGCGCGGACCATTCGCCGGGCCCATCGGGGTCGACCTGGGCGGGGCGTCGGTCAAAGCGGCGCAGACGCTCGCCGACGGGTCGCTCGCGACCGCGATCATCCCGCGCGACGAGCCCGGGGCGCCCTTCACGCCCGGGGAGTTCCGGCGGATCGCTGGGGCCTTGCGTCGGATGGGCATGCGCGGGTCGCGCATCGTCGCGGGCGCACCGCGGAGCGTCGTGCGCACGAGCAGCCTCGAACTGGCGGGCGGGCACCCCGCGCAGGCGCAGCGGGCGATGGCCCGGGCGGATCTCGCCCGCATGCACGGGCTCGACCCGAGCGCGTTCGAACTGATGACCTGGCCCAGCCCGCAGCCCCCAAAGGCGAACCCGACCGACCGGCTCCTCGCGGCGATCTGCGCGCACGCGGAGGCCTCGGCCCTGATCGACGGGCTCGATGCAGCGGGCCTGGAGGCGGACCTGCTCGTGCCGGCCTCGCTGGGACTCGCGAGCGCCTTCGCGGGCGACGGGCTCCGCGTGGTGCTCGACCTGGGCTGGCACTCCGCGACGCTGATCGCCTGCCGGGGCGGGGCGCTCATGTACGAGCGTTCGCTGGGCGGCACGTCGCTGGCTCGGATGGCCGAGGAGATCGCGCAGACCCGGAGCGTCGACCCGACCTTCGCCAAGTGGGCGGTGGGGCGCGGGCGGTCGAGGCATGAGTCGGTCGCCTCCCTCGTTGCGCCCTCGCTGGCGCGGTACGCGGAGGCGCTCTCGAGTGAGCTGCGGGCGTCGCTGGGCTACCTTGCCCAGTGCATGCCGGGCGAGCGGTTCGACACGATCGAGGCGGTCGGCGGCGCCGCTGGGGACGCTGAACTGCTCGAGATCATCGCCGACCAGTGCGGCGCGACGCTGAGGCCCATCGCGGAGGCGGAGCCGGGCTGTGTGCCCGGTGCGCGGGCCGGGGCGCTCCTCGCTGCGATCGGGCTGAGCCGCCTGCGCCCCGCGCACCTCAGGGAAGCGGTCGCCGGCGCGTCGGTCGGGGCGAAGGGGAGGGCGGCCTGATGCTCGTGCCCGATCTCATCCCCAGCAGCCGGCGGGCCGAGCGACGTCGGCAACGACGGATGCGGACCTTTGCGTTCGTCTCGGGGGGCTACCTCTTCGCGATCGCTGCGGGGGGCGCGACCGCCCTCGTGGGCGACGAGACCGGGCACGGGACGAAGGTCGCGCTCGCTAAGGCGCAGGCAAGGGTCGCAGCGGCCAACGCGCGTGCCGACACGCTGCGTGGGGAGCTGGCCGGGCTGGAAGCGACGCTGCGGGGGGTGCGGGCCGCGAGCGGGCGGGCGGACTGGAGCCTGCTGCTGCGGTTCGTCGCGGGATTCGCGGGCGAGTCCCTCGTGCTCGACGAGATGCGGGTGCAGCCCCACCCCCGGGCGCAGGACGCGGAGGCGTTCGTGATGATCCTGCGGGGGCGGGCGGTCTCGGCCCGGGCAGCGTCGGTCCTCGCGACGGAACTCGAGGCGAGCGGGGCATTCGGCAGCGTGCGCCTGATCGAGACCGAGCGGGGCGACGGCGCGACCGGCGCCGTCCGCTTCGCCCTCGAAGCGGCGATCGGCACCCCGGCCCCGCCACCGGCGGAGGACAAGAAGGACGCGGCGCGGGGGGGCGGGTCATGATCGACTTCAACGACCCCATCAGGAAGGTCGACGCGATCGGGCTGGGTGTTTTGGCGCTGCTGACCGGGCTGGCGTGGTTCGGCGTCGTGACGCCGGTCGAGGCGTCGAAGGCCGGCGATGCGCAGCGGGCCCTCGAGCTGCAGACCGTGACCGCGAGCGCGGACGACGCGGAGGCGGAGGTGGTCGCCCTCGAACGCCGGACGACGGAGGCGCGGACGCTGGCGGAGCGTGCGGAATTGCGCACCCGCCCCGTGAGCGCGTTGAACGCGCGGATCTCGTCGCTCGTCGCCTCCGCGGAAGCGGCGGACCTGCGGGCGGACACGGTCCGTCCGGGCGATGCTCGCGCGGACGGGGCGGCGGTCCGCGTGCCGATCCGCGTCGCGGGGCGGGGCTCGTACCCGGCGTTGACCGCGTTCCTGGAGTCTCTGCACGCGAACGACCGCGATATCGCGGTCACGGGGGTGACCGTGATCCGGGGCGACGGCGCCAGCGGCGCCGCTCGATTCGAAGTGGACCTGACGTGGTGGGCGACGCCCGGCTGATCGCCGGGGCGCAGGAGAAGGCAGCGTGAAGCGCAAGGGCC
The DNA here is from genome assembly GCA_036788215.1 of Phycisphaerales bacterium. Classification (GTDB taxonomy): domain Bacteria; phylum Planctomycetota; class Phycisphaerae; order Phycisphaerales; family UBA1924; genus DAIQNV01. Next base: position 52,039 of record DAIQNV010000003.1, on the reverse strand, counting down.
TGCTCATCTCGACGCTGGTGATGTCGCTGGGCGGGCTCGCGCTCGATCGGTTCGTCCTGTCCGGGGGCGGGGAGGGCGGGCCCATACCCCCGAAGCTGACCCCCGACCAGCTCATGGCGATGGGCGCCGCAGGAGTCACCGGTTCGCCGACCCCGGGCAAGCCCGAGAGCCAGGCGGGCCCGCCGGTCCGCGACCTGATCGCGAGCCTCGGCGCTGGCGGAGCGGGGGGAGCGATGGCGGGATTCGCGACGGGCGCCGGGGCCACCCCCGATGCCTTCGCTTCGCTCAACTGGGCCACCAACGCGACGGGCCCGAGCGCCGGGCCGGCGACCGGCGACGGGCTGCGACTCAGCGCGGTCGTGACCGGCTCGCGCCCCGCTGCGGTCGTCAACGGGCTCGTGCTCAGGCCCGGGGTCGCCCGCGACGGGCTGACGCTGATCCGCGTCGATGGCGATCGGGTCCTCGTCGAGCGCGCCGGGGAGCGGATCGAGCTGGTGCTCGACCGGTGACGGATGTTTCCGGACCCGGGCTTCCGTGAGGGTGGGCCTGTATGGCCCAAAGTCCCACATGAGCGGACCTGTTCGCCCCGGTCGCTTGAGGAGGGGGCCGATCGGGTCGATTCCCCAACGGACGCTTGAGCGGCGTGGGCCGCGGCGAACGAAATCATTCGTAGCGGCGCCCATGGACTCGGGCCCGAAGGAGATGGTGCTATGGATCTGGCTCTGACGCGTGCCCGGGGTCGGGCGTTCAGCCTCGTGGAACTCGTCATCGTGGTGGTGATCCTCGGGATCATCGGGGCGATCGCGATCCCCCGCATGAGCCGCGGCGCCGCGGGCGCCGCCGATTCGGGCCTCATCTCTGACCTGGCGGTCCTCCGCAATGCCATCGAGCTGTACGCTGCGGAGCACAACGGCGCCTACCCCACCGCTGCCGACTTCGCCGCCCAGATGACCACCTACACGGACATCGCGGGCAACACGAACGCGACGAAGACCTCGACCTTTGCCTTCGGCCCCTACCTCACCTCGGTTCCCGTCGTGAAGGTCGGTGCCAAGCGGGGCGAGAACGGCGTCGCCGCCGCGGATGCGGACGGGGTGGGCTGGATCTACGACCAGACGCTCGGGACGATCAAGGCGAACACCGGTGCGCTGACCGACGAGCGGGGCGTGGCGTACAGCAGCTATTGACCACCGGTTCCCGGGCCCGGCGAGGGCGCGGGACGGTCTGAGCGCAGCACGAATGCACCGGCGACGGGCGGATCATCCGCCCGTTGCTTGTTTTTAAGCGTTGCAGCCGGAGCGAGGAGCCCGCCCGGGGCAATGGCCCGCGGGCCCGCACCGACCAGCAGCGCGCAGGATCAGCCCGATCGCTCACGCCTTCGATGGGCGAGCAACGCTTCCTGGCGATCATTCGTGGATGGTCTCCCGGCCCGGGCCCCGTGCCTCAGGCGGCGTCGGCCTGGGCGTCGCTGTCGGGCTTGGCGTCCTTGAGGGCCTTGAACGCGTCCTGCGTGTCGACCCGCTCCCGCGAGTGCTTCGCGATGAGCTGGTCGAAGGGCAGGAAGTCGAGCGTCAGGAAGGCGTCGACCAGGTCGGGGTCGAACTGCCCGCCCGAGCAGCGCTGGATCTCGGCGAGCACCTGTTCGCGGTGCCGGGCCGCCCGGTACGCGCGGTTGGAGCTCATCGAGTCGAAGGTGTCGGCCAGCGCGAGGATGCGGGCCATCAGGGGGATGCTCTCGCCCTCGATGTTGCCCGGGTAGCCCCGCCCGTCCCAGCGTTCATGGTGGTGCAAGACGCCCGGCAGCACGTCCTCGACCGCGGGGATCCCCTTCAGGATCTCGTAGCCGATGGTCGGGTGCTGCTTGATCAACGCGAACTCCTCGTCCGTGAGGCGCGAGGGCTTGCACAGCACATGGTCCGGCACGCCGATCTTCCCGATGTCGTGCAGGATGCCCGCGAGGTGGATCCGCTCGGCGTCCTCGTCCGGCAGGCCCGCCGCCTCCGCGAGCATCTTCGCCAGGAGGGCGACCCGTTCCGAGTGGCCCCGCGTGTACCGGTCCTTCGCATCGAGCGAGGTCGACAGGGCCCGCAGCATGCCCATGAGGGTCGCCTGCTGCTCCGCGTACAGGTGCACGCTCTCGAGCATCGTGCTGACATAGCCCGCGACCGCCTCGAGCGCCTGCGTGTCGTAGCTCGTCGCCTGGCAGTCCTCGCCCCGCTTCGAGCCCATCGCCATGTAGCCCGCGTAGATGTTGTCGATGCGGATCGGCTGGAGCACCACCTCGGGCCCGAGGGGCCCCTCGCACCCGAAGACGCCGGCGGGCGCCTCGCCGGGCATGTACGACACCTTCGCGACGAAGTGGTCCAGCAGCGAACGCATCGCGCTCTCGTCGAGCCCGAGGTCGTCGTGGGCGCTGATGAACCGGCCCGAGAGCTCACCGACCTCGCGTCGCTCCGCGAAGAGCACCGAGGTCCAGAGGTACCCGAGCGTGTCCGCGAGCCCCTCCACCGCGCCCGTCACGAACTGCTCGGGATGACGCAGCTCGTTCATGCTCCGCCCGAGCCGGTAGAGCAGCGTCATGTTCTCGTACGACTGCGCGAGGTGGTTCGTGAAGCTTTCGGTCTGCGCCTGCAGCGCATCCGCATCAAGCAGGTCGCCGAACATGCGGCTCAGCGTGCCCAGCACGCGGCGCGCGATCTCCGGCGGATATCGGACGATCGCCTCCTGCGGGTAGGTGCAGGCGAAGGGCTGGTCGCTCTCGAGGACGGCGCACAGCGCGAGCCCCGTCGCGAGCGGGCCCTTCGGGCCCACGCACGCCATCACATCGGGCAAGAGGTCGAACGCCCGGAACGCCTGGCCCGGCAGCTGCGGCGCGCACCGCACCCGGTCGAGCAGGTCCGCCTCGAACTCGCCCGAGGGCGTCTGGTCGGTCCGGATCGCGATCAGCCCGAGCTCCCGGGCTCTCGCCGCGACCTCGTCGAGGGCGTGCCGCGGGTCGTGACCACTGCTCATGCCGCTTCCCCCCGCGAACGAGGGGTGACTTCCCGTCCGATCCACAGCGCCAGCTCGCTCGCGCTGAAGGGCTTCGGGATGACCCGGACGATGCTCGTCCTCGCCAGAACCTCGTCCGGCACGCGGTGTCCCCGGGCGGTCACGAGGAAGATCGGGATCTGCGCGAGCTCGGGAAGGGCCGCCATCGCTTCCGCGAGTTGCAGCCCGTCCATCAGGGGCATCTGGTAGTCGGTGATGATCGCATCCGGCGGTTTCGCCCGGGCCGATTCGAACGCCTGCTGGCCATTGGGGAACTGCCGGACCGTGTGCCCGACCTGCGTGAGCCGACGCACGATGATCGCGGCGATCATGGCCTCATCGTCGCAGACGATGAGATCGAGCCCGCTCGTTTGGGTGGTCGGTTCGCGGTCGGTCACACAGATGCTTTCGGCCGATTTCGGGGCAGAGTCCAGCGCCCCCCGGATCTCAGGTCGGCTCCGGGGGGCGACGACCGCACCACCCGTGGCGAATCCATGGGTCTCCCCGACACCGCGAGCCCGATAGCCTGTGGCGCCGCGAATGAAGGGACCTCCAGTTGACCACTTCGGGTGACGCATCAGGGCTCCAGCGACGCCTCCGCGCCGAGGCGGAGCGCGCCCGCGCCGAACTGGCGGCCACCACCGGGCTCGGGCGTTCCACCTACGACCGGCTGGTCACGCAGGCGGACGAGATCATCGCGGCCCTCGGGGGGTCGGGCCTGCCGGAAACCGCCCTCGACCCGGTCCGGGCCCGCCGGCGCGTGCTGCGGAGCATCGTCCGCCTGATCGATGACCCCAAGGCCCAGGAGGTCGCCCCCTCCAACACCGAGGCGTATGCCGCTGCGATCGACATCGCGGAACTCGCCCGCGTCGTGGGCACGCTCGGGCGGGCCGGGCCCCGCTGGCGGGCCGCCCTGGCCAACGCCCTGACCGCGGACGCAGAGGGGCGCGACGACGCGGGGGCCTGGCGCCTGACGCTCGCCTTCGCGGCGCTCTGCCGACGGGGCCGGCTTGAGGTGGCTCCCGAGCCGACCGGGGAGGCCTGCGCCGTCGAGATCGACCGCTGGGAGGTCCGTTGCCCCTCGATCGTGCCAACGGACGCCGGCTGGCCCGCAAGCGCGCGGGACGCCATCGCCCGGGCCGGTCGCCCGGCGATCATCGTTCTCGAAGCCGGTCCCCTGCTCCCCACCGCCCAGGCGGTGCGCGTCGCGGAGGACGCGACCGCGCTCTCCGTCGCGGGCAACCGCGTCGATGCGTTTCTGGCGCAGCACCGCGACGCGTGGGCCGACGCGATCGGCACCGATCTCGCCTTCGCGCTCGTCGCCCGGGCGACCGTCCCCGCGGTCAATGTCGCGTCGGGCCGGGTCGTGCTCGCGGAGTGCTTCCGCTGCGTGAATCTCTGCTCGGTCGATGACCCGAGGGCACCCCGCCTGCGCCGCTTCATGGACGCCATCGCCCGGGCCTGACCGCCCCCGACCCCCCCACCCCCCCCCACCCCCCGCGCTACCAGGCGAGCGCAACACGCGGATGCGTCAGCAGCAGCCCGGTCGCAACGAGGGCCAGCACGCCGATGGTGACGCCGATCGCGAAGATCAGGCGTGAACGCACATCCTGTCGGGATTCTTGGGTCATCGCGTCGCTCCAAACGCCGCCGGGCCCCGGAGCATTCCCGCGATCACGCCTCTACAGCTCGAACCGCGCCAGGGGCACCGCCCCCGGGGGCTCCACCCGAGTCACTTCGCCCGATCGCAGCGACCGGATGAGGGTCGCCAGTCGCTCCCGGGGCGCCGCGGTGAAGACCAGCTCTTCGCCCGTGATCGGGTGCTCGAACGCCAGGAGCGCCGCGTGCAGGGCCGGCACGTCGAACGCCGGGTGTTCCTCCCCGGGGATCGTGACCGGCACGGGGCGGCCCGAATACATGTCGTCCCCCGCCAGGGGGTGCCCGCGGTGCGTCATGTGCACGCGGATCTGGTGCGTCCGCCCGGTCTTGAGCTCGAGCTCGACGAGCGTGAACGCCCGGTCGGGCCCGAAGCCCTCGGGCATCGTGTACCGCTCGCGAACGCGCGCGATCGTCACGCTGGGCTTGCCCAGGTCGTCGTGGCGCACGCACTGCTTCTCGCGGTAGCCCTTCTCCTTGCTCGGGTGCGGGCCCAGGGGGGCCTCGATGACCTCGACGCCCTCACCCCGCAGGGGCTCGAAGCGTCCGTGCACCACCGCGAGGTACCGCTTGTCGACGGTCCGGTGCTCCCACTGGTGCCCGAGCTTCCAGTGCGCCTCCTCGCTCTTGGCGAAGACGATGATGCCGGTCGTGTGCCGGTCGAGCCGGTGCACGACGCCGGGCCTCGCCTCGTCCCGCCCCACCGAGCTCAGCCCCCCGCCCGAGCGGTGCTTGAAGTGGTACGCGAGCGCGTTGATCAGTGTGCCCGACTTTTCCGCCCGGGCCGGGTGCACGATGATGTCGGGCTGCTTGTTCAGCACCAGGAGGTGCCCGTCCTCGAACAGCACATCGAGCGGGATGTCCTGGGGCAGGATGTCCTTTGAAGGCGGGGGCGGGACCAGCACGTCCACGCGGTCGTTCAGGCGCAGCTTCGTCGCGCTCCGGGCCGGCGCACCGTTCACCGTCACCGAGCCCGACTCGATGAGCCTCTGGATCTGGTTGCGGCTCATGAAGGTCACACGGCTCGTGACATACTTGTCGAGCCTGGTCTGCAGGTCGCGCTGCAGCGTGAAGGAGACCCGCCAGAGGGGGGCCGATTCGGAGTCGTCCCCGTCCTCGGGGCCCCGCTCCGCCGCCAGCTCGTATGCACGACGGATCGCGTCGGGATTGACCTTCCCGCCCGGCAGGATCAGGGGGCCGATGTCGGCACCGGTGGGGAGCGTCGTCTCGACCGTCTCCTCGCCCCCCCGGTTGGTCTCCGCCTGCGGTGGACGGGCAGCGGTCATCCGCCGTCCGCGTCGTCGCCACCCTCGCCGGTGTCGCCATCGCCCTCGACGGGCGCGGTCATGCCCGGGATCGCCGGGCCCGTCGCGTCGTCCTGGGGCATCGGGATCACCGGCGCCGGTGCCGGCGCATCCGGAGCCGGGAATCCCGGCAGCATCGGCAGGTCGGCCCGCGTCGGCAGGGTCGGGCGCTCGGGCAGCTCGGCAAGGCTGTCGATCCGCGCCTGCGCGATCTCGGGCAGCCCGATCAGGCCCGCCCCGCTCGCGGCCCGCGCCGCTTCCTCGTAGCGGGCCCGGGCCGCCTCCGCATCGCCCCGCGATTCCTCGACCGCCGCGAGCCCGAAGAGGGCGTTGACCGCGAGAATCGCCTTGGCGGGCGTGCCGCGGGCCTCCGCCAGCACCGACTCGTACGCCGACGCGGCGCGGCTCAGGTGGTCCAGACGCCCCGACTCGTCGAGCACATCGGCGTCGTTCTCGGGGTTGCCCTGCGGGTCCATGGGCGCCGCCGGCTCCAGCCCGCGACGGGCCGCGGAGAGGTGCACATCGCCCAGGCGCAGGCGGGCCAGGGCCGAGACCGAACCGATGCCCTCGTACGAATCCGCGACCGCCCGCAGGGACGCGGGCAGCGGGTCCTGCGCTGTCGCGACCGCCTCGTACTCGTTGAAGGCGTTGTTGGCGGTCTCGACCCGGCGCTGCTCGAGCAGGCGCAGCGCGGTCCATCCGCCCGAGACGATCACGATCAGGATGAGGACCGGCGTGGACCACTTCTGGAGGAAATCCAGGAAGTCCTGATTGATCCGCGATTCCTCGCGCCCGGCGCCTTCCTTGATGTCCTTCAGCCGTTCGTCCACGCGCCAGTCTCCTTCGTGCGCCCTTGGGCGGTCCCTGAACCGTTGGTGGGGACTCTAGGGGTTCCGGGGCCCAAGGTCAGGAATCGGCCCCGACCCCCAGAATCGCCAGGGTCGGGCGCTCGCGACCGCCCCGTCGGGCACCAGCGCCCGCCGGATCGCCCGGGCCAGGTCCGCCACGCCTTCCCCGCTGACCGCACAGACCCGGGCATCGGCCCGGAACCCGGGCTCGCCCAGATCCGTCCGCAGGGCGACCGTCAGCATCGCCCGCGTCCCGTCGCCCCCCCCGAGCACCGCGCCCGCGTCGGGGGGCGGGTGCGTCGCGTCGCCGCACGCGAACACGAGGTCCGCCGAAGCCGCCGCCGCGAGCGCCAGGCGCTGGGCCTCCGCGTCCGGGCCCGTCGCCCCCGGTTCCAGGCCCGGCAGGTCCAGATAACGCACCGCCAGCCCGTCGAGGACCAGGAGAGCCCCGACATGGTCCCGCGTCGTCCCGGGCTCGTCCGCAGCCAGGGCGAGCTGCCGGCCCGCCAGGGCGTTGAGCAGCGTCGACTTCCCGATGTTGGGCACTCCCAGCGCCGCGACCAGGGGCGGATGCAGCAAGCGGTCCAGACGCGGGTCGCCCGTCTCCCCCTCCCCCTCCGCCTCCCGCCACCGACGGGGCTGATCGAGCAAGAGGTCGACCGCCCGGGGGCTGGGGGCGGACGCCAGAGCCGCCAGCATCTGCGCCTCGATCGCGTCCCGGGCTTCGGGATAGATCGACTGCGGGTCCATCTCACCGGCCCGCGCGACGCCCCGCGCCTCCAGTTCCCGCGTCAGGGCTCGCACGACCGCCGGGCCGGCGTGGCAGAACAGGTCGGCCCGGGTCTCGGTCCAGCGGGCCACGACGCCCCGGTCGACGCCCAAGAGATCTCGCAGGCGCGCCTCCCCCACCGCTACAGGCTTGATCGCCAGTTCCGCGAGGTCCGCGTCAAGGCTCTCCGATTCAATCGCAACGATCGCCAGCGCCCCCCGCGCGTTGGGCGTCGTCAGCAGCGACCAGCGGGCCCGCATCAGAGTTCGTCGTCCCCGTCTTCCGACAGCGCTTCCTGGGCGCACGCCAGCATCCCGAGCAGCACCAGGTCGGGCACGAAGTGCTCGATCACCCCGTCGTGCTCCAAAATGCCCATGTCCCCCCCCGTCGCGACGACCTGCGGGAAGGCCCCGTACAGCTCCGCGTACGCCTCCACCCGGTCCCGCACGAGCCCCCGCACCGCGGCGACGACGCCCAGGCGCATCGCGTGCGCCGTGGTCTTTCCGAAGGGGTCGATCGCCGGGTCGGGCATCTCGAACGGGATCGCGGGCAGTTTTTCGGTCCGCCTGTGCAGGGCGTCGAGCATCATCGCGAGCCCGGGCGCGATCGCGCCGCCCTGGTAGACGCCCTCGCCATCGACGAAGTCGACCGTCACCGCAGTCCCCACGTCCACCACGATGCACGCGTGCTGCACACGCCGCCAGGCGGCGAGGGCCGCCAGCAGCCGGTCGGAGCCGACCTTGGTGGGCTCGTCGACCGCCATGGGGATAGGGATCGCCAGGTCCCTGCCCACCCGGTACAGGCCGGAGCCCGGGAACGCCTCCCGCAGGGCGAGGCTGAGGGGGTCCGCGACGCTGTCGTTCACCGACGAGAGCAGGATCGCTGCGGGCGCCTCGTCCGCGTCGGTGATGATCGCCCGGGCCTCCAGGGTCATGGCGTCCGCGTCGGTATTGGTCATCGAGCGCGACGAGGCGAGTTCGCCGGCGCGGGCCAGGCCCACGCGGGTCCGCGAGTTGTTCACGCTCACAAGCAGGAGAGGGGCGGTGTTCACGCCTGAAGGGTACCGCACCCGACACCCCGCAACCCGCTGCCCCCGGACCCGATGCCCGGTCGCCCCCCGGGCCCGGGATCGCCCCGCCCCCGCGTGCTACGGTTGGCTGCGCAGGGGGCCCCGGTCGGTTCTCGCCCGCCCCCCGCCTTCTGGGAGCCTCCTTCGGTGCAGCCTTCCCCAAGGTGTCAGGTCGACGAGTCGATCGAACGCGTCGTCATCGGCGACATGAAGTTCCCTCTGGGTGTCTATCCGGTGGAGCCCATGGAGCCCCGCCAGGGCTACGCGGTCGAGTTCGAGCCCGCCGACGGGGGCGAAGACGACGACACCGACGTCGACGATCCCACCATCCCCGACGCCGACTGGGAGCACTGGCCCGACCGCTATGTGTACGACATCGTGATCACCAGCGAAAGGGTCCCCGCCCTGGTCCGCCACCTGCTCGCCCTCATGCCCGGGCGGGCCTTCCCCATCCTCGATTTCATCGGGCACGACGCGTACCGCGAGATCGACCCCTACATCTCCTACGTCCTCATGGGCGTCGACCGCTTCGTCGACGCGATCCGGCGCTACCGGCCCTTCTTCTTCGAGGACGGCATGTGCGGCTTCGGCCTCATGAGCGACGATCCCTTCTTTTACCTCTTTATCGACGAGCACAAGATCGTGACCGTCCGGACGGAGCCCGACCTCAAGGAGAAGGTCGAGCGGGTGCTTGAGGCCTTCGATCTCCAGCGCGTCCCGGAGCCCCTGGGGGCCGACGCCGCCACCCACGAGCACCGGGGCGTCCTCGTCTCGCCCGACGACCACCCCGAGTTCATGGGCGCCGAGGAGATCGTCGAGCAGCTCCGGGCCGAGTGGCGTCTGACGCTCAATATCGACCCCGATACCAACCTCGACGAGGACGGGCACGACCTGGGCCTGACGAGCTGGCGGTGCCTGCTCCGCTGCGAACGGGAGAGCGAGGACCGCCCCCGCTACGCGGAGGTCATCCTCTTCGCCGACTGCCTCGCCCAGGCGGAAGAACTCGCCTTCGACGCGGTCGCCGCGCTGCTCGCGGACGACGGGGGCGTCTGGACCGAGCCCATGCTGCTCGCCGCGGACCGCACGAGCCCCGAACAGCATGCCGATCTTGTCCGCGAGCCCCCCGCTCCGCTCGGCGCTCCCCCCCCCACCAAGGCGGGCCCCAAACCAGCGACGACTCCCCGCCGACCGGCGGTCCCGACGATCGTTCGCGCTCAGTTCCTGGAATAGGCATCGACCGAATCGGCCCCGGGGGTCGGAAAAACGCCCACCCGGCACGAGCCACGACCGACGGGTTTGCGAACCGTGCAACGCGCCGGTATCGTGCCGGGCTCCGGCGACCGCCACCCATGGCGGACTCGCTGGTACACCAGGCAGCGGGCGGACCGGTCGGGCGAAGCGGCCCGGCCCTCCAACAACCCCAACGCTGGCGCAGGGAAGCCTCGGCGGGCGCAACGCCCACCAGAAACAAGGCTTACGAAAGAGCGAGATGGGCGTCCGAGTCGCCAAGACGCGGAGTTTCGGCCGCCCAACCACCCCGAGTCGGGGGTCCGGCGACGCCGGTCCCTGACCACAGAGGCCCAAAGCCCCGGGCAACAACTTCGGAGATCGGGATGCGCGTTCGATCCGACCGTTCGGTCAACTGGTGGTGCGCCGCGGCTCTTGCAGCGGCGGCTGGACTTGCGGTGTCGGCCCCTGTCATGGGTGCCCAGGCGTTGGGCGGTGCCGACGATGCAGCGGTCGCCGCGGCGGACTCCGCTGAGGCCTTGCTCGACCGGGCATCCTCCCTGCTCTCCGCGGGCGAGCCGGTCCGGGCCCAGGCGATGCTGATGGCCCTGGTCACCTCCGACGACAGTGTCGGGCTGACCGACCGGGTGTCGCTGCGGGCCATGAGGCTCCTGCGGGACGCGGAACGCGCCGTGCGGGCCCTGCCCCAGGCGGAGATGAACCTCCAGAGGGCCGAACTGGCCTCCGCCTCCGGTCGCCTGAGCGACGCGGAGCGGGCCGCGGAGGCGGTCCTCGCGAGCAGCGAGGCGACGCCCGCCCAGAAGACCCGCGCCGAGGGCGTCCTGACGCTGACCTCGTCCCGCCGGGCGATCCTCGCCCGCGAGACGGACCGCGTCATCGCCTCCATCGGCGCGGCTTTCGCCAACGCCCGCTACGCGGACGCCAAGGCCCGCATTTCCGAGATCGACGACGCGGGCATCGAGCTGACGCCCTCCCAGGCGAGCGCCCTGGGTGGCTATCGCAGCCGGGTGCAGCAGCTCGAGATGGTGCGGGGCGAGCCCTTCCGCATCGACACGCTGACGCTGGGCGTCTTCGGCACCGGTGAGGAGCAGCCCGGCGTGGTCCGGCGTCGCCAGGTCGACCCGGGCGACGAGCCCGCGGGGGGCCCCGGGACCGATGAGCCCGGTGGTGACCCCACCGCCGCGGCGCGGAACCGTGCCAACCAGCAGCCCGCGACCGAGCCCGCGACCCAGCCCGCGACGCCCGAGACCATGCAGATCTCGGGAGGCGGCACGGACGCGCAGCCCGCCCCGGCCCAGCCCGCGCCCGACGCGGACCTGATCCAGGCGGCGCAGCGTCTCGAGGCGCAGCGTCTGATCGCGGAGGCCAACGCCTCGTTCAGCAACTCGCGGTTCGCGGACGCGGACCGGATCTACTCGCGCCTGCTGAGTTCGTTCCGCGCGTTCCTCTCCCCCGAGGAGCTGGCCCGCGTTGAGGACCGTCGGGCGGAGGCCCGGATCCGCCTGGGGCGTGGCCTCGGTGAGGCGGGCGTCGACATCTTCGAGCAGGACCTCAACCGGCGAGACCTGGCCCGCCAGCAGGCCCGGGCCCAGTACCGCAACGAGACGCAGCAGGCGCAGCAGGCGCTCGCGTCCGGGGGCTTCGAGCAGGCCCGGCGCCTCGCGGCGGGCGCGCTGCTGACGCTCAACAACGCCCGGGGCGTGCTGAGCGCCGCGGAGTACGAGCAGCTGCTTACCGAAAATGGCGAGCTCCTGCGGCAGATCGCTGCTGCGGAGGAAGCGGCCCGCGTCCGGCGCGAGCAGGACCGTGCGACCCGCCTGGCGGAGGAGCAGCGGACCCGCGCGATCGAAGCGAGAGAAGAGCGCGACCAGCGGATCATCCGGCTGCTGGACAGCATCCGCGCCCTGCAGGCGGACCAGCAGTACGAGAAGGCGCTGCAGGAGGTCGAGCAGCTGCTCTTCGTCGACCCCAACAACCCGGCGGGCCTCGTCCTGCGGGATGTCATCCAGGACACCATCCTCGTCCGCAAGTACGGCGAGATCAAGCGTCAGTACCGCGTGGGCGTTGTGCAGAACCTCGTCGACAACCGCGAGGCGATGGTGCCCCCCGCTCGCATCATCGACTACCCCGACGACTGGGCCAACATCTCCCGCCTGCGTGGCGACCCCATGCAGTTCAGCGAGACGCCGATCAACCGGGCGGTCCTGGCCACGCTGGCGGACACGCGCCTGCCGGTGAACTTCCAGGACGCGGCACTCGATGACGTGCTCACCTTCCTCAGCCAGTTCGGCAACCTCGAGATGGACGTTGACTGGGCGAGCCTCCAGCAGATCGGGGTCGACCCCGAGAGCCTCGTCTCTCTCAAGCTCACCAATGTCCCGCTCGAGACCGTCTTCAACCGGGTGCTCGAGAAGGTGAGCGACCCGAGCGTGCCCGCCGGCTGGGCGGTCACCGATGGCGTCCTGACGATCGCCAGCGACGAGGTGCTGCGTCGGAACACCGTCCTCGAGATCTACGACATCCGCGACCTGCTCATCGAGGTGCCCGACTACGACAACGCCCCCGATTTCGACCTCAACACCATCTTCCAGCAGGGCGGCCAGCAGGGCGGCGGCGGCGGTGGCCAGAGCCCCTTCCAGGGGGGCCAGGCGGACATCGAACGCCAGGACCGCGAGGAGCTCATCGAGGAGCTCATCGACATCATCCAGTCCAACGTCGACCCCGACGGCTGGGAAGACCTGGGCGGGGAGACCGGCACCATCCGGGAGCTCAACGGCAACTTCATCATCACCAACACGCCCAAGAACCACCGGGCCATCACCGGCCTCTTGAGCAAGCTCCGCTCCGTCCGCAACATGCAGATCAATGTCGAGAGCCGCTTCCTGCTCGTCCGCGAGGAGTGGTTCGAGCGGATCGGCTTCGATATCGATGTCTACTTCGGCGGGAACCTCAACGAGGTCCAGATCGCCCGCACCATCGACCCGTCGCTCACCATCGACGCCTTCTTCGACCCCGCGAGCGGCGAGCTCCGCCAGGCCATCCCGCCCGACGCGTCGGGCTTCGGCCTCGCCCAGCCCGTCTTCGCGCCGGGCACGCAGGGTGACCAGTGGAGCCCCATCCGCGCCGAGCAGAACTCCTTCGGGCTCATCAACACCCTGGGCGGCGGAACCTCCCTGGGCGATGCGGTCCTCGGGGCCGGCCCCGCGCTGGGCGTCGCCGGGCGGTTCCTCGACGACATCCAGGTCGACTTCCTCGTCGAGGCCACCCAGGCCGACCGCCGCTCCGTCGAGCTGACCGCCCCGCGCCTGACCTTCACGAACGGGCAGCGGGCCTATGTCTTCGTCGCCACCCAGCAGTCCTTCGTCTCCGACCTGCAGCCCGTCGTCTCCGACTCCGCGGTCGGCTTCGACCCGACGCTCAGCGTCGTCGCGGAGGGCGTCGTGCTGGAGGTCGATGGCGTCATCTCGGCGGACCGTCGGTACGTCACCATGAACGTGGACACCGCGGTCGGCGAGGTCGACTTCGCCGACTCGGTCGTGGTCGAAGCAACCGCCGGCGGCGGCTCGACCTCCATCGACCCCGACACCGGCGATATCGTGCGGAACGCGACCGTCGCGCAGGGCGAGATCCAGATCCCCATCGTCACGATCACCCGCGTCCAGACCACGGTCACCGTGCCGGACCAGGGCACCATCCTGCTGGGCGGCCAGCGGATCGTCGAGGAGTTCGAGACGGAGACGGGCGTGCCCGTGCTCTCGAAGATCCCGATCCTCAACCGCTTCTTCTCGAACCGGATCGAGGCCAAGGAGGAGCGCACGCTGCTCGTGCTGCTCAAGCCCACCGTCCTCATCCAGAGCGAGGAAGAGGAGCGGAACTTCCCGGGCCTGCTCGATTCCCTGGGTCGCTGAATGAGCCCCCGACCGGGGGCCCCCATCCGAACTCGACCGATGGCACCCCGCTCAGGCGGGGTGCTTTCTTTGCCGGACACCCTTGCCTGAGGCCCCCTTCACCGCCGCCGGGGCCCCCGCACGGAAGAACCCGGGGCGGGCCCGTTGGCACCCGCCCCCTCGCCACCGTATGATGCCTCACCCACGGATGCTCGGTCGGCACGGTCGACCGGACGGCGCGGGCGTTGACCGGCAGGTTCCGTTCCGGAGGCCACGCATGGCTGCGTCGGATTCTCGACTCCGTGTCCGCGATGTTGACAACGGGGTGACCCAGGTCGAGTTCATCGATCGCAACATCCTCGACGAGGCGAACATCCAGATGATCGGCGAGGAGATCGCCGGGCTCATCGAGGCCGCCCCCGAGCCCCGGCTGCTCATCAGCTTCTCCAACGTCGACCACCTCTCCTCCGCCGCCCTGGGCACGCTCATCACGATCAACAACAAGGTCCGCTCCAAGAACGGGCAGCTGCGACTGGCCAATATCGACCCGCAGATCTACGAGGTCTTCGTCATCACGAGGCTCAACAAGCTGTTCGAGATCCACGAGACCACCGACGACGCGGTGCAGAGCTTCGCCTGAGCCCCAGGCCAGGCCCGCTGTCTCCGCCACGCACCCCCGCGAGCCACACCCGCCCGATGACCGCCGCTCCAAACGATCACGAGCCCGTCGAGGTGGAGATCACCGACGACCGCGCCGCGATCGAAGCGCTTGAGGAGCGCATCCTCGGCGCCGTTGACGCGCAGGGCTACCCCAAGAGCTCGCGCTTCGCGATCAAGCTCGCCCTCGAAGAGGCGATCACCAACGCCTTCCACCATGGGCACCGGACGGTCCCCCAGGGCACCCCGATCACCGTCGCCTACGCGGTCACCCGGGAAAGGGTCCGCATCACGGTCCAGGACCGGGGCCCGGGCTTTACGCCCAACGATGTGCCCGACCCCACGCTCGACGAGAACCTCGCCAATCCCACCGGGCGCGGGCTCATGCTCATGAAGGCCTACATGACCGAGGTCAGCCACAACGAGCAGGGCAACCGGGTCGAACTCGTCTACCAGCGCCCCCCCGCCTGAAGCCGCCGCTCACCGTCCGAGAACACAGGGATTCCCCGGTACAGACTCGAGCTGACCCCGGTGGTTCGCCGATGGCGAATCGGGTATCATACTTTGGAACGATTCTAAATATCTGGACCAGACGGTCCGGATTTGAGCCTGTGACCCGTCGCACCCGACACCACGAGGAGCGTCATGAAGAAGCCCATCTACTTCGACAACGCCGCGACCACCCGGACCGACCCGCGCGTCGTCGAGGCCATGCTGCCGTACTTTACGGAGATCTATGGCAACGCCGGCAGCCGCAATCACCGCTTCGGCTGGGAAGCGGAGGACGGCATGGAGAACGCGCGTCGCCAGGTCGCCGAGCTGCTCGGGGCGGATCGCAAGGAGATCATCTTCACCTCGGGCGCCACCGAGTCGAACAACCTGGCGATCAAGGGCGCCGCGTACATGTACGAGAAGGCGCCGGCGGGGAGCAAGGGGCGTGGCCACATCATCACCGCCCAGCACGAGCACAAGGCGACGCTCGACCCGTGCAAGCGCCTGCAGAAGGAGGGGTTCGACGTCACCTTCCTCGAGCCCCGCGCGGACGGGCTGATCACCCGGGAGATGGTCGAGGGCGCGATGCGCGACGACACCATCCTCGTCACGATCATGTGGGCCAACAACGAGATCGGCACCATCAACGAGGCGCCCGAGATCGGCGAACTGTGCCACGACCGGGGCGTGATCTTCCACACCGACGCCACCCAGTGGGTCGGCAAGATGCCGACCGACGTGTCGAAGGACAACATCGACCTGCTGAGCTTCTCCGGGCACAAGCTGTACGGGCCCAAGGGCGTGGGCGCCCTCTATGTCCGCCGGCGTCGCCCCCGCGTCCGCCTCGTCGCCCTGCAGGAGGGCGGCGGGCAGGAGCGAGGCTTCCGCTCCGGCACGCACAACATCGCGGGCATCGTGGGCCTGGGAAAGGCCTGCGAGCTCTGCCAGCAGGAGATGGCGTCGGAGAGCGAGCGCCTGTTCAAGCTCCGGACCAGGCTCGAGACGGGCCTCGCGGAGCGCATCGACGAGATCCACGTCAACGGGCACGCCGACCGGCGGCTCCCCCACCTCACCAACATCTCCTTCGGCTTCGTCGAGGGCGAGAGCCTGATGATGGAGTGCAAGGACATCGCGATGAGCTCGGGCTCCGCGTGCACCAGCGCCAGCCTCGAGCCCAGCTACGTCCTCAAGAGCCTGGGCGTGGGGGACGAGCTCGCGCACAGCTCGCTGCGCATGTCGCTGGGCCGGTTCACCACCGATGAGGAGGTCGACTTCGCGATCGACAAGATCGCCAGGGCGGTCGAACGCCTCCGCGAGCTGAGCCCCCTCTACGACATGCACAACGAGGGGATCGACATCAGCAAGATCGAGTGGGCAGCGCACTGAGATGGCGGCGACGCCGGAGCAATGGATGAAACTCGCCAATGAGCAGTATGAGGCCGCCGGGAAGCTGCGCGAAGTGGGCCACTACCGCGCGAGCGTGAGTCGGTCGTATTATGCCGCTTTCGCCGCCGCACACGCTATGTTGATCCGCACCGGTGTTTCTACGCCACGCTTGATCGAGGGCACATGGTCTCACCGCGACCTTCCCACCACATTTGTGAATGATGCAGGTGTGGTACGCCGTTTCGGACGGAAGAGCGATCGTCAGGCGATGCTCCGGGCGATACGCCGACTGTACAGTAGTCGAATCGAGGCGGATTACCGCCCAGGAATCGCGATCGAGGTCGATATCGCGGCTGAGCGTCTGTCTGACGCGCACCTGTTCTTGAACGCTGCCGAAGGGTTCGTTTGATGGCACCGACACCAGTGGACCACAGGCAAGAAGTGATCAACGCCGTTCGTGAAGCGATTGCCAACTCTCGCGAAGCGTCGCGTTTCGGCTTCAGGGTTGCCGCGAATGGTGCATCCCTCGAGACCACATCTGCTGGCGTTGAAGTCCCAGTTGCGTACGATGTGGACAACGCCCGCGCGTCCGAACTCGAAGAAGCGCTGCGGTCGCTCCAACGCGAAATCGATCGCCGTTTTCCAAACGAGTACATCAACCTGTATTTTCGTGTTCTCGCTTCTGACGAGTGAGAGCAATTCCGAAGGGCAATCCATGGCATACAGCGAAAAAGTCATCGACCATTACGAGAACCCCCGCAACGTCGGCTCCTTCGGCACCCAGAAGGAGATCAAGGAGCGCAAAGACGTCGGCGTCGGCCTCGTCGGCGCACCCGAGTGCGGAGACGTCATGCAGCTCCAGATCAAAGTCGACGCCGAGGGCAAGATCGAGGACGCCAAGTTCAAGTGCTTCGGCTGCGGCTCCGCCATCGCCAGCTCCTCCCTCGCCACCGAGTGGCTCAAGGGCCGGACCGTCGACGAGGGCCTCACGATCAAGAACACCGAGATCGTCGAGGAGCTGAGCCTGCCCCCCGTCAAAATCCACTGCTCCGTCCTCGCGGAGGACGCCATCCGCGCCGCGATCGCCGATTACAAGCACAAGAACGGCATCGGCGCCCAGAAGCCCGAGCCCGCTGCGGCCCACTGATCCGGGGGCAAAGCGGTTCCCGGACCTCGCCGGGCGGAATGAACCCCGCTCGCCTCAGGTTTGTACGAAGACCGCCCGACACCGGGCCACGGAAGGAACGCCCATGACCACCACCACCGACACCCAGACCACCGGCATCATCATTACTGAGACCGCGGCCCGCGAGATCCGGACGATCATCGGTCAGCAGGGCCTCGACGCCAGCAAGGTCCGCCTCCGCGTCGGCGTCAAGGGCGGGGGATGCTCGGGCTTTAGCTACGTCCTCGACCTCACCGAGACCCAGAAGGATGCGGACGAGGTCTTCGAGCAGCACGGCATCAAGGTCGTCTGCGACCCCAAGAGCCTGCTCTACCTCGAGGGCACCACCGTCGACTTCAAGGACGAGATCATGGGCCGGGGCTTCGTCTTCCAGAACCCCAACGCCACCTCCTCCTGCGGCTGTGGCTCCAGCTTCTCCTCCTGATCTCTGGGGCCTCCCTGGCCCCGCGAGCGATCACCCAGACCCGAGCGGGGCCCGACCCTGCTCGGGTTTCGTTGTCTCGGGGCTTCCAACGGAACCCAAGGCCTGATAAAGTCGGAGGTCGGGCCGACTGGGGAGGCCCGTCCGGGTCCTCTCGCCCGGGTCTACGCTCGATCCGGGTCTTGGCCGCTGGCCCGCCACCCATCGCCCGCTGTCGCACGCACGCGACGCCGGGATACTGTTCGGCAGGGATGCACGCATGAGCAGCGGTTCGATGACATCGCTTGAGACCACCCAGGGGTACGCGCCCCCCACCGTCACCCAGTTCAGCGTCTTCCTCAACAACAAGGTCGGCAAACTCCTCGACCTCGTCGAGGGGTTCGACGACTCGCCCACCCGCATCTGCGCCATCTCCGTCCACGAGGCCTCCGACCACGCGGTCGTCCGCCTCATCACCAACAACGCGTCAAAGGCCCGCGAACTGCTGAGGCGCGAGGGTCTCGCTTATGGCGAGCACAACGTCCTCGTCGTCGAGCTCACCGAGGGCCACACCCTCACCAGCCTCTGCCTCAGCCTCCTCGGCGCCGAGCTGAACATCCACTTCGCCTACCCGCTCATGATCAAGCCCAACGGACGCCCCACCATCGCGCTCGCGATCGACGACCCGACCCTCGCCGGCCAGATCCTCCGACGCAAGAACTTCCGCCTCTTCGGCGAGTGCGACCTCCCCACCGCCTGAAAGATCGCCGGGGGTGCCTTGGAGACGTCGCGCAGCGATTTCTCCACGATCGCCGGACAGTGCCTCAACGCCCATGTCCAAAACGACAAAGGGCCCGACGCTCCCGCGCCGGGCCCCTGAATTCGCGATTCCACTCACCGCATCACCGACGACGACGACGCGCCGCAGCGATGCCGGCCAGCCCGAGCAGCGCCCCAGTGCCCGGCGTCGGGATCAGGCCCGGCGCGTAGGCGCCGCCCGCCGACGGGTTGATCAGCCCGAGCACGCTGTTCGAATACCCGGGGTAGGGCGTCGGCAGCGTCGCCTCGTACTCACCGGTCAGGAGGTTGTAGACATAGTGCAGGCCACCGTTGCCCTGCAGCCCGTCGGACACGAGGAAGAGCTTCCCGTCCCCGGCGCCGAGCCCGTCCACGTCTGTCACGCCCGGGGCGAGGTCGACCACGAAGCTCAGACCCGCCGAAGCGTTGTCCGGATCGAAGCTCCAGATGCCGGTGCCGCCTCCGGTGTCCTCGTCGACGAGGTAGATCAGCCCCGTGACCGGGTCGTAGTCGATCGCGCTGATCTCGATGTCGAAGGTGCCGGCCTCGTACTGCAGCACCAGCTCCGCCGCCCCGGTGTTCTGGTCGACGCGGTACAGACCCTCGGCGTTCCCGCCGATCCCCAGGCGCTTCGTCGCCCAGAGCTGGTTGTTCCGCGTGTCGTACGCCAGGCCATCGATCGAGATCGCCGTTCCGTTGACATTGACCTGGCCGATCCTGGTCGGGGTCAGCGTGGCGTAGTCGAGCGTGTACAGGTCATCCTGAGGCCCGTTCCGCGTGCTCGCGAAGAGCCGCCGGTTGCTCTCGTCCGCCGCCAGACCGCCGAACCCGGGCGCCGTCGCCGGGATCAGCCCGTCCGGGTTCAGAAGGAACTGGCTCTGCCCCGTGTTCACATCCGTCAGGAACACGTCGGGATCGTTCGTGCCGAAGGTCGGCTTCGTGATCGAAGTCACGAGCTGGGCCGACGCCACACCACCGGCGATCGCAACGATCGCCATACCAGTCAAACCACGCATCTGCATTCTCAATGCCTCCTGAGAGTGATCACCAAACCCCACGGTCGTCGCAGCCACGCTGCGAAAGACCACCCTCTCTCAGTGCTTATTAAGAGCTTACCAGACGGAAATCGCCCCGCAACACCTTTGTCCCCCATGCTGCCCGATCTGGGGGATGTCACTGGAAAACTGGGCCACATGCCCACCTCGACCAGAAACGGACACCGGCGTACGATTTGCCGCTCGCACACCAGAAACGGGAGTTCACCATGAGACCCTTCCGCGTCCTCGGCATCCAGCAGGTCGCCATAGGCGGCCTCGACAAGCCCGCCCTCGCCAGCTTCTGGGGCGAGATCATGGGCCTCACCCGCGTGGGCGACTTCCAATCCGAGCGCGAGAACGTCGACGAGGACATCTACCGCATAGGCGAGGGCCCCACCGCGGTCGAGGTCGACCTCATGCAGCCCCTCGACCCCGAGAAGAAGCCCAAGGTCCACGAGCCCGCCCTCAACCACATCGGGCTCTGGATCGACGATCTCCCGAAGGCGGTCGAGTGGCTCACCAGCCAGGGCGTCCGCTTCACGCCCGGGGGCATCCGCAAGGGTGCCGGCGGGCACGACGTCTGCTTCATCCACCCGAAGGCGAACGACGAGTTCCCCATCTCGTCCCAGGGCGTCCTCGTCGAACTCGTCCAGGCCCCCCCGGAAGTCATCACGGCTCTGGGTTAATCGCGATACGCCCGCGCTGCGCGTGGGCATGCCACCCAACACTCACACAGGGTGCCGTGGAGACATCGCGCAGCGATTTCTCCACGAGTTCAGCCGCCGGCATCGCGACATCGCGTGTGCGCCCGCAGGCGCTCAACGGAGCGCAAAGGCTAGTTCAGGCCCTTCGCCCCGAGCCAGTGCTCCGCATCCAGCGCCGCCTGGCAGCCCATCCCCGCAGCGGTGACCGCCTGGCGGTACCTGGCGTCCGCCACGTCCCCCGCCGCGAAGACGCTGGGCAGATTGGTCGCGCTGTCCCGTCCTCTCAGGATGATGTAGCCGGCGTCATCGAACTCGAGCCCCGTCTCGCGCAGGAACTTCGTCGCCGGCGTGTGCCCGATCGCGACGAAGAGCCCCCCCACCGCGAGCTCGCTCCGCTCCTTGGTCACGGTGTCCTCGAGCACGACGCCCGAGATCTTCTCGTCGCCCAAGACGTCCACGACGACCTTGTTCCAGAGCACCTTCGCGTTGGGCTTGCTGAGGTACCGCTCCTGCATCACCTTGCTCGCACGCAGGCTCTCGCGCCGGTGGATCACGAAGACCTCGCTCGCGAACTTCGTCAGGTAGGTCGCCTCCTCCATCGCGGTGTCGCCGCCCCCCACCACCGCCAGGGGCTTCCCGCGGAAGTGAGGCAACGCCCCGTCGCACACGGCGCACGCGCTCACGCCGCCACCCGATTTCGCGAGCCGCATCTCGTTCTCGAGCCCGAGCCAGTTCGCGGTCGCCCCCGAGGAGATGATCACCGCGTACGCGAGCACCACCTCGCCCTTCGAGGTGTGCAGCCTGTGGGGCTCGTTCACCGGGTCCTCGCTGAAGTCGATCGAGACGATGTCCTGCCCGATCACCTTCGTCCCGAAGCGCTCCGCCTGCTTCTGGAAGGACATCATCATCTCGGGCCCCGTCACGCCCTCCGGGAAACCGGGATAGTTCTCGACCTCGGTCGTCAGCATGAGTTGCCCGCCCGGCAGCACCGGCCCCGGGTCCTGCTTGGGCACGCCGACGTACACCACGGGCTCCAACTGCGCCCGCGCCGCGTAGATCGCCGCGGTCCAACCGGCCGGGCCCGAGCCCACGATCACCAACTTGTGCACGCCATCGGAACCGCTTCCAGCCTTCACCATCGACACGCCTCCCAATCCGACGGCACCGTCCGTCGGTCAAAGACCAACACCCCATCCCCGCCGGATGTTCCGGGCGCCGGCGCCCGGCCCCGTTAACGCAACTGCCCGGTCTCGACCAGGTGCGCCCGGTGCAGGCTCAGCACCGGGGGCCAGAGCAGGTAGTCGCCGATCAGGGCGTCGCGGTCCTGGCTCACACGCTCCGCCCAGTCCTTCGCGCTGTTCGGTCCCACGGAATAGAGCAGAAACTGATCGTCGAACAGCGCTACGCCGAAGTTCGTCCCGTCACCCGGGAAGACCTCCATCCGGTGAGGCTGCGCATCTGCCCGGCGGTCCGCGACGAACGCGTCCCGCACCGGCACGAAGAACTCCATGGGTGGCTCCCGCCCGCCCTGGCGGCTCTCGTTGAACGCATCCGCCCCGAGCGTCCCGCCGAGCCACTGGGCTCGCACAGAACTGATCTGGGGCGGGAACAGCTCCGTCTCGTAGTACCGCCCCACCACCGCGAGCGCCTGGCGCGTGCCGACACGCTCCACCTTCAGGACGGTCCGCAGGTCGAACAGCTCCGTCCCCGACACCCGCCGCCCCTCGTCGGTCGTCACCGTCGCCGGCTCGAGCACGACCGCGTAGGCGTCCGGGTTCTCCACCGTGTCGATCGCGAAGGGCAGCTTCAGCACCGGGTCGAACGGGCTCAGGTCCCACCGCCCGCTCCATCCCGAGTACACCCGCTCGATCTGGTCGTTCACCTCGTACCAGTCCGCCTGGTTCTGCGCGGTGCCCGCCCAGCGCGAGGCACCCGCGAACCGACGCAGCGGGCGCTCGGACCCGCCGAGCCGCACCATCGTCGAGAGGTACACATTCTCCTGGGCACGCCCGCGGGGCTCGTACACGCGCTCGATCAGTTGCCGCGCCGCCAGCCGGTTCCCGTCGGGGAATCGCAGGCGAGCCATCGCGAGGAAGCCATCCTCGCGCAGCGCCTCGATCACCGACAGGATCTCCGCAGGCGACATCCGCCGCTCACCCCGGAAGTCCTGGTACACCACGTCCCGCACCCGCTGCAGCGCGTCGATGATCGTCTGGTAGCCCCACAGCGATTCCTTCAGCAGGGGCCGGTCGATCATCTGCCGCCCCAGCCCGCTCAGCCGGAGCAGCAGATCCGCCGCGTCCGCGTGGCGCCCCTCGCCCACGAGCCTCGAAGACTCCACGTGCACGAGCAGACGCAGATCGTGCATCTTGTCCAGGTACTTGTGGTGCGCCGCCGCGATCAGGGGCGGGTCGCCTAGGTCCGTGTACATCCCCGAGAGGATCGTCGCCGGGCTCAGGTTTGCCACGCCGTAGGGCTGAGCGAACACCATCGCCCGCTCGTAGCGCCGTTCCATGGTCACCGCCCGCAGCGCGTCCAGCGCCGCCTTCTGCGTCGACCCCATCGCCCACGCCGACGCCTGGTCCCAGCCGGTCAGCCCGGGCATCAGCAGGCGGGCGGACTCCAGCCGGTCCACCACGATCGGCGGCGACTCGAGCGCCGCCAGCGCCGGCAGCAGCACCGTCTCGCTCCGTCGGTCGGGCGTCACCTGCTCCAGCGACCGGTTCAGCTGCGTGATGGCGTCCTGGGCCACCCCGGACCCCGTCACCGCCGCCAGCCCGATCACCGCAGCCCCCAGCGACACCAGCCGCCGGAAGCCCGACGACCGCACGACACCGCCCGATTGCGCAACAGATCTCGTCATGCCTCGATCCTAGCAGGATCCCCCCCACCCCCGCCCATACCGGACCCACAACCGCCCCACCCGGGCATGGCCCCGGCGGCCCGGCGCCCCGAACCGCTGCGCAGCGGCACTTCGGGCAACCCCGCACCCCCGCCCGGACGAACCGGCGGGCCAACCCCCCGGCGCGACCCCGCCACTACGTCACGCCCAAAAACACAGCGACGGGCCGGAGCCCGTCGCCGATCGATGCAAGTTCAGGAGTGGATCACCCCGCCGACCCGTGCAGCCTCAGGTGAGGCCCGTGGCGATGGGGCGGGTTCTCGTCCCCGTCATCCTCCCCGCGCCGCCGGAAGAACCGGCTGGGCTTCGCGTCGTTCAGGCGCTCGTTCAGCTTCTCGAGCGACTCCTCGACGATCTGCCTCACACGCTCGCGGCTGATGTCCACCATGTCCGCGATCTGCTTGAGCGTGAGGGGCTCGCGCCCGTCCAGCCCGAAGCGGAGCCGGAGGATCGTCGCCTCGCGGTCGTCGATCGTCTCGAGCAGTTTCCGCAGGACGTCGAGCTCCTCGGTCAGCAGGGCCCGCTCATCGGGTGCCCCGTCCCGGGTGTCCGCGACCAGCTCGCTCAGGCTCATCAGGTCCCCCTCGGAACCCGAGCCCTCCTGCGCCGGCGTCCGGAACGCCCGCACCGCCCGCCGGATGATCTTGACCTTCTTGACCGGCAGCTGCATGTGCTCAGCGAGCTGCTCGATCGAAGGGGCGTAGCCCAGCTCCGCGTGCAGCGTCCGCTGGGCCAGCTTCCACTTCGCGATCAGCTCGACCATGTACGCCGGGATGTGGATCGGCTGGCGGGCGTTGATGAGCGCCCGCTTGATCGCCTGCTTGATCCACCACGACGCATAGGTGCTGAACCGCGCCCCCTGGGCGGGGTCGAACCCCTCGACCGCCCGCATGAGACCGATGTTGCCCTCTTCGATGAGGTCGGTCAGGGGCAGCCCGCGGTTCGCGTAGTTCTTCGCGATCGCAACCACCAACCGCAGGTTCGCCCGGATCATGCGCTCCCGCGCCGCCGGACACCCGTCGTTGATGATCGCCCACCCGAGCTCACGCTCCTCCTCCGCGGTCAGCAGAGCAGTGCGATTGATCTCGGACAGGTAGACCTGTATATCGGACTTCAATGTCGACGACGCCACCGCCGACTGCATGGAGTCTCTCACATCTACTCACCTTCCGCGGCAAAACGCAGCCGCGCTCTCGAAAGAAGTCTCTCTATCACCCAAAGCCCCGGAGGACTCTGGGTCGCCACCTACGATTCCAGTATACGACGAGCAAGGTTTCGTCTCGTCGACAAATCACCTGAAGACAAGGGAGTTAGCGCAAAAATACCAACTGTTATCCGCCGGTACCGTCCCGCCCACGCCCTTGAAAGCGAAGACCCCACATTCTAGTCACGAATCTCGGATTTTCTTGGCACGAGACAGAAATGGGCCCATACTAACGCGTTTTTGATGATCCAACCCGTCCCGATAGCCCACTTTAACTTGACCACAATAGGGGGGTTCCTGCCGTGAGCCTTGACCTCGCCAGAATCCTCGAAGACTGGCCCTACGAGCCCGGCCAGATCAATGTACGGATCATATCCGGTGATGATGGCGAGCCCAGGATCCAGGTCCGGCTCGATCTGGGCGTCCTCCAGATGAACATCGAGGGCCGCCCCGATGGCGTCGAGCCCCATGGGTACCCCTCCTACCTCGAGTACTACGAGCAGCGCATCGACACCGCGGAGGGCATGCTGGGCTTCTCGGACGACCTGATCGATGACGACGAGGACGACGATCCTCAGGACCTCGCCGAAGCGGGCACCGGCCCCGAAGCGGAGGATCTCGACCCCTCCCAGGGCTCACCGCCCACGTCCGCCTCCGCCCAGCCCTCCTCGGGCCCCGCGGAGCCCGACTCGCCCCCCGACATCCTCACGCCCGAGGACTGCCGGCTCCTGAGGGACGAGGCGGCCCAGTTCTACCACCGCTATGTCGCCCTGCTCGTCCTCGAGGACTACGAGGGCGTCGTCCGGGACACCACCCGCAACCTCCGCGTCGTCGAGCTGTGCGCCGAGCATGCCGCGACCGAGGAGGACCGGCGGATGCTGACCCAGGTCCGCCCCTACATCCTCATGATGCGGGCCCGGGCCCTCGCCTCGCAGGCCCTCGAGGAGCACGAGCCCAAGGCGGCCCTTCTCGCGATCGACGACGGGCTCGACCAGCTCCGCAGCCACTTCTCCGCCGATGGCGCCCCCGAGGACTTCGAGAACTCGAGCGAAGTCCAGGTCCTCCGCTCGATGCGTGAGGCCCTCATGCCCAAGCTCCCCGTCAGCCAGAAGGCCGAGCTCCGCCAGCGTCTCCGCGAAGCGATCGAACGCGAGAACTACGAACTCGCCGCCATCCTCCGGGACGAGCTCCGCCAGATCAAGGACTGACCCAAGACAACGGGTGCCGTGGAAACACCGCGAAGCGGTCTTTCCACGAACGCCGCGCGGTCCCCACCAACCTCGGGTGCCACCGACGGCTCGTCCGCCCGTGTGATCAACAAACAGCCCGCCAACCCCATCATCCCCCCACTCCGCCACCCCGCCACCCCGTCACTCCGCCCCTTCCCCGCTCGCCGCCTTCCGCGTCTCCGCCTCCCGCTGCGCCCCCGCGCGCCGGTTCAGCTGGTCCAGCACCTGCCTCGCCATCGCTTCCGCGGTCGCGATCTCCTCCACCGTCACATGGTCCGCGCCGAGCTGACGCGCCTGCAGGCCCTTGCTCAGCACGCCCGCCCGGGCCGCGATGAAGGCGGTCGGATTCGCCGCCCGGATCGCACGGCACGCCCGCAGCATCGCGTCCTCATCGGGGATCGTCAGCACGACCGCGTTGGCGTTCGCAACACCTGCGGACTCCAGCACCTCGGCGTTCGTCACATCCCCGTACACGATCGACCGCCCAATGCCGCGCTGTCGCTTCACCGTCTCCGGGTTCAGCTCGATGATCGTGACCGGCACGCCTTCCGCGATAAGCAGGTCGGCGCACGCACGCCCTACCGGCCCGTAGCCCGCGATGATCGCGGGACAACGCGTCTTTGCATCGCCCGTCGCGCCCTCCGACGAGGGCGCCGTCGGAGCGTCGGAGAAGGACAACCGCCGAATCCAAGGTGCCGGTCGCACCCCCGCCAGGCGGGCCGACAGCCCCCGCCCCAGCACCATCAGCCCCGGCGTCGCGATGAGCGAGACCACGACCACCGCGATGACCACGCTCAAAGCATCGTCGGCGATCAGCCCGAGCCCCGCCGCGACGCCCAGCATGACGAGGGAGAACTCGCCCGCCTGCGAGAGGCTGACCGCGGTCTGCGCCGCCGGGCCGGCGCTCGCGCCGAACGCCCACGCCGGGAACGCGACCGCGGCCGACTTGAGCACCACGGTCGCCACCACGCCGATCAGCACGACCCACCACAGCGGGACGACCGTCGCGAGGTCCACCTGCAGGCCCACCGCGGTGAAGAAGACCGCCATAAACAAGTCCCGCAGAGGCGTCATCTGACCCGACACATGGAAGCGGAAGGGCGTCCCCGCCAGCAGGAAACCCGCGATGAACGAGCCCAACGCGGCGCTCAGTCCCAGCGACTCGGCGAGCACCGCCGACCCGAGCGCCACCGCCGCTGCGACAACCAGGATCACCTCGGGCGTCGCCCGCTTGGCGGTTTCCAGCATCACCCGGGGCAGCACCAGCTTCCCTGCCACCAACAGGGCCGCCAGGATGGCGACGCGGACCAGCGTCCCACCGACCACGACCAGGAGACCGTCCCCGCCCAGCGGGCCGTCGCTCGCGACCGAACCCTCGCCCGAGGTCCCCGCGAGGCCCGCCAGCGTCGGTATGAACGCCAGCATCGCAATGAACAGCAGGTCCTGCAGCAGCAGCACGCCGAAAATCAGGCGCCCGTGCGCCCGCTGCAGCTCCCGCGACTGCTGCACGACGCGCAGCACCACCGCGGTCGACGAGTTCGAGAACGCCATGCCGATCACCAACGCCCCCGACCACGGGACCCCGAAAGCCGCCGCCACCGGAGTGAGCAACAGGATCGCCAGCGCCGAAGAGATCACGCCGATCGCGATCAGGGAAAGCGCCCCGCGGCGCATGCCCGCGATGTCCAGATGAAGCCCGATGCCGAACATCAGAAGCACGACCGCCAGGTTGCCGATCCCGACGATCTGCTCGTAGTCATCCACCAGCCCGATCCCGGAGGGCCCGATCAACGCCCCCGCGATCAGGTACCCCGGGATGGCCGACAGCTTCAACCGCCCGAGCACGATCGCGACTGCACCCGCGCACGCCAGGACCTTCAGGAGCTCGAGTGCAAGCCCCGCGTTCCCATCGACTGCCAGCGTCAACAAGGATTCCATCCCCACGCTCATGCCCCGAGTCTATACATGGCCTGTCGTGCAGAAGGGTGCCACTGGCCGCTCGTCGGCCAGTGCCGAATACTCGGGTGCCGTGGAGACGGCGCAGCCTTCTCCACGACCGCCACCCCTCACATCCGCAGCTGCCAATACCCCACATCGTGCAGCGCGCCGAACTTCTCGTACAGCTCGCGGAACACGCCCATCTTTCGGAACCCCACCGCCTCGTGCAGGCGCACGCTCGCGGGGTTCGGCAGCGCGATCACCGCCATCACCTCCCGCGCGCCCGCTTCGCGCGTGCGGGGCAAGAGCGCCCCGTACAACCCCGTGCCCACCCCCATGCCCCGCGCCGACTCGTCGATGTACACGCTCGTCTCGATCGTCCGCGCGTACCCGTCGCGGATGTTCCAGGGCTTCGCCCACACCACGCCCACGACCCTCCCGCCCGCCTCGCCGACGAGCCAGGGGTGCCGCGCCGTCGCCTTCGCGAGGTCCCCCGCGATCTCCGCCTCGGGCCGGGGCTCGGTCCACGCGCTCGCGGTCGTGCGCACGATCGCGTCGTTGTAGATCGCAGCGATCGCCGGAACATCATCGGGCCGGGCGTCGCGGATGAAGAGGTCGGGGCGGTCGGGCATGGGCGGCAGTCTACGATCGGTGCGTGCTGACCAAGCGGTACAGGGTGGTCGTGATCGGGGGCGGGCACGCCGGGGTGGAGGCCGCGTGGGCCGCCGCCAACCTCCTGCCCGAGAAGGACTTCGGACCGGCCTCCATCGCCCTGGTCACCCTCGACCCCACCAAGATCGGCGTCATGAGCTGCAACCCCGCCATCGGGGGCCTCGCCAAGGGCCAGCTCGTCCGCGAGGTCGACGCCCTGGGCGGGCTGATGGGCCTCGCCGCGGACGCGACCGGCATCCACTTCAAGGTGCTCAACACCTCCAAGGGCCCCGCGGTCCGGGGCCCCCGCTGCCAGAACGACAAGCACGCCTACGCCGAAGCGGTCCAGCAACTCATCGCGTCGCGCCCCGAGATCGAGGTCATCGAGGGCAGCGTCGAGACGCTCCGGGTCGCCCGCGCCCCGGGCGCTGACCCGCGCGTCACCGGCGCCCGCGTGCGCACGCCCGAGCACGACCTCACCCTCGAAGCCGATGCCCTCGTCCTCACCACCGGCACCTTCATGCGGGGCCTCATGCACACCGGCGAGGACCGAACGCCCGGCGGCCGGCATGGCGAGGGCGCCGCCAGCGTGATCTCCGATTCACTCCGCTCGCTGGGCTTCGAGCTGGGCCGCCTCAAGACCGGGACCCCCCCGCGCCTGCGCCGGGGCTCGATCGCGTGGGACAGCCTGCCCGAGCAACTGGGCGACCCGGAGCCGGTCGCGTTCAGCGCGCTCAGCGGGACGGGGCAAACGGCCAACGGCACACGCCAGGCGGGCGTCTTCGATGTGCTCGACCGCTTCCCCCTCCTCCCGCAGGTCGACTGCCGCCAGACGCACACCACCCCCGAGGGCCACGAGGCCATCCGGCAGAACCTCCACCGCGCACCCATGTTTACGGGGCAGATCGAGTCCGCCGGGCCCCGCTACTGCCCAAGCATCGAGGACAAGGTCGTCCGCTTCGCCGATCGCGACACCCACGGCGTCTTCCTCGAGCCCGAGAGCCTCCGCACCGACTGGGTCTACTGCAACGGCATCAGCAGCTCCCTCCCCGCCGATGTCCAGGAGATCGTCGTCCGCTCCATGCCCGGGTGCGAGCACGCCGAGATCCTCCGACACGCCTACGCGGTCGAGTACGACATGGTCCGCCCGCACCAGATCCGCGCCACCGGCGAGACCAAGCCCGTCGCGGGCCTCTTCCTCGCGGGACAGATCAACGGCACCAGTGGCTACGAGGAAGCCGCCGCCCAGGGGCTCATCGCGGGCATCAACGCCGCCCGCCTCGCCCGATCAGAGCCCGCCGACTTCGTCCTGGGGCGGGAGCAGGCGTACATCGGCGTCCTGATGGACGACCTGGTGACCAAGACCCCCGTCGAGCCCTACCGCATGTTCACGAGCCGGGCCGAGCACCGCCTCCTCCTCCGCGCCGACAACGCGGGCGAACGCCTCACCCCAGTCGCGCGGGACCTCGGCCTGCTCGATTCCACCCCCCTCGGCGCCGCCCGACTCGCCCTCTTCGATGAGCGCACCACCCAGCTCGCCCGCATCCGGGAAGCCATCGACACAGCCAAGATCGAGGGCGAGCCCGCGTCCAAGTTCGCGCGACGCCTAGGCGTCGAGCCGACCGACCTCGCCCGCGCACTCCCCGGCGTCCACGCCTCGCCCGCCGCGTGGTTCACCGCGTGGGCCGACCTGCGCTACGAGGCCTACGTCGTCCGCCAGCAGGCCGAGATCCGCCGCACCGCCGAACTCGAACGCCGCCGCCTGCCCGATGACCTCGACTACCACACCATCGAGGGCCTCCGCGCCGAGGCCAAACAGGCCCTCGCCCGCTTCCGCCCCGAGACCTTCGGCCAGGCCGGCCGGCTCGAGGGCGTGACCCCCGCCGATGTCATGCTGCTCGCGGTGCACGCCAAACGCCGGGGGTAGACAACCGCAGCACGCGGCATTGTCAGAGCCACGATCGTGAGATCGCGGTTTCGAGCTCGGACGCGCAAGCGTTCCGCGTGGTCACCAACGCGGCTCCGATCCGGCGGTTCGGGGCACCGGGACCGTTCGTTCGTGGAAAGACCGCTTCGCGGCATTTCCACGGCACCCATGGCCTCGTTCCAAACCTCAGCTCGCCAGCGCCTGCTGCCCCTCGAGCCGCTCCAGCAGGCGGAGGCCCTCCTCGGTGATCGCGGGCGTGTCGCGGTCCTTGCCCCCGATGGTCACGCACCGCCCCTTCACGAGCCCCTCGACGAGGGGACGCCACGCGTTGCCGAAGCCCAGCCACAGGGCATCCTCAAACGCCCGGTCCCGCCCCGCCGCGAGTTCCGCCAGGGCTTGGGTCAGGCAGGCGCGTCCGTGCTCGTCCAGTTTCATGCTCTCTCTCCCGTCTCCCGTCCGCGTCCGGTGCGTCCGGGGTTCCACGCCACCCGCGAACCCGGGGTGACAACGACAAGAGAGCCCGCGTCTTGCCCGCAAGCAAACAGGGGCGGCCCCGAAAGGACCGCCCCCGCGCGTAAAACATTGCCCGTTGTGCTCTGGCGAGGCTAGGGGGACCCGGCCCGGCGATTATCGGACCCGAATCAAGGACAGGCTGAGTAGGCCGCGTTGAACGCGGTAAAGTCCGCAAAGGTCAGCACGCCGTAGGGGGCTGCGAGATCCGCCCGAAGATCTCCAGCGCTGTACCAAATCGTGTACTGTGTGAGGTCCGCAGAGGTACACGACCCAAATGGGGCTGCGATGTCGCCGTATTGCGGCGAGATCGTCGCGACAACCACGGCATCACGCTCGTCCATCCCGGCGGAATCGGTAATCGTTGTCTCGAATACGATCTGCCGTGAGACACCCCCAGGGGCGCCGCTGTCGGGCACACCGACGAATGAACGCCCCCGACCATCTTCCGCTGAGTTTAGTTTGAAATCCGTTGCCGCACTTGAGTTATTCTTGAATTTAATCTGAACGAGCGACCCTCCGATATCTGCGGTTACTATATCCCCAGGCTCATACACCTTGACGAGCCGATCATCAATACGAGACACAAAGATAAGATCAGCAAACCTACCGTCTCTCAACGGTGGAATATTGATTTCAACCAAGGAAAACTCACCCGAAGTGAGCAAGTCGACTGCGTCAACATTGTCTGCCCAGTACCCACCACCATCAGGCCGAGCAGAACCAGGCTCAGCAAACCCTACAAATGAGGCTCCGGCTCGCCGAACTACAATCCGTGGCTCTACGCCGCTATCATCAACGAACGCGTTCATTACGAAATCACCACGCGCGATGATCGCAAAGTCGGATTCGGCACCTTGAAAGTCTAAGCCCAAACCCGGAAGCGGCTCGCCAGCCTCAGCGAGAAATGATACCGAATCAGTAGCAGGGTCATACTCCCTAATCTCCTGAGGAACAGGTCTAGCCAGTAC
The DNA here is from genome assembly GCA_036788215.1 of Phycisphaerales bacterium. GTDB lineage: Bacteria > Planctomycetota > Phycisphaerae > Phycisphaerales > UBA1924 > DAIQNV01. Next base: position 20,236 of record DAIQNV010000003.1, on the reverse strand, counting down.
AGCCCGCGGGCTCAAAAGCCCAGCAGGTCGATCGGATACCGATGTACTGAATTCGGCCAACAAAAGCGACTCATCCGAAATCTCAAAAAGCTCATCATAGCTTCCTGTGGAAAAGTCGATAATGCCCCACGAACTGTCTGCACACGAATCATTGGATGCGCCGCCAAAACCTATATCTCCATCCGCATTCAATGTGGGTTCCTGCGTGACCACAGAAAGCCCCGTAGCACAAAAAATGCTTGTGTAGGCCGGCGCGACATTTATAGCCGTTGTTTCGGTCATCGCCATGGGCCCAGGCGCAGATCTTGCCCAATAGCGAGCATTAGCTGGCAGTGCGCCGTGTGCAACAAGATCGCCGTCCGGCCCCATCGCCAAAAAATCTTGAAACGCGTCAATCACGAACCCGAATGTGTTCACCCCTTCTATCTCCGCGGACATAACAATCTTAAAGGATCCGTCAAGCGTACTTGTGGCTCCGACTCCAAGCCTGTTGCCAGTGTCGTTATCGTCTGCCTCAATGCCAATTGCAAAATGGCCTTCGCGGCTCGTCGTGGCCGGACCGGTCGCCCAGGAAAAGACGCTTATTTCACGACTGGTACCGAGCACCGTCTCGATTGTTTCGCCCGAAGATGCTACACGAGAGATCGATCCGTTCGGCAGCGCTCTCCAGATGTGCGTCTCGCCCGCATATGATCCGCTGAAGAACAGTGATCCGTCTTCGGACATAATAGGCCAATAATTGGAGTCGCTTGCAGACTTTAGGTTCACTGAAGTCGAGGTCCCCCCCGGCACCGGAAGCGAATCTCCTCCCTCCCATACGACTCGGTATTCAACTGTGTCCAACGACTGAGCTGTAGCTACGGCGCAAGCGATGGGCAGACCCGCGAACGCGGTTACCGAACGGATCCTAGTACGAGCGATCGACATCTTCATATTCTCAACTCCTTGAATGACGTCACGCAGCCTAAGAGATTATACGGGCTACGGAACAGTTTGCAACAGCAAATCCGCCTTGTGCAGGGTATGGATTCTTTACCTATACTTTCGATCGCCTCACGATGACTCTGAACTACTAGTAGTCGCCCGTATCGATCTCTTTACCGCCGTAGTCGATACCCCGGAGGCCTCTGCGCGTCCAGCCGTAGTAACCCGGGTAGGCGACATCGTCCTGGAAATTGCCGTCGGCGTCGTTGCGCGGGGCGGGGAAGAAGTCCTTATCGATCGTGATGTAGGGCACCTCGGTCGTGGCGTTCTGATCGGCCGGCCTGGCCGGGTCCCACCCGGGGTTCGAGTCTCCAGTGCGCTCGGTGCGAACGGACCCGTCGAAGAAAAGCATATTGATCTTCGATTCGGGATAGTAATAGCTCAGCTTGTTGGGCCAGTCGAACTCCTCGTGCTGCGCCACCTTGCCCGAGGGGAACGCCACCTGGTCGATCCGGCGCTGGGTCCGCCGATAGCTCCCGAGCTGGATCAACACCGAAGAATTCTCCGCCGGAACAATCAGCTCGTTCGACTTCTCGCTCGACCACATGTAAGGCGAGGTGCGGTACGAACTCGCGAAGGCCCACATCTTGCGGATCGCGAGATCGCCCCAATTGTCCGAGGGTGCGCCCGGGTTGAGCCCGGGAACCTCACCCTGCCCAAAGCTGAGCGGATTGGCGTGCCACCTGGCGAGATTCCGATCGTGTGGGCTGACCGCGACAGGCTCCGAGCCCTGACCCGTGAGGTACGAATTTAGCACCACATGGGTGAACCGACGATCGGCGAATCGCTGCGTGACCGGATCGATCCGCTCTCGCCCCGCCACTCGCCCAGTTGCTTTCGCAAGGATGAATGCCAACTGCCACGCGCCGCCCTCGACATCACCCGTCGGGCTGTCATCAAACGGCCGCTGGGGCGGCGCGTACCAGCCCTCGGGCCAATCAGACACGGTTCGCGGATCAAAGTTTCGACCCCAGGTGAACGCGTAAATGCCATCGTTGAAGTCGGCTCCGTAGGTGTTCATTCCGACGCCGAGCTGCTTCAGGTTCGCAAGGCTGATCGTCGTGCGGGCCGTCGACCGAGCCTTCCCCAACGCCGGCAAAAGAATCCCGATCAACAGCGCGATGATCGCGATCACCACCAGCAGTTCGATGAGCGTGAACGCCCTCGTGTTTGCGGATCGAACGAGTGGACGCACAACCAACTCCTTTCAGCCGCGTGTCATCGGCGGGGCCGGGGGGAATCGCCCCGTCGCCCGAAACGCCACCGCTGACCAGCACCGTTCATCGGCGGAATCGCCGACGCGAGACAGAAGACCCAGCCAACCGACAACCAGACCAGACCCGCCCCAGCCAAGGCCGGGGCACGCCCGATACCCCGGGGGCAACCCCCAAAGGCCCGGGCCGCCCGATGCTACCACATCGCGCCGCCCCACGGAAGCCCCGCGCGCGCCCGGAACCCTTTCCAAGACCGATAGTTGCGGGCCACCACCCCCGACACCCCCACACCCCCACGCCCCACCACCCGGCCCGGCCCAACCCAAAAACAAACGGGGCGGCCCCAGTGGCCGCCCCGCTCCTGCGATTTCGTGGGGTCGCCCGAGATCAATCCACCGGCCAACGCTCGGTGTTGATCTCCTTGCCCCCGTAGTCGATGCCCTGCAGGCCAGCCCGCGTCCAGGCATAGGCACCCGGCACATCGTTCTCGTCGATGCCATCGCCGTTCTGGTCATTCCTCGGCGCGGGGAAGAAGTCGGGGTCGATCGGGGCGTAGTTCACCCCGTAGAACGCGTCCATGTCCGTGACATCCCCGCCCTGCGATGCGTCCCAGCCGAGGTTGGACTCGCGCGTCGCCAGCGCCCGCACCGAGGCATCAAAGAAGAGCTGGTTCGCCGTCGCCTCCGGCTAGGCCCAGTACAGGCCCTTGGGCCAGTCGAACTCCTCGAACATCTGCACCTTGCCCGAGGGGAACCGCACCTGGCCCAGGTTCCGCTGGTTGATCGCCTCGTCGCTCGAGAAGACCAGGACCGGGTCATCCGGCGCCGCCCGGATGATCTCGCCCGTCTCGTTCGACCACGAGTAGATCGAGGTGCGGTAGCTCGACGCGAACGCCCACCGCATGCGCAGCGCCTTATCCCGCCACCGCGGGTCGATCGGGCTGTTGGTCGGCACGACGCCCTGACCGTACTCCAGGGGCGCCCCCTGCCACCGCTGCAGGTTCGCATCGTGCGGGCTGGCCACGAGAGGCTCAGGCAGGTTGCCGCTCAGGTAGTCCACAAGCACCAGGTGCTGGAAGCGACGATGCGGGAGGATCTGCCCGTTCACGAGGATCTGGTCGTTCCCGGCCACGCGCCGCGTCTTCTCGCGCAGGATCTGTGTCTCCTGCGCCATGGCCGCTCTCGCCTCGTCTGTCGCGTTGTAGGTTGTGCCCCCGAGGAGCTGGTACTGGCCGGGCGTCCAGGTGAAGGTGAAGATCCGGTCGCCGAAGTCCGCCGCGTATGTGTTCGTCGCGATGCCGAGCTGCTTGAGGTTCGCCTGGCTCACCCCCGTCCGCGCCGTCGACCGGGCCTTGCCCAGGGCCGGCAGCAGGATCCCGATCAGAAGCGCGATGATCGCAATGACCACCAGCAACTCGATCAGCGTGAACGCACGACGCTTGCCCTCCCGGACGGACCCGATGCTCGAAAGTCCTGACGTGCTGACCTCCTGCTGCTCATGCCCCACCCCGGCGGAATGCGCCAGCACGGGAGTTCTCGACGCTTGACGATGACCGCACCACACTCTGGCGGTGGACAGGCGAACCCCCAGTGTACGGATCAGAACGCTGCGTGCAACAAAAACAAACGGGGCGGCCGAAAGGGCCGCCCCGCTGAGATGGTCGCGCAACTGGATCCAAGTTTACTGCCAGCGGTCCGTGTTGATTTCCTTGCCCCCGTAGTCGATGCCCTGCAGGCCGCCACGCGTCCAGCCGAAGGCGCCCGGGTACGTGGAGTCATCGGTCAGGTCACCGTTGGTGTCGAACTTCGGAGCCGGAAAGAAGTCCGCGTCGATGGGCGTGTACGCGATCTCGTACGCCGCTTCCATGTCCTGCGGCGCCCGCGGGTCCCAGCCGCGGTTGGATTCGCGGGTGGCGATCGACCGCACCGACGCGTCGAAGAACAGCTGGTTCGTCTGGGCGTCGGGATAGGTCCAATACAACCCGCGGGGCCAGTCAAACTCCTCGAAGAGCTGCACCTTGCCCGACGGGAACCGGACCTGGTTCAGCGACCGCTGCTGAAGCGCCCCGACGGGGGTCTGCACCAGAATGGGGTCGCTTTGTGCCGGGAGAACGAGCGAACCCGTCTCCGTCGACCAAGAGTACGTCGAAGTGCGATAGCTCGACGCGTAGGGCCAACGCATGCGCGAGTTCTTGTCCGCCCACTGCGGCGCGCTGCTCAGGGTGCTCCGCGAAGGCACGACGCCCTGGCCGTACTCGAGCGGGGCGTTCTGCCAACGCTGCAAGCCCACGTCATGGGGGCTCGCCACCAGCGGCTCGGGAAGCTGGCCGCTCAGATAGTCGAGCAGCACGAGGTGCGTGAAACGCCGGTAAGGCATGATCTGGGCGTTGATGTTGAACTTGTCTCCACCCGCAACGCGACGCGTCCGTTCCTGAAGAATGGCAGCCTCCTGCCACTGCCCGCCGCGCGTCGGATCGGTGGTCGGGTTCACCGTGATGTTCTGGCCATCCGGAAGGGTGAAGTTACCCCCCACATGCCAGGTGAAGGTGTAGATCCGATCGCTGAAGTCCGCGGCATAGGTGTTGGTCGCGATGCCGAGCTGCTTGAGGTTCGCCTGGCTCACGCCCGTCCGCGCGGTCGAGCGGGCCTTGCCCAGCGCCGGCAGCAGGATGCCGATGAGGAGGGCGATGATCGCGATGACCACCAACAATTCAATCAAGGTAAAGGCGGAACGCTTCTTCACGGACATCCCTTTCTACGGGGACAGTGCACCTGTGCACCTACGCCCCGACTCTGTCTTGTACCGGCCCACCGTGTGCTGGCCGGCGGCACCAATCCTCGCGACGAGGCCCGAAGCCCGGCAAAGCCCACGGGCTTTGCCAAACCCGGACGCCTTTCGGCTCGGGTTGGCCCGCGGTCACCCATCCATCCCGGATCGCCGGGGCATCCAACCCTCGGGCAATCCCCACTATTCCTGACCCCAAGACGCCAAAGGTAGAGCAAAAGCGCCTCAAGTGCAATATCCATCCGGTTCTGCGTGCCGCTGACCGCCACCGATCAGCCCATCCGGGGTCTTTACCCCGGGGAAGCCCGCCCGCCCCGCCCAGACGCGTTCCGGACGCCCGAGAACACTCGACGACGCCCAGGGGTGGCATGAGGGCACTCGGTCCGGATTTCACCAAACGAACATACGCAGGGTGCCCCCCGCGCGGATGCCTCGAATCGCCAGATACCCGACCTAGTGGGCGTTCCGATGCAGAAAACCGCGGAAAACAGTCATGAACAGGATCCGAAGATCAAACCAGACAGACCAGTGCCGAATGTAGAACAGGTCGTACTGCAGACGCTTCTTCAGGCTCGTATCCCCACGAAGCCCGTTCACCTGCGCCCAACCCGTCATCCCCGCCTTCACATGCTGGCGCAGCATGTACCCCCGCCAGTCATCCCGGAAGCGATCGATCAGCTCGGGACGCTCCGGGCGAGGCCCCACCAGGCTCATCCGACCCTGCAGCACATTGATCAGCTGCGGAAGCTCATCCAGGCTCGCCCGACGCAGGAAACGCCCGACCCGCGTGATCCTCGGATCGTCGCGGCTCGTCCACTTGGGCTCCTCGCCCTCGTCTAAATCGGTCCGCATGGTCCGGAACTTGTAGATCTTGAAGGTCTCCCCGTTCAGCCCGACCCGTCGCTGCTTGAAGATCACCCGCCCGGGCCCGCTCAGGCGGACCAGCATCGCGATCACCAGCATCGGGATCGCGAAGATCGCGATCCCCACGCTCGCGCCGACCACATCGACCGCCCGCTTCGTCACCCCGCCCAGCCCGTTGGTCGGGCACTCGCGGTAGCTCAGGATCGGCATCCCCTCGAGCTCGCTCACCGACATGCTGCCCGGGAGGTACCGCGGCGCCACATCGGGCACCAGGCGCACATCCACCGCGAACCGCTCGAGCCGGCGCAGAATGTCCGGGATCCGCCCCGCGTGGCGCTGAGGCAACGCCAGATAGATCGCGTCCACCGGACTCTTCTCCAGCACCGCCTCAAGCTCGTTCATACCCCCCTCAACAGGGAGCCCCGAGCAACGCTCCCGCGTGTTCACATCGTGGTGGCTCAGGAAGTACGCCACCTCGATCCCCGTCCAACTGTTGCGACCCAGCGTCCGGCAGGTGATCTGCCCCAGGCGGCCCACCCCGATGATCGCCGCGTACCGCTGGTTCCACCCCCGGCTCCGCAGCCACCGCAGGATCAGCCGGAAGGCCGCCCGGTGGACCATCAGCATCAGCGGCGCCAGCACCGCGAAGGCCGCGAGCTGGATCCGCGCCGGGTCCACATCCGGCGCCCACGCCCCATGGTCCGCCGGGTTCCACCAGACGGGCCGGGCCGCGGGGTTGTCGATCAGGTCGTTCCCCACGATCCAGAGCGTGACGATCAGCGCCGCAGCCGCCATGACCGCCGCCCGGATGATCTGACCCAGCTCCCCGACCAGGCTCTTGTCCCGCCTGGGCTTGAAGAGCCCGCACGCCCACATCGCGTACAGGGTGATCGGCACCGTGAACAGCACCAGTGGATGCTTGAACCAGCTCTCCCAGGCATCGGGCAGGGGCTCGCCCCGCGCACTCAGCCGAACCGCCCACGCGCCGTACGACGCGCCGACGATCACCGCGGCATCCGCCACCGCCAGCAACGCCGCAAAGAGCTCATGCCTTTGCTTGAGCACGCGTCTTCCTTCCCTGCCCGCCCCACCCGGTTCCGGGGCAGACTCTGCATCGATGATGCCTTTGCATCGGACAGGGGCGGGTTCAGACCCGCCCGCGGCTTCTGTCGGGGCAGACTATCCGCAGGCTCCGAGCGGTCGTCAATCGGTATCAGGCCGGCGAACCGCGTAACGGGCTCATTTCCCAACGCTTACGCCGACCAGCCCGCCCCCTGACGGGGGGACGACAGGCGTTCCGCCAGCGCCCCGATCGCCGCCCGATCCGCCTCGGTCAACTCATCAGGCTTGGGCGCGATGACCTTCGCCACCGCGTACAGGTCGCCGGTCTGCCCATGCGCCCGGATCCCCCGCCCCCGGAGGCGCAGCCTCGACCCACCCGAAGTGCCCGCCGGCACCGACAGCGCCACAAACCCCTCGGGCGTGGGCACCGAAACGCTCGCGCCGAGCGTCGCCTCCGCGATCGTCAGGGGCAGGTCGAGCGTCAGGTCGAGCCCCTCGACACCCCCACCATCCGCGCCCTTCCCGTCCGGTCGCCCGCGCCGCCAGACCGGGTGCGCCTCCACCCGCACCGTCAGGATGAGATCCCCCGCCCCACCCGCCCCACCAGAACCGGGCTCGCCCTCCCCCCGCACGCGGAGCTTCGCCCCGTCCGCGACGCCTGCGGGGATGGTCACCTCGATCGACTTCCCCCGCCCCTCGCTGGTCGTCACCCGGAGCGACTGCTTCCCCCCCCGCACCGCCGTTTCGAACCCGATCCGCACCTCCGCCGTCGCGTCCCGCCCCCGCGAGGGCCGGCGCGTCGCCCGCCCACGGGGCCCGTGCGTCGCCCGCCCGCCAAAGGGCCCCGCCCCGCGATTGCCAAAGAAGGTCTCGAACATCGACTGCAGGTCGTCCTGGTCAAAGTCGAACCCGCCTCCGCGCCCCCCGCCCCCCGTGCCCGACCACCGAAAGTGAGGCCCCGCACCCGCACCCCCACCACCACCGCCCGCCCAGCCGCCCTGCCCGCCCGCGGACGCCGCTGCGGCGTACCCCGCCCGCCCGACGCGGTCGTACAGGCGGCGCTTGTCCGCGTCCGAAAGGACGTCGTACGCCTCCTGCACCTCGGTGAACTTCGCCTGCGCCCCCGGGTCCTTGTTCACATCGGGATGGAACTTCCGCGCCAGCTTGCGGTAGGCGGACTTGATCTCATCCGCGCTCGCGGAGCGCGACACACCAAGCACCTCGTAGAAGTCTCTGTCAGCCATCGGAGGACTCTATTCCCGCTCCCGAGAAGGGCAAAAAAACAACGGGCGACCCGCAGGCCGCCCGCTGGTGGGGTTCAGTCAAAGCGACACAGGAGCCGGATCACTCCTCGCCCGCGCCCGCGTCCTCAGCGGGCTCCGCCATCCCCGACTCCGCAGCAGCCTCGGGCTTCTCAACGAGCAGGATCTCCATCGTGAAGTACAGCGTCGCGTCGCCCGGGATGCCCGCCCGGGGCTGGCCGCGGACGCCATAGCCCAGGTCGCCCGGCACGATCAGCTTGCGGACCGTCCCGCTCGTGACCCCGTTCAGCCCCTCGTTCCACCCCTGGATCAGGCGGGGCGGGTAGTTGAAGATGAACACATCGCGCCCCTCCTGGCGCGAGGTGTCGAAGCGGCTGGTGTCCACCAGCCACCCCGCGTAGTGCACGTGCAGGCGGTCGCCGTCGCCGACTTCCTCGCCCTCGGGCACCTGCATGTCGACGATCACCAGCCCGTTGTCCCGACGCTCCACGCGGAAGGGGTCGTCGATCCGCTGGAACTCGTACTTGCCCTCTTCGTCCGCGCCCCACGCGATCGACCCGTCCGCCGCGTACCCGCGCTCGACCGTCGTCAGCGTGTCGCCCCGCACCTCGATGCTGCTGGTCATCTCCACCGCCCCGCCCTTCGCGGTCGGGTAGGGATAAGGCGTGCGCCCCGTGAAGCCCTGGCCCGTCGGGTACAGCGTCATGTCCATCGTCGCGATCGCGTCGCTCGACGCCACCTCGGGGAAGAGATCGGGCACCGAGCCCAGCCCCGCGATCGCGCCGATCTGCGTCTCCTGGATCGCGAGTTCAAAGGTCCGCAGGCGGATGTCGCCCCGGCGCCGGTAGAACTGCCCCAGCGCCTGGCGATACGGGTTCACCAGGTCGTCCGTCCGGTACGACTCGATGTACAGCGTGTCCGACATGCCCTCCACAGGCACCGCGTGGATACGCATCATCACGTCGACGCTCGTCCCGCCCTCGCCCGAGGTCTCGATGGGCGTCGCGGTCCGCCACACGCCGATCAGCTTCTCCGCGTACTCAGCAATGTCCGCATCCGACCAGTCGGGCGACCACGCCCCGCCCTGCGACGGGCCCTCATTCATCGTGGTGTCACCACCGTTCCGCGACCCCTCCTGGGCCAGACCGCTCGAGGCGCACAACGCCAGCACAGCGGTCGAAACGAGCACGGGGCGGCACAGGCGGCGAGCGATCGCATCGAGCATCTCGGGGGCTCCTCGGGGTATCGGTCTGCAGAATCGGTCGATTTCCCGACTGGGCTTCCAGGCGGGCCCCCGACCGGGTCACGCGGGTCTTGGCTACACCGGGCCTCGCACGCCGTCCGTGGGGCCGGGGCAGCAGTATAGCGGTCGCCAACCCCACCCTTCCCCCTCCCTTCCCCCCGAGAAGGCCACACCCGGGCCCGAAGCGCCCGACCGATCCGGCCCCTCCCCGCAACCCGGCGGGCCCCCGCCCCAACACCTGCATCAGGTCCGCTGCGCGAGCGTTCCGTTCAGAAAGCCACCAGGGGCTTGCCCCGTCCGTCCTTTATCAGGTACCGTGAGGGCAGGAATGAAGCGCCAACGCCTCGATCGCGACCCCGACCTCGACGCCAGCCGGCTCGGAGGCAGCAGCATCAACCCGCGCGACCTCGCCGACACCGACCCGATCGACCACGCCGACTCCGCGCTCGACGACACCGTCGCGGAGGTCGAACTCGACGAGGCCCTCGACAGAATCGACCACGACCCCCCCGAGGACGAGGTCCACACCCGTCGCGCCCACCCCCACCACCCCCCCATCGTCGACGACGGACCGGGCTACGACCCCGAGGCCGGGCGGGGCTCCATCGCCAACAAGACCAACCTCCGCGCCACCCTCGTCAACGAGTCGAGCCTCTTCATCCTGGGCTTCCTCGCCCTCCTGGTCGGCGTCTCCAGCGTCATCTTCGCCCTGAGCATGCAGACCCGCCCCTACTGGATCACCGCCGGCATCCTCTTCCCGCCCACGCTCATCTGGTTCATCGTCCGCTGGAAGCGATGGCTCGGGCGCGCCCCCTACATGTACCGCCTGCTCGTCAGCCTGGGCGAGAAAGAGGACGCCCAGGCGATCCTCGAGCAGCACGTCGAAAGGCAGGAAGCCAAGGTCCGCGCCAAGATCGCCCGCTACGAAGCCCAGGGCGCCAACGACGACCCGAACGCCCGGGGCGCATAAGGACGCCCGGGCGTCAGGGCCCGGGCGTCAAGTGTCCGCTCGCTCTCCCGGGGCACTCACGCCAGTTCGGGGAACATCTTCTTCACCACGCCCACGAGCTCCTCAACATGGCTCGCGGACTCTTCGAAGAGCTTCTGCTCCTCAGCGTCGAGCTTGAACTCGACGATCTTCTCCACGCCCCCCGCGCCCAGGAGCGCCGGAACGCCCACGAACAACCCGGTCTTCCCGAACTCGCCGTTCAGGTAGGCGGCACTCGGGATGATCCTTTTCTTGTCCTTCACGATCGCCTCGACCATCTGGATCGTGCCCGAAGCCGGGGCGTAGTAGGCGCTCGTCCCCATCAGCTTCACGATCTCGCCCCCGCCCACCTTGGCCCGGTCGACGCACGCCTGGATCTTGTCCGCCGGCAGGAGGTCGGTCACCGGGATGCCGTGGACGCTGGTCAGGCGGGGCAGGGGCACCATGTCGTCCCCGTGCCCGCCGAGCAGCAGCGCCTGCACGTCCTCCACGCTGCACCCGATCTCCCACGCGATGAAGGTGCGGAAGCGGGCCACGTCGAGCGCCCCCGCCTGCCCCATGATCCGGTTCGTCGGGAACCCCGTCGCCTTCCACGCGGTGTACACCATCGCGTCCAGGGGGTTCGAGACCACGATCACGCACGAATCCGGCGCGTACTCCCGCACCTGCTCGCTCACGCTCTTCACGATCTTGACGTTCGTCTCGATCAGGTCGTCACGGCTCATCCCGGGCTTCCTGGGCAGGCCCGCGGTGATCACGACGACGTCCGAGTGCGCGATGTCCTTGTAGTCGCTCGTGCCCCGGATCGACGAGTCGAACCCCTCGATCGGCCCGCAGCACGCCAGGTCGATCATCTTGCCCTGCGCCACGCCCTCGCGGTCCGGGATGTCGAGGACGACGATGTCGCCCAGCTCCTTCGCCGCCGCCCAGTGGGCGCAGGTCGCGCCGACATTGCCCGCTCCGATGATGCTGATTTTGGCCCGCTTCGGCATCGCGTAGGTCCCTTCTCAAGCGTCGCCCTGAGGCCCCCGCGACCCGCGGGAACCACCACCCGCAGGAGCCCGCCCGAACGCCGGCCGGGCCCCGGCCCGACGCCCGGATCCCCGGGCCAGATCGGGCCGCGCGTGTGTGCGGCGCACTATAGGGATCGACGCCACCGGAAACCGCATCGTCGCGCCTGTTTGCGGGGCCCCGGTCGCGCCCGTTTGCGGGGGGGGCACCGGCGACCTTCCCGCCCGCTCGCCGGACCGGAGAGTGGGCTCAGGCCGCGTTGTTGAAGAAGCCCCGGCCCACGAACGCCTCTTCCTGCCGGGCGTTCGACTCGGTCGCCAAGTCCGCCGCGAGGCGGGCGTTGCCCCGCGGATCGACGCGCCGATCCGGGATGTGCTGGGGCACCCGCCCCTCGTTGGCCCGCGGGTCCGCGGCCCGGAACTGCGAGCTCTTCACGACATTCTTCAGCTGGTCGATCTTCTGGGACAACTCGTTGATCGACAACCCGATCACCTGCGAAGCCCCGCTCAGCGACGCGATCGTCCCGCTCAGCCCAGAGCACGTCTGCATGAAGTTCTCGCACGCCGCCGCCTGCTCAGCGGTCGCCGCCGCCACCTGGTCGATCTCCGCCTGCAGCGACAAGGCCCCCTCGAGCGTCTCATCGAGGCTCCCCGCGAGCGTCCGCACGCGGACCACGCCCTTCTGCACGCTCTCGCTGCCCACCGCGATCCGTTCGATCGCCGCCTCGGTCTCGTTCTGGATCGCGGTGATCGAGTTCCCGATCTCCGCTGTCGCCTGGCTCGTGCGATCCGCGAGCTTGCGCACCTCGTCCGCCACCACCGCGAACCCGCGCCCGTGCTCGCCCGCGCGGGCCGCCTCGATCGCCGCGTTCAACGCGAGCAGGTTCGTCTGCTCCGCGATGTCGTCGATCATCTTCGTCAGCCGCCCGATCTCGTCGCTCCGGTCGCCCAGGAGCGCGATGCTCGTCGACGCCTCGCCGACCGCCGCGGAGATCGCCTCAACATCCGCGATGGCCCCGTCCGCCTCGCCCCGGCCCGCCTCCATCAGCACGCGCACATCCTCCGCGACCCGCTGGATCGCGGTCGCGTTCCGCGCGATGCCCTCCGCGGCGCCGTGGATCTCCGCCGTCATCTCGTTGAGCTGCGCCACTTCGCCCAGACGCATGTTCAGGCTCTGCGCCTGCTCGTTCGTCGCCTCGTACAGCATGCTCGACGATTCGCCCACCTGCTCTGCCACACCGTTCGTCGCCACGACCAGCCGCTCGAAGCGCCCGAGCAGCGTATTGAACCGCGTGACCAGTTGCTCCACCTCCACGCACCCGCCGACCTCCACGCGCCGCCCGAGGTCACCATCGCCCTCCAGGATCTCGCCGATCTCCCCCAGCATCCGCTTCGCGGGCCGGAACAGGCCGAAGTACAGCACCCCGAGCACCCCGCCCGCCAGCAGGATCTCGCACGCGATCGCGATCCCGATCGCCAGCGCCAGCCCCTGCGTCGATCCGTCGAACCACCCCAGCCTCGTACCAAGGACCGCCGGGATCGCGGTCGCGCCGATCGCCACAACCAGCACCAGCGCCACCTGCACGCTCAGCCGCCCGAAGACGGCGCGCAGGCCCGCGAGCCTCTCGCCCAGCCCGGGCCCACGCCCGTCCTGATCGGGCGACCGGTCGAGAACCCCATCCGACTGCTGGTTCAGGCTCATGCGCGTGGTCCGTTCAGTGCTCGCGGAAAACGAATCGGGCGCCAGCCCCCGGACGGGGCGCGACACCACCCCATCGACCGATCCCGGGGTCCGTTGCAGCGCCACCAGTCCCCGTACCCACCCCTCGCGCCGGATCACCCCCGGTTCGCGTGAAGCGCCGCAAGGGCGTTCACCTCAGCCCTCCCCGGATCGAGCCGAGACACACACCCCATGCCCTGTTCCGGTACAACGGAGACCATGCGCACCGCCACACGACTCCGCCCCTTCGGCACCACCATCTTCGCCGACATCACCGCCCGCGCCACCGCCGCCGGGGCGGTCAACCTGGGCCAGGGCATGCCCGACTTCGACGGGCCAGACTTCATCAAGGACGCGGCGAACCGGGCCATGCGCGACCACCCCAACCAGTACGCCCCCATGCCGGGCGTCCCCGCCCTCAGGAAGGCCCTCGCGACCAGCGCCGCCCGCACTCTGGGGTTCACCCCCGACCCCGACACCGAGATCACCGTCACCGCCGGCTGCACCGGCGCCCTCGCCTCATGCCACCTGGGCCTCTTCGAGCCCGGGGACGAGATCGTCGTCTTCGAACCCTGGTACGACGCCTACGCCGCCGATGCCGCCCTCGCCGGCGCCCGCACGGTCTGCGTCCCCCTCCGCCACCAGCCCGAGGGCACCTTCGCCTTCGACCCCGCCGAGCTCGCCTCCGCCATCACCGACAGGACGAGGGGCATCCTCGTCAACACGCCCCACAACCCCACCGGCAAGGTCTTCAGCGCCGCTGAACTCCAGACCATCGCCGACCTTGCCATCGAGAACGACCTCATCGTCCTCGCGGACGAGGTCTACGACCGGCTCGTCTTCGACGACGCGGAGCACATCTCGATCGCCGGCCTCCCCGGGATGCGCGAACGCACCATCACCCTGGGCTCCTTCGGCAAGGCCTTCAGCCTCACGGGCTGGAAGATCGGCTGGGCCATCGCCCCCCCCGACCTCACCGCCGCCATCCGCGCCGCCCACCAGTTCATCAACTTCGCGATCGCCACCCCGCTCCAGCACGCCGCCGCCGAAGCCCTCACCCCGGGCCCGGACCACGACGCCTACTTCAAGGACTTCTCCAGAAGCTTCCAACGCCGCCGCGACCTGCTCGCGCGGACCCTCACCGACCTGGGCTTCACCTTCGCCCCGCCCCGGGGGGGCTACTTCATCCTCGCCGACCACACCCGCGTCTCAGAGCCCCTGGGCCTCAAGGACGACGTCGCTCTGTGCCACTGGCTCATCGAGCACGCCCGCGTCGCCACCATCCCCCCCACCGCCTTCTACCGCCACCCCGAAGAAGGCCGCCACCTCCTCCGCTTCGCCTTCTGCAAAACCGAAGCGACCCTCACCCAAGCCGCCACCAACCTCCGCGAAGCCCTGAGCGCAAGACCGTGAAGTCCCAGATCTCGAATCTGAGATCTGAGATCTGAGATCTGAGGTCTGAGATCTGAGACCGGAGATCTCCGCCCCTCCGCCCCTTACCCCTCTGCCCCTTCCCCCCCCCACTCCACCACCGGCAAATCCTCAATCCCCTTCCCCGCCCTCGGAGGCAGCGTCACCGCCTGCACCTCACCACCCAAGACCACAGGCACCAGCAAAGGCTGACCCGCCAAAGGCTCACCGTCCAGGGGCGCGATCACATCCCGCACCGGGCCGCCCTTGGCAAAGTCGAACTGCCGGTACACCTGCCGTCCCCCGCTGCGCCGCTCCGCCATCCCCACCGCCCCCTCGTCCCGCTCGGTCAGAAACGCCGTCACCAGCGCCTCCACCATCTCCCCGGGCTCCCCGCCCCCCGGGCCCTTCGCAAACCCCGCCACCGAACCCCGGAACAGGCGCACACCGGGCGTCGGCAAAAAGAGATCCCCCCCGAACCCCATCTCCACCGCCGCCGCCCCGATCGCCCCCGGATGCCCGAACTCCGCCCGCTCCGCCTCGACGATCCACTCCAGCCCCGCCGACGACGCCAGCACCAGCGCCCCCGCCGCATCCTCCAAAACCTCCACCAGCTCCGGAGGCAGCTCCAGCCCCGACCAGATCTCGTGCAGCTCCTTCGTGTGCGTCCGGATCAACAGCTCCGCCCGGTCGAGCGCCGACGCCCGATCGCTGGGCTCCGTCAGTTCCCCCAGCTCCCCGAGCGCATGCGTCACCGCCTGCAACCCAACGATCGGCGCCACCGCCCGCCTCCACCGCCCCCCCTCACCCTCCGTGGGCAGAGCCACCGCCGACTTCGCAAAGTCGGTCCACTTCCCCAAGAGGGCCGACCAGGTCACGCGGTGCGGTGTCGCCATGACCCATCTTTGCACAACCGCCCGCCCCACGCCGCAGCCCGCGCCCGCTTTCCACCACAACCGGGCCCGCGACACCCCCGAATCCCAGCACCCCACCCACCGGCACTTTCCCCGATTGAAAACCACGCCACATTTTTCCGCGACAGACCGTGAGCCCGCCCCCCACCCTCCGTTCCTCAGGGCGACGAGGGCGAAACCCGCCCACAGTCACACGGGAAGTCAACCAGGGTCCGAAAGGACCCTCGGGAAGAGAAGCTCACCGACCCAGCGGTCGCCCCAAGACCGCACTGCCTGGCGTCGGGCTGGCCCCCCCAGAGCCGCCCGACACCCTCACCCCCAGCACGGGCAGTGCGGAGATCGCTGGGAAGCCCCAGAGCCGACGGGCCCAGCGCTCGTCGGCTCTCTTTCTGCGCCCTCTACCATCACCCATGCCATCTTCCAACAACTCCCCCCAGAGCACCCGCGCACCCACACCACCAACGGTCGAGTTCAACCCCGCCGAACTCTCCCACGCCGAACGCTACAAACTCATGGTCGGCGCCATCGTCCCAAGACCCATCGGGTTCATCTCCACCGTCGACCGAGAGGGACGACACAACCTCGCCCCCTACTCCTTCTTCAACGGCGTCGGCGCCGAGCCCTGGCTCGTCTCCTTCTGCCCCGCCAACGATCTGAACGGAGCGCCCAAGCACTCACTCACGAACGCTTTACCGGAAAGTGAGGGAGGCACCGGCTGCTTCGTCGTCAATATCGCCAGCTACGCCCTCGCCCGCCAGGTCGCCGCCGCGGGCGAAGACCTCCCGCAGGGCGAGTCCGAGTTCGAACTCACCGGCCTCACCCCCACCCCCAGCCACGCCATCCCCGCCCCCCGCGTCGCCGAGGCCCCGTTCGGCTTCGAGTGCCGCACCGAGCATGTCCTCCGCTTCGCCGATGGCACCCCGGGCGGCGCCAACCTCGTCGTGGGCCGCGTCGTCCACGCCTTCGCCCACGAGGGCCTGGTCAACGATCGCCTCCACATCGACCCCGCCCGCCTCGACGCCATCGCCCGCATGGGCGGCCCCACCTACGCCCGCACGACGGCCTTGTTCGACCTCCCAAGAGGCCGAGCAGCCCTCAACCCATCCCAATGACCCCCCCACCCCTCGATCCCTTTGTGGCTTCGTGGCTTCGTGGCTTCCCCCCCCAAAAACGAACCACCCCCAGGCCAAAACCTAGGGGTGTGTGTCGTTCGGTATCTCTCTCGCCCTACCTAGGACTCGGTCTCTCCCGCAGCACTTAAGCCGCGATGACCACAGCATAGCCAACTCCACCCCCGCCAAAGCACTTTTTCCCAAAAATTGCTGGCACTTCTTCAAAACACCCCCGCGACCCCCTCCCGCGAGCGCAAAAAGACGCCCCCGGGCGGTGGTGGTGCGCCCGGGGGCTCAAGCGGAATCGGGAGGCGGGGAGGGAGGGAGGGAGGATTACCCCCCGATTCCAGCAGTCAGATTCTCCCAGTCAACGCATCAACTGCACCCCATGCTGTGCCCGCAGTTCAGGCACCGGTAGCACGTCCCGTTCCGAACCGTGATCGTCCCGCACACCTCGCAGGGCGGCGCATCCCCCATCGCATCGCCCAGAGCGTCCGAGAGGGCCGAGCCCGAAGCCTGGTGACCGACGGCGCCCTGCGTCCCGTCGCCCGAACCGATCCGCCGGGAGCCCGCCCCACCCGTCGCCATCCCGCCGCTCGCCGGCATCCCGACCGGCTGCCCGTCGTCCTGATCCGCATCGCCGCCGTCCGTCCATGACCGGCCTCCTTGCGTGCCCCGTTCCGCGCCCATGCGCCCGACGCCCAGTTCAACCGTCCCCGTCCCCGACTTCGACGCCCGCTTCGGCGCGTTCGCCTCGCGATACCCCGGGATGAACTGCATCCCCATCCACCGGAAGATGTAATCGACAAGGCTCTTCGCGAACGGGATGTCCGCGTTCGTCGTCATCCCCGCCGGCTCGAACCGCTGGTGCGTGAACTTCCGCACCATGCTCTCCAAGGGCACCCCGTACTGCAGCGCCACGCTCGTCGCGGTCCCCAGGCTGTCCATCAGCCCGCCGATCGTCGACCCCTCCTTCGCCATCGTGATGAACAATTCGCCGGGCTGGCCGTCGTCGTAGCACCCGACCGTCAGGTACCCCTCGTGCCCCGCGACATTGAACTTGTGCGTGATCGACCGGCGCGTATCGCTCAGCCGCCGACGCATCGGCCGGTGCACGATCTTCACCGTCTCCTCGCTCGCCGCGGCCGCATCGCCCGCCGAGACCGCCTTCGCGACCTCCGCCGTCTGCTCCGCCACCTCGTCGAGCGCCGCCGCCAGGTCGTCCGCGTCCTCGTCGTCCTCAAGCGTCGCGTCCGACTTCACGTTCAAGGGCTGGCTCAGCTTGCACCCGTCGCGGTACAAAGCGTTCGCCTTGAGCCCGAGCTCCCAGCTCAGCCGGTAGCACCCCTTGATGTCCGCGAGGCTCGCGTCATGAGGCAGGTTGATCGTCTTGCTGATCGCCCCGCTGATAAAGGGCTGCGCCGCCGCCATCATCCGGATGTGCCCCTCGGGCGCGATGAACCGCTTCCCGAGCTTCCCGCAGGTGTTCGCACAGTCGAACACCGGCAAATGCTCATCCTTCAGGTGCGGCGCCCCCTCGAGCGTCTGCGTCCCGCACACCATCTCGTTCAACACCTCGATGTGCGACGACTTCAGCCCAAGAGCCTTCAGAGCGTTGAAGGAGAAGTCACCCTTCGCCTTCTCGGGGTCGATCCCCAGCCGCTCCAGCGCCTCATCGCCCAGGCCCCACGCGCTGAACGCGAACCCGAGCTCGAAGACCCCCGGCAGCCCGTCCTTGATCTTCGAGAGGTCCGCCTCGCTCGCCCCCTTCGTCCGCAGCCACTGCGAGAGCGTCATCCCCCGCTGCACGCCCGCCTTCTCCGCCGCCGCATCGCAGGGCATCGGCACATCGAGGTCGAGCGTCCCAAGGAGATACGTCAGCATCTCCCGCACCTGCTCGCCCGTGTAGCCCAAAGCCTCGAGCGCCGGCTTCACGCTCGCGTTCGCGATCTTGAAGTACCCGCCCCCCGCCAGCTTCTTGAACTTCACCAGGGCAAAGTCCGGCTCCACGCCCGTCGTGTCGCAGTCCATCAGGAGACCGATCGTCCCCGTCGGCGCGATCACCGTCGTCTGCGCATTCCGGTACCCGTGCTTGGTCCCGAGCGTGTACGCCTCGTCCCACGCCTTCGTCGCGTGCCGCAGCAGCTCCAGGCTGTTCTTCACAGGCACCCGGCCCGACTCGACCACCCCGTGGTCGATCGGCACCGGACGGATACGCAGGCTCTCGTACTTGTCGCTCGAGCGGTCCTGCCCGTGCGCCGCCAGCCGGTGGTTCCGCACCACCCGCAGCATCGACTCCTGGTTCGCCTTGTACCCGGCAAACGCCCCCAGCTCGCCCGCCAAGATCGCGCTCTGCCGATACGACCGACCCGTCAGGATCGCCGACAGGCAACTGCAGATCGCCCGTCCCTCCTCCGAGTCATAGGGCACGCCCGCCTGCATCAGCATCGCCCCGAGGTTCGCGTACCCCAGCCCCAGCGTGCGATACTGCCAGCTCAGCTCCGCGACCTCCCTCGACGGGAACGCCGCCATCAACACGCTGATCTCGAGAACGATCGTCCACAGGTCGATCGCGTGCTCGTACCCCTCCACATCGAAGGCCCGCGTCTTCGAGTCGTAGAACTTCATCACGTTCAGCGAAGCCAGGTTGCACGCCGTGTTGTCGAGGAACATGTACTCGCTGCACGGGTTCGATGCGTTGATCCGACCACCCGCCGGGCAGGTATGCCACGCGTTGATGGTGGTGTCAAACTGCACCCCGGGGTCCGCGCACCGCCACGCCGCGTACGCGATGTCGTTCCACAGGTCCCGGGCGTCAAAGCTCCGCGCCACCTCCCCCGTCGTGCGGAAGCGCGTCTCCCACTTCGACCCCGCGTCCACCGCGTCAAAGAACGCGTCCGGGATACGCACCGAGTTGTTGCTGTTCTGACCGCTCACGGTCAGGTACGCCTCGCCGTTGAAGTCGTAATCGAGCTTCAGCCCCAGCCGGGCCGCGGTCTCCCCGATCGTCTCGTTGTCGAGCCCGCTCGCCTTCGTCCCCGCGATCGCCTTCATCCCCTCGACCAGCGCCGCCACCTTGATCTCCTCCCGCACCTTCCAGTTCACGAAGGAGTGGATGTCCGGGTGGTCCATGTCCAGGCACACCATCTTCGCCGCCCGCCGCGTCGTCCCGCCGCTCTTGATGGCCGACGCCGCCCGGTCGCCGATCTTCAGCCAGCTCATCAGGCCCGAAGACTTCCCGCCGCCCGACAGGGGCTCACCCTCCGCCCGCAGCGAACTGAAGTTCGTCCCCGTCCCCGACCCATACTTGAAGAGCCGAGCCTCACGCGTCCAAAGACCCATGATCCCGCCATCGTTGACGAGGTCATCGCTCACGCTCTGAATAAAGCACGCGTGAGGCTGCGGGTGCGTGTACGCATCCTCCGCGAGGCGCAATTCGCCCGTCTTGTGGTCCGCGATCCAGTGACCCTGCGCCGGCCCGTTGATCCCGTACGCCCACTCGAGGCCGGTGTTGAACCACTGGGGCGAGTTCGGCGCCGCCATCTGGTGCGTCAGCATGTACGCCAGCTCGTCGTAGAACGCCTGCGCATCCGCCTTCGAGTCAAAGTACCCGTGCGTCTCCCCCCAGTGCCGCCAGCACCCCGCCAGGCGATGAATCACCTGCTTGGC
>DAIQNV010000002.1:35920-103091 GCA_036788215.1 Phycisphaerales bacterium | reverse complement strand
TCGCGAGCACGACCTTCTGCTTGAACCCCTCCGCGTGCCCGACGAGCACCCCCGCGGTTTGGGCCACGCCCTCCAGGATCAGGCTCGCCGGCATCACCGGGATCGCGGGCCGCACGACCTCACCGGAAGCCCCCACGACCGCCTCGAAGTGGTCGTGCAGGTGCTCCTCCGCGAGCGAGACATTCTTGATCGCCACGAGCCGCTTGCCCGGCACCAGCTCCACCACGCGATCAATCCACATCCACCGCACGATGCCACCCCGTCAGAGCCGCGATCGTGAGATCGCGGAATCCCTCGCCCGAGCCAGCGCCCACAATCAGAGCCGCGATCCTGAGATCGCGGAGACCGAGTGGTCGCGACCCCTCAGGCCTTCGACAGCTTGTGCTCCACGAACCGCACCAGCGTCTCGACCGTGAAGATGCTCTGGATCGTCTCCAGGCGCGGGTCGTCCTTCAGCTTGTCCATGTCGAAGTGGGGCATCTTGCCCTGCAGCTCCGCCATCCCCTTCTCCGTCACCTTGCCGTCCTGCACGTACGCCGGGTCGTTCATCACGCCCTCGGGGAAGAGCTCCCCCTGAGCGATCTTGAACCCGAACGCCTGCTCCAGCTTGAACGCGATGTCCAGGACATCGATGGACTCGGCCCCGAGATCACCGAAGATCGTCGCCTCCGGCGTCACCTCGTCCTCGTCCACCGCCAGGGCGTCCACAAGCACTTCTTGAACCTTGGAGAAGATCTCGTCGCGATCCATCATGACCCCTGTACTGCTGCGGAACAGGCCCTGCGGAAACAGCCCTGCCAAACCAACCCCCGCCCCGCCGATCACCCGACAGCCACGGGAAGAACCTCTAGTGTACCGCTCCACCCGCCCCCGTTCCCGGACCTGCTTCGGCACCCGCCACCACCCCCCGTGCCGGCCTCAGCCCGAGCCGCCCCGAAGCCGCCACGCCCCCCTCGCTCCCGTCCGCCTCCACCAGAAACGCCTTCGCGTCGATCTCGCACGCCCCGTCCGCCCCCACCTCGCCCCGCAGCCCCACCTCCACCCGGAGCGACGCTCCGGGCATCACGAACTTCCCGTACTTCAGCGCCCGCACCTCCCCCAGCACCAGGGGCGCCGCCCCCGGATCAAGCCTCCCCGACACCAGCGCCCGACCCGCCTGCACCATCGCCTCCAGCATCATCACCCCCGGAAGCACCGGGAAGGTCGGGAAATGGTCCTGCAGGTACTCCTCCGCCCGGCTGACGAGCTTGATCGCCACCAGCCGGTCGTCGCTGCGCTCCACCACCCTGTCGATCAGCTCAAAACGCATGGGGGCAACGATACCCGACCCCGACACCCCGCGCCCGCCCCCGACCCCGCCAACCATCCCCCCGTGCCCCCCGAGACCGACGACGCCATCTGCCTGCGCCACTACGACTGGTCGGAAACCAGCCAGACCGTGGTCATGCTCACCCTCCGCCATGGCCTCGTCCGCGCCCTCGCCAAGGGCAGCAAACGCCCCAAGTCCACCTTCTCCGGGGGCGTCGAACTGCTGACCCGAGCGGAGATCCAGCTCTACGCCCGCCCCGCCAAGGACCTCGACCTCCTGGGCTCCTGGGACCTCACCGACCCCCACACCCACCTCCGCCGCGCCCTGCCCGCCCTCAACACCGCCCTCTACGCCGCGGAACTGACCGCTCGCCTGCTCGACACGCACGACCCCCACCCCCGGACCTTCCACGCCCTCGCCGACCTACTCACCGCCCTCCGCGAGCCCGACGCGGCGCCCCACGCGATCCTCCGCTTCCAGTGGGCGCTCCTGAACGACACAGGCTTCGCGCCCCGCCTCGACCGGGACGCCGAAACCGGGGGTGAACTGCCCGACGCCGCCACGCTGGGCTTCGACCTTGCCGCGGGCGGGCTCATCCCCGATCCCGGGCCCCAGCCCCTCACCCGAGCCCAGCGAGACGACCCGCTCACCCCCACCCCGGGCCCGTGGCGCGTCCGGCGCGAGACCGTCGACCTGCTCCGCCTTATCGCGGAGGACGATGAGACTCCATCCGGAAATCCGCCCACCCCCGCGGTCCTCCGGGCGGTCCGGCTGCTGCATGCCTGGGCGACCACCCGGATCGGGCGGGTGCCGGCCAGCGCTGCCGCCTTCTTCGCGGCACTCGACCGGACCGGCGCAGGCGGCGCGTGAGCCCGCCCGATGGGGCGGTTTCGCCCGCTGCCCCTCAGCCCCGCTGTCTCTCCAACCGATACCGGTGGCAGGACTGGGCACGCGCCCCCCGGTGCGCGCCGATCGATGAGGGCCTGAAGACATGAACTCAGAACTGCTCGAGAATGTGCTGGCCTGCCCCACGCTCCCGTCGCTGCCGGCGGTCGCGGCACAGGTCATCGAGCTCACGGGCAACGACGAGGTCCGCATGGACGACCTCGCGGAAGTTATCCAGCGCGACCAGGGCCTCGCCGCCAAGATCCTGAGGACGGTCAACTCCTCGTTCTACGGCCTTCGCCAGCCCTGCGCCACCATCGAGAAGGCCCTCGTCATGCTGGGCCTCGGGCCGGTCAAGACCCTCGCCCTCGGGTTCAGCCTCGTCTCCGCGGTCGACACCAGCAAGGCCAACGGCTTCGACTTCCAGAGCTACTGGCGTCGGGGCCTCTTCACCGCGGTCGGGGCCAAGGTGATCGCGGAGGTCGCGGAGCTCAACTGCGCCGACGAGGCCTTCCTCGCCGGGCTCCTCCAGGACATCGGCATGGTCGCCCTCTTCAAGGCCCTCGACCGCGACTATGTCAGCGTCCTGCAGGACGCGGGTCAGGACCACAACCGACTCTGCCGGGCCGAGCTCGCCTCGCTCGAACTGCAGCACCCCGAGATCGGCGCGATGCTCGCGGAGCGGTGGAAGCTCCCGCTCCAGCTCACCATCCCGATCCGCTACCACGCCAAGCCCACCGCCTCGCCCAGCGAGCACGCCCAGACCGCCAAGGCGGTCGCCGCGGGGAACCTCGCCCACGATGTGCTGACCGCCGACGAGGCGGCCCCCGCGATGCGTGTCTTCTACAAGCGCCTCCGCGAGTGGTTCCGCATCACCGAGTCCCAGTCCGACGAGATTCTCAAGCGCATCAACGCCGGCACCAAGGAGCTCACCGCCCTCTTCAGCCTCGACACCGGCACCTACAAGAACACCGACGCGGTCATCAACGACGCCCAGAAGCGCCTCCTCGACCTCGCCAAGCGCGAGCGCCGCGAATCACTCTCCCTCAACCGCTTCGAGGGCATCATCCAGTCGAGCGACGCCGACGCCCTTACCGGGGCCCTCAATCGCATCGGCTTCGACGCGGTGGTCCGCGCCAGCTTCCGCGACGCGCACCTCAAGGGCGAGCCGCTCGCGCTCGTCACCATCGCCGCCGATGGCATCGCCGAGACCGCCCGCCTGCACGGCTCCACCGCCGCCGACGACGCGGTCGTCTCCTGCGTCGCCACCCTCAACAACCACTTCGAGCCCCTCGGGGGCGTCGTCTGCCGCCTGGGCACCGCCTCCTTCGCGGTCATCCTCCCGGGAACGCCGCGAGGGGACGCCGCCCGCGTCGCGGAGGAGTTCCGCGCCCACGTCGAGAAGGTCGCCCGCAACTGGCTCCCCGACGCCAAGCCCGGCGACACCGGCCCCGTGATCAATGTCTCGATCGGCATCGCTTGCGCCGAGGGCGAGTCCTTCGACTTCTATGGCACCGCCGACCGCCTCACCGCAGCCTCGACCAAGGCCCTGCAGGCGGCGCGGGGCGAAGGCGGCAACCTCGTCCGAGCCTTCACCCCGACGCTCGCCGCCTGATTCCCGGGATCGCACGCGAACGGTGCCCCGACCCGCCCGCAGGGCGCGTCGGGCCGAGTGCTCAGCCGCGCCCCACGCCTCACCCCGGACCCAGCCGCCCCCAGGTCGTCGGCTCGACCGGGAACTCCGCCAGCACCGCCCGGCAATCCGCGACCGTCACCGCGTTGATCAGCGCCAGCTCTTCTTCCAGGCTGAAATAGCGCCGCTTGGTCATCCACTGGCGCCCGAGGCGCTGCATGCGATCGTTGGGCCGCTCGCCCCCGACCGTCGCCCCCGTCGCGACCTTCGCGCGGAGTCGCACCAGGTCGTCCTCGTCCAGCGACTCGGACAGGTTCCGCGCCTCCTTCACCAGCGTCTCCCACACCTCGTCCGCCCGCTTGGGATCGCAGCTCGCGTAGACGAAAAAGTCGCCGCACCCGTCGTGCCCGTCGTACGCCGCCTGCGCCTCATCCGCCCGCCCCGTGTCGATCAGCGCCCAGTGCAGACGGCTGTTGTCCCCCGCCCCGAGCACCTGGCTCGCCAGCGCCGCGGCGTACCGCCGGTCGTCCTGCCCGCTCGGCGCCGGGCTCAGCCCGAGCATGTACACCCGGCTCAGCCCCGCGTCGGTCATCGTGAACCCGCCCGCCCCCGTCGCGGGGCGCGCCGTGTCCCGCGTCGCTCCGGTCGCCTGCCACCCCCCGCACACGCGATCGATCTGCTCGCAAGCAGCGTCGAAATCGACACGCCCCGCCACGCTCACGACCGAGTTGTCCGCGGAGTACCGATCGACGAAGTACCCCATCATCTCGTCCCGCTTCAGGTCCGTGATCGTCTCCGCGGTCCCCAGCACCCGGTGCCCCAGCCGGTGCCCCCGGTAGTGCCGGTCGATCGTCTCCTCGTACAGCACGAAGAACGGGTTGTCCTTGTACATCGCGATCTCTTCGAGGATGACGCCCTTCTCCATCGTGAAGTCGTCCTCGCGGATCGCCGGGCGCATCATCTGCCCAAGGAGGTCCACTACCTCGCCCACGCGCTCCGGGATCACGTGCGCGTGGAAGCACGTCATCTCGCTCGTCGTGTACGCGTTGTTCCGCGCCCCCATCGCGTCGAACCGCTGGTTCAAGGCGTCCGCGGCGATGCTCTCCGTCCCCTTGAACATCATGTGCTCGAGGAAATGGCTCACCCCCATCAACGCCGGCGCCTCGTCCCGAGCCCCCGTCCGCACGAAGAACCCCGCCGCCGCGGAGTGCGCCGCAGCGTCCACCTCGCCCACCACGCGCAGCCCGTTCGAAAGAACCCGTTCCTTGTATTCAATCGGCATGCCCAGATCGTACGGGCTACCGGCTCCCCGCGCCGCCCGCCACCCGCAGCAGCTCCCGGCAGACCGCCTCGGGGTCCCCCGCCCCGCACACGCACGAGCTCACCGCCAGCCCCCGCGCCCCCGCCCGCACCACCTGCCCCGCGTTCTCCGGGCCGATCCCCCCGATCGCCAGGTGCGGTATATTCGCAACCCCGGGATCGTTCATCACCTCCCCGATCAACGCCGGCCCCCGCACCGAAGGGTTCGCCTTGCTCGCCGTCGCGAACATCGCCCCGAGCCCGAGGTAACTCGCCCCGTCCCGCACCGCCCGCGCCGCCTCCGGCGCCGAGGAGCAGCTCACGCCCACCACCAGCCCGGGCCCCGCGATCGCCCGCGCCTCCGCCGGGCTCAGGTCCGACTGACCCAGGTGCACCGCCCCCGCCCCCGACAGCAGCGCCACCTCGGGCCGGTCGTTGATCACCACCGTCGCCCGCCCGCCCACCATCTCCACCAGCGCCCGCGCCCGATCGATCAGCGCCCGCACCGGCAGATTCTTCTCCCGCAGCTGCACGCAGTCCGCCCCGCCCGCCACCGATCCCTCCGCCACCTCCAGCCAGGGACGCCGGCACAGGGACTCCGTGACCAGCACGCAGAGCGCCCACTGCGGCGCCCGGGGCACCAGCGAGCCCACCACCCGCGCCCCAGCGTCGTACGCCCGGTACCGCACCGCCTCGAACCCCGCCCCCGCGCCCCCCGAAACCTTCGCGCACTCCTCCAGCACCCGCAGAGCCTCCCCCACACGCCCCGCCGCCGCCCGAGCCACCGCCCGCAGGTCCGGCCTCGACCGCTCCCCCTCGGTCGACACCTCCCGACCCACATCCCCCTCCGCATCCCGCTGCGCCAGCCCAAGATCCGTCGGCAAAAGCCCCGAAACCCCCTCCGTGACCGCATGGCGCAGGTTTTTCAGCTCCTCCGCCAGCGCCCCGTCGTTCAGCGTGAACCGCGCCACGTCCTCCAGCACCCGCAACCCTTCACGGCAGCGGTTCGCGTTCGCGTCGATGATCCGGGCGGTCGTGCGCACGCTGGGGAGACTCCGGGGTGGGGCGGGGCGGGGTGGGGTGCGGTGGGCTCGGGTGGGCTGGCGGGCCGGATTCCGGCCCCCGGGTGGTTCGGGGCGGTCGGGCCGGGCACAATAGGACGATGTCCTTCCCGGGTGATCCCCCGCCAGAGCTCGTCGAGCCCACCTCCCCCCCCGCGCCCCTGCTCCCGGGGGACGTGGTCGTCCGTCCCACCATCGAGGACCTCCTCGACGAGATCGCGGGGGATGTCTTCACACAGGCCAGCAACTGCGTCCGCGCCTTCGGCGACTTCCACCTCGCCATGTCCGGCGGGCGGGCCGCCCAGCGCCTCGCGATGCGCCTCATGACCGACCCCCAGTACCGCGAGCTCCCCTGGCAGCGCACCCACCTCTGGATCACCAGCGAGGTCGCGGTCCCCGAGGAAGACGACCGCAGCACCATCGGCACCGTCCGCGACCTCCTGGGCGACCACGCCGGCATCCCCCCCCGCCAGGTCCACGCGATGCGCCCCCACCTGCCCGACGGCGCTGCCCGCTACGAGAAAGAACTCCTCGAGACCCTCGCCTGGCGCGAGAAGGGCCACGACCGGCTCGACTGCGTCGTCCTGGGCGTCGACGAGGGGGGCACCATCGATGGTGTCCACGACGAGGGGTTCATCGACCGGGGCCTCGTCCAGCCCGCACGCGTCGCGGGCGATGCCGCCCTGAGCCTCACGAGCAACCTCGTCCGCGCCAGCCGCCTCATCTGCGTCATGGGCATAGGCGAGCACGGCGCCGCGGTCCGCAGGCTCGCCCGGACCGCCACCCCCGAGTCGCTCCGGCCCCTCGCCGGCGTCCTCCGCTGGTACCTCGACCACGAGGCCTGCAAGAGCGGTGGGGGTGGTAACGGTGGTGCTGGTGGTGGTGGTAGTGGGGCTGGTGGGGCAAGCGCCCGCAACGGGATGGGAAACTGACGATGTCCGTGCTCTCGATCGAGGCGAATGAGCGGGTCACCTTCGGCGTGCGCTACGAGGACGAGCACCTCGTCGTCGTCGACAAGCCGGCGGGCGTCGTGACCAACCCGGGCGTGGGCCACCAGCACGACACGCTCTTGAACGGGCTCTTCGCCCGCTACGGGGACCGCCTGCAGAACCTGGGCAAGGCCCGGGATTTCGGGCTGGTGCACCGGCTCGACCGCGACACAAGCGGCCTGGTCATCATCGCCCTGACCGCCAACGCCTACGACGGGCTCCGGGCCGAGTTCGAGACCCGGGCGGTCGGCAAGTACTACTGGGCCATCGTGCACAAGACCCCCCGCGAAACCGAGGGCGTGATCAAGCGCGCGATCATCGAGGAACTGAAGCGCAAGGACAAGTACACCTCCGAGAAGTTCGCCCGGATCGCCCGGGCCGGCAAGCCCGCGGTGACCGCGTACCGCACGCTGGAGGCGAACGAACTGGGCGCGCTGATCGAGGCTCGCCCGGTGACCGGGCGCCTGCACCAGGTGCGCGTGCACCTGGCGTCGGTGGGGGCGGGGCTGCTGGGCGACATGGTCTACTCGCCGAACCGGGTGGCGGGGGCGCACACGCGCGTGGCCCTGCACGCGCACCGGCTGGTCTTCGAGCACCCGGTGACGGAGGAGACGCTGGATGTGCGGAGCCCGATGCCGAAGGACTTGAAGAAGGTTCTGGGAAGGTTGGGGCTGGGGGTGCCGGAGAAGTAGGGGGGGCACTTGGCGACGACCGGCCAAAGGGAGCGGGCAAAGCTCGTCATTCGCGCGGTCATCGCGGCTGTCATCGATGCAGCGCCGTCGCGTGAAGGTGTCAGAGAGGACCAGCTTCGGTCTGTTGAGCGGTTGCTGCAAACGATGCTTGCCGATATCGACGCGGGAAGAGCGTCGACAGCACATGAGCTACTGAGGATGTGGCTTGTCGATTCCCTGCCATGGGGCTGTGCGATCAGGGAACCGTTGGAAGACGCGTGGACTTGGTATCGGGTGGCGTTTGATCTCGTGCGGCCGGCGTAGATCGAGCGTCATCGACAAGTGGCTTGGGCGGAGCGGCGGGTGGTGGACACGCGGAGCTTGCGGAGGCGGGGGCGACGCCCCCGCACCCCCCTTTTGGATGGGCGTGCTGGGTGGGTTAGTTACCCTCGGTGGTTTCGGCCCGACGCGCCGCTTTGCGGCGGGTCGGGGCACCGGGGGGGGTGTGGGTGGGGTTGGGGACCGACGGATTGCGATCGCTTGGGTTCTGGATTGGGTGGTGACGAGGAGGTTTGTGGTGTGACGCACTACCCGCAAAGCCGGGTAGTGGCACCGGTGAATGCGAGATCTCAGTCGGGGTCGATGGCGTGCATGAGGTTGGCGGCGAGGCCGTCGGCTTGCAGGAGGGCCTCGTGGGTGAGGCGGAGGTGGGTCGAGTGCGGGAGGGTGTGCCCCGCGGCGTCGAGGGTGTCGATGGCCCGGGCGAGGCGGGTGTGGGTGTCGGCGTCGATGCTGGCTGCGGCGGTGAGGATCGCCTGGCGATCGAGCCCCTCGCGAAGGCGCAGGCCCGTCATGATCCGCTCCGCGAGCGCCCTGCGGGGGTCGGGCCCCTCGTGGTCGGTGATGGGTGGCAGGCCCGCGTTGTTGTTCGCTAAGTAATCCGCGAGGCGGGGCGTGTTCTTCCAGCGGTGGCCAGCGATGTGGGCGCTGGCGCTGGGGCCCGCCGCCAGCCAGTCGTGCTGCCGCCAGTAGGCGAGGTTGTGCCGGCACTCGTCGCCCGGGGCCGCGAAGTTGGAGACCTCGTAGCGCCCGAGCCCCGCCCGCCCCGTCTTCTCAACGAGCAGTTCGAGCATGTCGATCTCGAGGTCCTCGTCGGTGGGCTCGAACTCGCCCTTCTGCAGGCGGGCGGTCATGGCGGTCGCGGGCTCGTAGGTCAGGTTGTACGCCGAGAGGTGCGTCGTCCCGAGCGCGAGCCCGGTGTCGAGGTCCCGCGCCCAGTCCTCGAGCGTCTGCCCCGGGATCGCGAAGATGAGGTCGAGCGACTGGCGGGCGATCCCCGCGTCCCGGGCCAGCTCGATCGCCCGCCCGACCTTCGCCGGGTCGTGCCAGCGTTCGAGGGTCTTGAGGTGCTTCTCGTTGAACGACTGGGCCCCGACGGAGATGCGGTTCACCCCGCCCCCCGCCAGCAGGCCCGCCAGTTCCGAGGTGATGGTCTCCGGGTTGGCCTCGACCGTGAACTCGGCCGACGCGGAAACCCGGAAAAGCCCGTGCAGCGCCGCCAGCAGGCGCTCCCACAGGTCCGGGCGGAGCAGCGTGGGCGTCCCGCCACCGACAAAGATGGTGTCGAGCGTGCTCGCGTGCGGTGCCAGCGCCTCCAGTTCCGCGATCAGCCGGTCGGTAAACGGGGCCTGGCGGTCCTGGCGGTCGACGATGGAGTAGAAGTCGCAGTAGTGGCACTTGTGGAAGCAGAACGGGATGTGGATGTACAGCGACCGCGCCCCGCCACCGGCCCGAGGGGCCCCGAGCGGGTGCGAAGTGGGGGTCGTGTTTGGGTCGGGGGTTTCGTGGCGTTGCGTGAGGATGGGGAGGGATCTATCGTGTATCACGCTCAGGGTCCGGGCCGACAGGGGCATCTTGCCTGCGGGAGGGTCTCGACGCTTGGGCGGCACTTGATGGGAAGGGTAGCCCTCGTGGATGTGGCACTGGTCCGGGTTCAGCAGGACGGTCGTTCGTCGAATGTGCCGTTGCGGCGCCCGCGGACGGTGGTGGGCCGGCAGACGGACTGCAACCTTCGGGTCCCCGCGGTCGATGTCTCGCGCCGCCATTGCGAGATCACGCAGGAGGGCGACAGCCTCTCGGTGCGCGATCTGGGCTCGCGGAACGGGACGTTCGTCAACGGGCAGAAGGTCGAAGGCTCCGTCGCCCTCGAAGCGGGCGACGTCCTCACCGTCGGCCCGCTCGTCTTCGTCGTCCGCGTCGATGGCGAGCCCGAGGTGGTCGACGCTGCGGAGATGCACCGCCGGGGCAAGCCCGTGGGCAGCGACGAGTCCACGGACGACCAGTCGGAGGAGCCGACCCGCGTGGGGCGCGTGGGCGCCGCCCGGGCCGCGGGCGAAGGCCCCAAGTCCGGTGGCGGGCTCATGGACGACGTGGGCCTGAGCTCAGACCCCGACGACAGCAGCGTCGTGGAGTTCGACTTCGATTTCGGGGACGACGAGGACGAGGAGCAGCCGCCCCTATAGGGCGCCGCGTATTCGGCGGACGAACGGATCAGCCGGCCTTCTTGCCGGACTGCGGCGCGTCCGCCCCAGCGTCTTTTTCCTGCGGGATGCGGATGATCGTCGCGCACACCTTGCAGCGCACGGTCTTGCCGCGCGCCGTCTTGGGCACCGCAAGGATCTTGCGGCAGACCAGGTTGGGGCACATGATGCGGACGGTTGTGGAATCCGACATGGTGCTCCGGCCGGGCCCTGGCCCCGGCTCACCTCCCGTGCGGTCATCGGCGCGTCCGGGGGCGCAACTTCGGCCCTGACGCCTTCATGCGGAATCAACCCCCGGGACGGTGGAGCGGATGAAGCGGTTGGAAGGGGTGGGGGCGGATGGGGCGATGCGGCGCACGGATAGGGGGGACCCCGATCGTCCGAGAAGATCAGGTCCCGGGCCGCCCGCCATTGGGGGTGGCGCGAGCGACTGCGTATCGTCCGCGTCGGACCGGGCCGGGATGATCCGGCGAAAGGGGAACCAGCGTTGAGCGACGGGCGAGGAACGGGAGGCTGGGCGGGGGCCGGAAGCGGGCGTTGCTCCGCAGTGGTCGGGCTGCAGTGGGGGGACGAGGGCAAGGGCAAGGTCGTCGACATGCTCGCTGCGGAGCACGACGCGGTCGTCCGCTTCAACGGGGGCGCCAACGCCGGGCACTCCGTCGTCGTCAAGGGCGA
Source organism: Phycisphaerales bacterium (assembly GCA_036788215.1). Lineage (GTDB taxonomy): Bacteria > Planctomycetota > Phycisphaerae > Phycisphaerales > UBA1924 > DAIQNV01. Next base: position 92,029 of record DAIQNV010000002.1, on the reverse strand, counting down.
ACGCTTCGCGCTGCACCTTGTCCCGTCCGGGATCCTCCACCCGGGCACCCGCGCCGTCGTGGGCAACGGGGTCGTCGTCGATCCCTCCCGCCTCCTCGAGGAACTCGAGGGCCTCGCCAAGCGCGGGGTCGACACCTCGGGCCTCGTCGTCTCCGACCGCGCCCACGTCGTGCTCGCCTACCACAAGGCGGAGGACGGCCTGCGCGAGGAACTCCTCAAGGTCGGCCTCACCGGCCCCCGCGTCGGTGCCGGCACGAGCCAGGAGATCGGCACCACCCGCCGGGGCATCGGCCCCGCCTACGCCGACAAGGTCACCCGCGCCACCGGCGTCCGCGTGGGCGACCTCCTCCGCCCCGACGAACTGCGGAAAAAGGTCGCCATCGCCTGCTCCATCAAGAACGCCCTCTTCCGAGGCCTCGCCGCCACCGCAGGCGTCCACTGGGAGCCCTTCGACGCCGCCCTGATCACCGAGGAAGCCCTCGCCTGGGGCGAGACCCTGCGCCCCCGCATCGTCGACACCACCTACCTCCTGCACGACATGCTGGGCCGGGGCCAGAGCGTCCTCTTCGAAGGCGCCAACGCGACGCTCCTCGACGTCGACCATGGCACCTACCCCTTCGTCACCAGCTCCAACGCCTCCGTCCTGGGCATCGGCCCCGGCACCGGCGTCCCGGGCCACCGCCTCACCCGCGTCGTGGGCGTCATGAAGGCCTACTCCACCCGCGTCGGCGGCGGACCCATGCCCACCGAGCTCTTCGACGCCGACGGCGAACGCATCCGCGAGCGGGGCCGGGAGTACGGGACCACCACCGGCCGCCCGCGCCGCTGCGGCTGGCTCGACCTCGTCGCGGTCCGCTACTCCGCCATGATCAACGGAGTCAGCGAACTCGCCGTCATGCTGCTCGACGTCCTCGGAGGCTTCGACACCCTCAAGGTCTGCACCGCCTACCGCATCGACGGCGCCGAAACCGACCGCTTCCCACCCGACGCCGCCGACCTCACCCGCGCCGAGCCCGTCTACCTCGAGGTCCCGGGCTTCCCCGCCGATATCGCCGAGAAGGCGACCACCCGCGACGAACTCCCGGAGGGTGCGCAGGCGTACCTCGCGCTCATCGAGCGCCTCGTCGGCGTCCCCGTCAAGGTGGCGAGCGTGGGCCCCGACCGGGCCCAGACCATCGTGGACTGATCGAAATGACGAAGGCCGTGAGCGTGACAGACGGGCCAGGCAAGATCGACACAGGCGTCCGCGCGGGCTGGCCATCGCCCGAGGACCCCACCGTCGCCGCCGCTCTCGCCGATATCCGCCGGCGCGTCCCCGGTGCCGACCCCCTCCGATACCTTCCCGATGTTCACCCGGAACGCATCCCGCGCCACGTCGCGGTCATCATGGACGGAAACGGACGCTGGGCCCGCGAACGCGGATTCCCCCGGAGCTTCGGCCACCGCAACGGCGTCCGCGCCGTCCGCGAGGTCGTCGAAGAATGCGGCCACCTCGGCGTCGAGGCCCTCACCCTCTACTCCTTCAGCAGCGAGAACTGGAAACGCCCCCGCGACGAGATCGACGCCCTCATGACCCTCTGCACCGCCTATGCAGAGGGCGAACGCGACCGACTCGTGCACGAGAACGTCCGCGTCCGCGTCATCGGCGAGCGCGAGGGCATGCCCGAGGAGGTCCTCGACGCCCTCGACGGGCTCACCGGCGCCACCGCCCACTGCACCGGCAGCACCCTCTGCCTCGCCATCAACTATGGCAGCCGCGCCGAGATCGTCGCCGCTGCCCGGGCCCTCGCCCGCGACGTCGCTGCGGGCACGGTCGACCCCGAAGCGATCGACGAGCACGCCTTCGCCTCGCGTCTCTCCACCGCCGGCCTGCCGGACCCCGATCTCCTCGTCCGCACCGCCGGCGAGATGCGGCTCAGCAACTACCTGCTCTGGCAGGTCAGCTACGCCGAGCTCTATGTCACCGACACCTGCTGGCCCGACTTCGGCGCCGAGGCCTTCCGCGCCGCCATCCGGGCCTACGCGGGGCGCGTCCGCCGCTTCGGGGGCCTCGAAAGCGACGAACACCCGGCAGGCCCGGTGCCGGACAAAGCGGCGCGAGCGGAAGCGGATGGGGAAGCGGGTGGGGCGTGCTGAAGCTCCGCCTCACCTTCGGCCTCGTCTTCATCGCCCTGGTCATCGCTGCCGTCTGGTTCGACGAGTGGCTCGACGCCCAGCCCGCCCCCGACTGGTGGCCCCGACCCTTCCTCGACGAGGGCCGCACCCTCCCGCCCGCGCTCCTGCTCGTCCCCGTGCTGCTCCTGCTCGGGATCATGGCCGCCCGCGAACTGGGGCGCATCCTCCGGGCCAAGGGCGTCGCCGCCTCCACCGTCCTCACCTGCGGGCTCGCGGTCGTCGGGCTGCTGCTGACCGCGGTCAGCCCCATCGGCGCCGACGCCTTCACCGGGGTCATGACCGCCCACACCGCCATGGGCCTTGTGCTCGTCGGCTCGCTCGTCTACTACGCCCGGAACAAGCAGGTCGAGGGCATGGTCGCCGCCGCGGGGGGAGCCCTGCTCGCCTACGCCTACATCGGCGTCCTGTTGGGCTTCCTCTGCGCCATCCGTCGCGAGCACTCCGCCTGGGTCCTGCTCTGGGTCCTCCTCGTCACCAAGTCATGCGACATCGGCGCCTACTTCACGGGCCGGGCCATCGGCAAGCACAAGCTCGCCCCCTGGCTCAGCCCAGGCAAAACCTGGGAAGGACTCTGGGGAGGCGTCGCCTTCAGCGCCGTGATCGGTGCCGTGGGCGTCTGGCTCCTGAACGAAACCGCCGGCTGGGGCACGGGCACCGGCCCCGTCGCCCTCTGGTTCGGTGCCGCCTGCGGCGCCGTCTTCGCCTTCGTGGGCCAGTTCGGCGACCTCCTGGCAAGCCTCCTGAAGCGCGACGCCGGACGCAAGGACATGGGCCAGAGCCTGCCCGGGTTCGGGGGCGTCCTGGACGTGCTCGATTCGGTGCTCCTCGTCGCGCCCCTCGCCTTCTGGATCCTCATTTGGCCCAGCTAGAGGCGGCCATGCCCGGGGCGCAGCCGCTTCGGTCCCTTCAGGCCCGCCGGGTTCACCCCGGCGGAGCCGCAACAGAGCGAGTGTGCGTCCGGAGGGCGCTGCGGAGCGCAAGAAATGGCCGCCTAGGCCGGGACGAAGGGCCATGAAGTGGGCCTGTTTCTGGACCGGGGTGTCCGCCGCCCCCCGGGAGTGGCTAGACTGCATCAAGAGGCCTGACCCGGTGCCGCGCAGGGCTCCAAAGGCGGCGGCGGGCGCGGGACCACGGGGACTGTGCATGACCGTGACGGACCAGTTGCTTCGCGTCTTCCGGGTGGACCAGCAGATCAACGGGTTGCAGGCGCGACTCAGGGCCGCGGAGCGGTTCTTTGGTGAGCAGGTCGGCCACCTCGAAACGATCAACTCCCAGCGCTCCACAATCGATCGCCAGCTCAAGCAGATGACCGCCGAGGCGGCCGATGCCGAGGGCGAGGCCGCCCGCCTCAACGAGAAGATCGAGGGCCTCCGCGAGCGCATGAACGCCGCGAGCACCAACAAGGAATACAAGGCCCTGCTCACGGAGATGAACACCTACAAGGAGCAGAAGACCGAGCAGGAGACCAAGGCCCTCGAGCTCATGGAGAAGATCGAGGCCCTCAGGGCCCGCAAGACCGAGCTCGAGTCCGCAGCGGGCGAACGCGAGAAGGTCAAGGGCGTCGCCCAGCAGGACCGCGAGCAGCGCGAGGCCGAGATCCGCGACAAGCTCAACGAACTTAAGGCCGAACGCGAGCAGCTCGTCGGCAGCGTCCCCGGCACCGTCATGGGCACCTACGAGGAACTCGTCGAGCGCCTCGAAGACGAGGCCATGGCCCCCATCGAGGTCCAGGACCGCAAGCGCCACGAGTTCACCTGCGGCGCCTGCATGATGTCGCTGCCCGTCGAGACCATGTCCGCGCTGCTCAGCCACGGCGAACTCACCCGCTGCGTCTCGTGCGGCTGCATCCTCTTCCTCGAGGAAACCACCCGCGAGTCCATGACCGCGACGAAGAAGTAAGCCAAGCGCCCGCGGCCCATCGGTCGTCGCCCATGCCCCAATGGAGCTCCGAGCGTCAGCGAGCGGGGTGGCCTGCAAGGAAGCGCTTGGCCCACTCACCCGATTCGCGGGCGGAAGCGCCTCCGACCGCAGAGCATCGAACCAACTCTCTCTAGAAGAGTTCCGGAGCTGCGTCCTCCCGGGGCGTCGGCGCCCGCAGCCCGAGATGCCCCGCGCTCGCCTGCGTCAGCATCCGCCCCCGGCGTGTCCGCGCCAGGAAGCCGATCTGTAGCAGGTAGGGCTCCACGACATCCTCGAGCGTCCCCGCGTCCTCGTTCATGGTCGCCGCGACGGTCTCGAGACCAACGGGTCCCCCGTCGTAGGTCGTCCCGATCGTCCTGAGGTAGCTCCGGTCCAGTTCGTCGAGGCCCAGGGCGTCCACGCCCTCGAGCGTGAGCGCCGCATCAACGATCCTGGGCGTCAGCGACCCGTCGCCACGCACATCCGCGAAGTCGCGGACGCGCCGCAGCAGCCGGTTGGCGATGCGCGGGGTGCCCCGGGCCCGGGACGCGATCGCCCGCAGCGCATCGTCGGCCCCCGCCCGCCCCGTGTCGATGTTCAGGAGGCCCGCGCTGCGCCGGAGGATCGCGAAGAGATCCGCCTCGTCGTAGTACCGCAGATGGTGCGCGATGCCGAACCGCGACCGCAGCGGGGCGCTCAGCAGCCCAGCCCGCGTCGTCGCCCCGATCAGCGTGAAGGGCTTGAGCTTGATCTGCACCGTCCGCGCGTTCAGCCCCGTGTCGAGGCTCACGTCGATCCGGAAGTCCTCCATCGCCGGGTAGATGAACTCCTCGACCGCCACCGGCAGCCGGTGGATCTCGTCGATGAACAGGATGTCGCCGGGCTGCACCCGCGTCAGGGCGCTCACCAGGTCGGTCCCCCGCGCCAGCGCCGGCCCCGAGGTGACATGCAGCGCCGTCCCCATCTCGTTCGCCACGACATGGGCCAGCGTCGTCTTGCCGAGTCCCGGAGGCCCGTGCAGCAGCAGGTGCTCGAGGGGCTCGTCACGCCGCTTCACCGCCTCGACCGCGATCGACAGGCGCTCCAGAAGGTCCCGCTGACCGACATAGTCCCCCATCCGCTGGGGCCGCAGCGCGTGCGAGACCTCGCGCTCCGCCGACGCAGCGGGGGTGCCTTCCGGCGGGGAGTTCGGCGAGATCAGGCGTTCGGTGGCCATGCGTCAAAGTGTAGAGGGAAGGCGAAAGGCTGGGGCGGTGGGGGCGGTGGGGGGATGAAGTGACAGAGCCAAAACAAACGACGCCCCGCTCGGCGCGGGGCGTCGAAAGGGTTTGCTGGTCGAGACGAACGCGTCAGTTCGCGTTCGCCTGGGTCTCGCCCTCTTCTTCGGGGCCAGGGTCCCGGGGCACGAGGGTCGGCGCGTTCGCGACGCGGTACGCGGTGATCGCGCTGTTCACCGCCGATTGCACCAGATACTCCTCGATCGCGAGGTCGATCCGGTCGTTCTGCGTATGCCAGCCGAAGCGGTAGTCGGCCCGCCCGATCTCGTCCCAGAAGAAGCCCGGGATGCCGACGCGATTGAACGGCGCGTGGTCCGAGCCCGAGTGCGTCTCGAGGTTCCGCCCCGTGTTCCGGATGTTCACGTTCATGTACCCCGCCATCTCGTCGTTGTCGGGGTTGTCATCGCTCATCGCCGCCCGGTAGTCGATCTCCGAGAAGAACAGCCCGTTCGTCGGCGCCGTCGCAGCCGCGAGGAAGTCGACCATGTCGCTGGCCGCCGGCAGCCCGCCCTGGAAGTTGGTGCCCCCGTCGTCGACGAAGACGGCGCTGATGCGGGCCTTCTCCTCCTCGCTGAGGTTCTCGACATAGCGGCGCGACCCCCACAGGCCCTGCTCCTCGCCCGTCCACAGGATGAAGCGGATCGTCCGCCTGGGCTTGGCCCCCGCCGCCCGCAGGATGCGGGCCGCCTCGAGCGTGACCGCGCAACCCGTCGCGTTGTCCACCACGCCCTGGCTGCCCGGGCCGTCCCACGAGTCGAGGTGCGCCGAGACGATCACGACCTCCTCCGGCAGCTCGGTCCCCGGGATCTCCGCGATCACGTTGTACTGCGGGATTGGACCGGGCGTGATCGAGTGGGGCAGGTCCACGCGAACCAGAACTTCCTGCTGATCCGCCAGGAGCGAGTTGACGTAGTCGTAGTCGGAGCGCCGGACATTGATCTCGACATCGCTGGGCAGATCGTCCGCCTCCGCTTCCATCCACGCCGTCGTCCGCGTCGTCCAGACCCGCTCGTCGTTCGAAGTGGAGATGAAGCCCGCCGGGTCCCGCTCGAGCACGTGCGCCATCACCTGCTCGGGCGTCTCGAAGGCGATCTCCGGCATGTTCGCGAGCTCCCGCGCCGTCGCCCGGTCGTCCGCTTCCGACGAGGTCAGCCGGATCGGGTACTGCCCGTCCCCCGAGGATCCCACGAGGGCCCCGTCCGCACCGAGGACCAGGTCCACCGTGCTCTTGCCCATCGGGTTGGGCCAGCCGAACGACAGGTCGACGCCCTGCTGCTCCACGTCCTCGATCGGGCCCGCGTGGAACTGCTCGATCGAGAAGGTCCCGCCGGTGATCGCCCCGTCACCGTCGCGCTGCAGGATCAGCGTCGCGGGCAAAGGGCTCCCGCGATAGCTGAACGAGCCGATCCAGGTGCTCTGCCCCTCAGGCATCCGGGGCTTGGGCGTCGGGCGCTCCGCGCCAGCCCCCTCGCCCATCGCCGCCTCGACCACCGCCGGGTCGAAGGGATCGAGGGCCCCGGTGCGGATCGCGTGCCGCGTCTGGGTCCTTTCCTGCATCTGGAACCCCACCGACCTCACACCGGCCCGATCCGCGTAGATCGGCGGCACGAGCAGCCATGCGCCGCGGAGCTCATCCGCCCGCCGGTCCACCTCTTCGAGCGTCTCGGGCATGCGGATCACTTGCCCGACCACCGGCCCCTCGGTCCCCCGCGTCCACGAGAGCGTGGTGAACTGGAGCGGGCGATCGACGCTCAGCTCGCCGTCCCGCCCCGTCTCCACGACCTCCGCGAACGAGTCCCCCCGGTCGAACTGCGCCGGGATCTCGCCCCAGTGCTCTCGCCGGACATTCCGAAGACCCCACCGCTCGAACTGCTCGACCGACCACAGCTCCGCCTCGGTCAGGTTCGCCGAGCCCGTGAGCCGCGGCCCGATGTCGACCGCGTACTTCTCGAGGTGCGCCATCACCTGCGAGTTCTCCGTCCCCTCGCGATAGATCCGCAGGAGCGTCGCCTCGCTGCCCATGTCGATCTTGGGGACCGGCGCCCGCTTGCCATCGATGACCGCGTAGGCCGGGCCGCCGCGGATGGAATCAAGGGAAGAAGAGCACCCGCCCGCGACCAGCACAAGGCCAAGAGCGAGCGACGGGACCACCAGGCGGAGAGAACGATTCGACATGACAAGACCTCCGTGCATCATCGGGGCAGCGTAGCGAAACCGCCCGCGACCGGACGCGCCCCGGGCAATCAGGATGACCGAGCCAGCATGGCCCACGCGCGGCCCCGGTCAGTCGACCGGCAGTCCCTGCGAGGTCCAGAGCCGGAACAGGCTCTGGAATTCGATCGGCTCCCAGATCAGGCCCGAGTCGAGCGAGGTCCGCACCAGCGCCCCGTCGGGCTTCACGACCGTCGTCTGCGCCCGCCCGTCCTCGAAGGTCGTCCGCAGTGTCCACCCGTCGGGCGAACGCTCGAACCGCTCGGTCCGCTCGACCACGCCCTCCCGCTGCGAGTCGTACGACGCGAAGGTGAACTCGCCGGGCTCGCCCGCCTCCGCCAAGAGCCTGGGCAGCAGGATCGCCTCCACCCGGCTCAGATACCCCTCGACCCGGATCGTCGGGTTGACCGACCGGCGGGCCGTTGTCCCCTGGGTGATGTTCACCGTGAGACTCCGCCCCTCCCGCGCCCCGATCTCCGTCCAGGTCGTGGTGGGACCGTCGCCGCGGACGGACATCTGCACCGCCCAGGTCTCGTCCCTGCGGAACTCGTCGAGAAAGTAGATCGCCTTGGAGTCGATGCGCTGGCCGTTTTCGCCCAGCAGGCGGGCGTCCACCGTGACGATGGTCCCCGCGTCGTTATCCGACCGGGACCACCGGTCGCGGGGCTTGCCCGCGATCTCCCCCCGGAACCCGGGTCGCGCCGCGGTCCGCCGGTACCCGACCTCCTCCGCAGCGACATTCCCCTCTTGAGGGCGGTAGAGGCGTTCGAAGAAGGCGTCGGTTGAGCGGATGACTTCTGCGAAACGTTCCGGGGAAATCGAGGCCAGCAACGCCGCACCCTGACGACGCTCAATCTCGCTCGTCCGCTCCGCGGCTTCGGGATCCCGGGCCAAGACCGAGGCCAGGACCGCTTCGAAGGTCTGGCGCGCCCTCAGAGCTCGCTCCGGGGAACAGAGCAGGTCAATCAGGATCACCCGGTCCGGCGCGGGCACGAATGCCGCGATGCCGCGTTCGACGACGGCGCCCTCGGCCCGCCCTGCGAGGCGGAGGTAGAGGGGTCGGACCGGGCCTGCCGGTGCGGTGAGGCGGGGACCGGGGCCCAAGAAGGCGCCGGCGCGGGTGGTGGGGCGGTCGCGTTCGGGGTTGAAGTCCCCGGGGTCGGGGAGTTCGAGGAGCTGGGCAGCAAGCCGCCGCGTGAACTCGTCGGCGGCGGGTGCGGGCTCGTCGTCTGGGAGGGGGCGGGCCTGGAGGACGATGGTGCCCAGGCTCTCGGGGAGGCGTACGGTGGTGACTTGCTGGGCGCCCAGGGTCCGGGACTCGATGGCGGCACCCTCGGGGACGCGGACGAAGACGCCCGCGGCGTCGAGGCGGAGGGGATCGTCGGCGAGGCGGAGGGGTTGGGCGGCGGCGGTGAGCGGGATGAGGAGGACTGCGAGGAGCAGTGAGAGGCACCGGTGGGGCCCGAGGGTTGGTGCGGGCCCCATATCTGGGGCTTTCCGGGTGTTTACGGGGTCGGCTGCGGTGTTTGAGCTGGTGGGCGGGTGCATGTGATGGAGGGTACGCGCGGGTTGCGGGGGGTTTGGCGCGGGAATGTTCAGGTTGTTGCGACGATGTGAAGGTCCTTTGACCTGAGTGGTTGACACGGGCTGGCTGGGCTCTACGCTTCCGGGCTCCACCGGAGACGGCATCGTGGTCGCATCGAGTGATCGAGGCGGGCGCGTGTGTTCGGGGGAGCGAAATGGTAGATGATCGTTCCGGGCCCTGTGGGGCTCCGGGTTGACGAGCCGGCCGTTGGCCGGAAGGGATCGACACCCCTGACGCGCTCCGGCGTGTCACCAGATCGGCGATGCATCGGGCATGAGCAACGGACCACGCATTCGGATTCGCATGGAGGCCTACGACCACATCGCGCTCGACGCGTCGGCGCGGGAGATCGTGGACCACGCGAAGCGTACGAACGCCCGTGTGAAGGGCCCCGTTCCCCTGCCGACCCGCATCGAGCGGTACACGGTGCTCCGTGGTCCGTTCATTGACAAGAAAAGCCGGGAGCAGTACGAGATCCGCACGCACAAGCGGATCATCGACATCCTGGAGCCGAACGCCCGCACGGTTGAGGCGTTGAACCGGCTGGTGGTTCCGGCGGGTGTGTTTGTGAAGATCAAGGCCTAACTGGACCGCCTGGAAGGGCTGGGGCGTAAGCAATGACCGCGATGCTCATGGGAACCAAGATCGGCATGACCCGCGTCTTTACGGACGGTGGTGTCAGTGTGCCGGTGACCGTCATCGAGCTGGGGCCCTGCGTGGTGACGCAGGTGCGTACCGCTGACACGGACGGCTACTCCGCGGTGCAGCTCGCTTATGGCGATATGAAGCCCCGCAACTCGACGATGCCCATGATCGGGCATGACGCGAAGGCGGGCTCGGCCCCGAAGCGTCACCACCGCGAGTTCCGGGTGAGCGAGGACGAGGCGGCTGCGTTCGAGCTGGGTCAGGAGCTGACGGTCGCGGCCTTCGACGGCGTGAAGTTCGTCGATGTGATCGGGCGGAGCAAGGGCAAGGGCTACGCGGGCGGCATGAAGCGGTGGGGCTTCAAGGGCCAGCAGGCGAGTCACGGCGTGGAGCGGAAGCACCGCTCCCCGGGCTCGATCGGCGGTCACGCTTCGTGGCGCGGTGGTGCGGGCGGCCCCAAGAAGGGCAAGCGGATGTCTGGTCACCTGGGCGATGACCGGGTGACGGTGCGGAGCCTGGATGTGATCCGGGTGGATGCGGAGCGGAACCTGATCCTGGTGAAGGGGCCCGTTCCGGGTCCGAACAAGGGTCTTGTGACGGTCCGGACCGCGACGCGTCTGTACAAGGGCAAGGCCGCGAAGGCGGCGGAGGGGGCGGCCTAAGGCTGCCTGCCTCGGGCGGCTCCTTCGCGGGGTCGCCGGGATCCGGGTCCCTCGGGGGGCTCGGTTGGAACTGTCCGCGGGGAGCGCTTGCTGCTCGCGGGCCCGGCAGGTCGGGTGACCGAAACCGCCGGGGACGACATTGGCAACGAGTCCGGGGCGTGTGGCCCTGGACGACTGGACGGCCGAGTCGATCTCGAGCCGACCCGACCCGGGGGCGTGTCTTCCGGGGGACCCGCGAGCCATCCTTCGGGAGGGCAGCCGCGGGCGACACGGGCGGCTGAGTAGGCGAGGCGCCCGAGACGGCCCAAGCAGGGCGTTTCGTGGCGAGAGGCGTCAGGGCGGAGCAGACTCATGGATGTCCCCGTCTACACGATGGCCGGCGCGAACGCCGGGAGCATGAAGATCGACGAGTCGCTTCTCGGCGGCGTGGTGAACCCCGCGCTGATCAAGCAGGCGTACGTCATGTACCACGCGAACCTTCGTCAGGGGTCGGCTCGCAGCCTGAACCGCGGCGAGGTCGAGGGTTCGACGAAGAAGATCTACAAGCAGAAGGGCACGGGTCGTGCGCGTCACGGCTCGAAGCGTCCTCCTCAGTTCCGCGGCGGCGGTCACTGGAAGAGCTCGCGTCGTTCGCGTGAGGACTTCCGGCTGGACATGCCCAAGAAGATGAAGCGCAAGGCGAACATGAACGCTCTCCTCGCGAAGCTGCTGGGGCACGAGGGCGACGGCGGGGTGCGGGTCCAGGAGGTGAAGGTCATCGACTCGATGTCGATGGGCACGCCCCGGACCAAGGACTTCCAGGCGTTCCTAGCGGCGATCGGGGTGAACGGGACGGCCTTGGTGGCGCTCTCGGGGGACCTCGAGAAGGCGGCCAACACTCGGAAGAGTGCCCGGAACGTCGAGGGCGTGTCGCTGTGCCGGTCGGACCAGCTGACGGCCTTTGAGCTCCTGAACCACCGCTACCTGGTGATCGAGAAGTCGGAGCTCGAGGCTTGGCTGAGCGGCCCCAGCGCCCAGTACGACAAGTCGGCGAAGCTCGAGCCCCGGGGCCGGGTGGAGACGGCGAAAGAGACGAAGCCTCGCCCGAAGCGCGGGCATGCGGTGAAGGCCGCGGCGTGGGCGGCGAAGAAGCAGGGCGCCGCGAGCGGCGGGGGGGAGAGCTAAGCCATGCCTGCGGAAGTGAACCCTATCTACGTCATTCGCAAGCCTCTGCTCACCGAGAAGAGCACGGCGGCGATGAACGACTTCGGCCGGTACACCTTCGAGGTGGACCGTCGGGCGACGAAGACCGAGATCCGTACGGCGGTCGAGTCGCTGTACGGCGTGCACGTCGAGGGGATCGAGACGCGGACCCTGAAGGGGAAGGTGAAGCGTCTGAAGTACGGGTATGTGCGCGAGAAGCTGGTGAAGACGGCGACGGTGCGGCTCCGGGATGGCGAGAGCATCGAGTTGTTTTAGTCGGGGCCGTCCGGCCCCGAGAGGTTGGGTTGAGTCGGGGCTGTCCCGGCGATGGGTTGATTCGGGGCCGTCCGGCCCCGAGAGGGCGTGCTGAGGGGATCTTTGGTCCTCGAGAGCGTCGGGTTTGGTTGGTTGAGTTGGACTGATTGTGTCGGGGCGTCGCGAGCGTCCCTTTGAAGTGAGACAGCGATATGCCGATTCGCGTCTACAAGCCAACGAGCGCCGGCCGGCGCAACGCCTCGGTGAATGTTCACGCCGAGGTGACGAAGGACCGCCCCGAGCGGTCGCTCCTTCGTCCGAAGCCCAAGAAGGGCGGCCGGAACCACAAGGGCGTAATCACGGTCCGCGGTCGTGGCGGCGGTGTGAAGCAGATGTACCGCCTGGTCGACTTCCGTCGGAAGGACCGGGACGGGATCGAGGGGACGGTGATCGGGATCGAGTACGACCCGAACCGGACCTGCCACATCGCGCTGGTCGAGTACGCGGACGGCGTCAAGCGGTACATCCTGGCCCCGGTGGGCCTGAAGGATGGCGCGAAGGTGCTGAGTTCGACGGAGTCGCCGATCGAGCCGAGCCCCGGGAACACGATGCCCCTGCGGTTCATCCCGCTCGGCATGAGCGTTCACTGCGTGGAGCTGCAGCGCGGGCGGGGTGGCCAGATGTGCCGCTCGGCCGGCAGCTACGCCCGCCTGATGAACAAGGAGGGTGCGTACGCGACGCTGATGCTGCCTTCGGGCGAGATGCGTCGGGTGCTGCTCGACTGTCGTGCGACGGTGGGCCAGGTGGGGAACACGGACCACCAGAACCGTCGGATCGGCAAGGCGGGTTTGAACCGCCTGCGTGGTCGCCGGCCGAAGACGCGCGGCGTGGCGATGAGCCACCACGCTCACCCCTTGGGTGGTGGTGAGGGTCGTTCGAAGGGTGGTCGTGCGCCTGTGAGCAAGTCGGGCACGCTTGCGAAGGGTGGCGGCACGCGTGACCGGAAGAAGCCGAGCCAGCAGCTGATCATTCGGCGTCGTAAGAGCAAGCGTTACGGGCAGCTGAAGTGATCGGGTCCTTTGTGGGAGCGAAGCGATGAGCCGTAGTCTGAAGAAGGGCCCGTTTGTTGATGAGAAGCTCTACCGCAAGGTGGAGAAGATGGAGGCGGACGGGCGCCGCGACCCCATCAAGACTTGGGCGCGTTCGTGCACGATCGTTCCGGAGTTTGTCGGGCACACTTTCCAGGTGCACAACGGTCGGGTGTTCAACGATGTGTTCGTGACCGAGGACATGGTGGGCCACAAGCTGGGCGAGTTCAGCAACACGCGGACCTTCCGCGGGCACACGAACAAGAAGGAAGGCCTGAAGCGCTGAGTCGCTTGGGCATGGGAGCCGAGTCGTGAAGCTTCGACCGCAAGAATTGAGCAGGCGAGCCTCGGAGGCGGGGCTGACCGTCGAGCAGCTCGCGGAAGCTGTCGAGCGGACCGGTCTGACCGGGCCGCGGGCTGTGAGCGCGGTGAAGAACTGGCTCCAGGGCCGGGATCACCCGCGTTGCAAGAAGACGGACATCGAGCGTCTTGCCGGTGCTGTGGGCTGCGAGGTGAAGGACATCGCGCGGTTCGTGAGCCAGATCCGTCATCACCGCGGGAGCCCGCGGAAGGCGAAGCTGGTGGTGGACCTGATCCGCGGGCGTCACGTGGACGACGCGAAGATGCAGCTGCAGTTCAGCCTGAAGCGGGCATCGACGAACCTGCTGAAGGCTGTGGACGCGGCTGTTGCGGATGCGCAGGAGGCCGGTGCTGACTACTCCCAGCTGGTGGTTGCGGAGGTGCGGGTGGACGGCGCCCAGCACATCAAGCGGTTCCAGCCGAAGGACCGTGGGCGAGCTCACGCGATCCTGAAGCGGACGAGTCACATCACGGTCGGTCTCGAGGAGCGGAACGGCCGCTAAGCGGTCGGGGAAACGTGCTATGGGTCAGAAGACACAGCCATTCGGGTTCAGGCTTGGGATCACCGAGGCGCACCGCTCCCGGTGGTACGCGCCGAAGGCTCTCTACGGCGAGCTCCTGGTCGAGGACCAGCGGATTCGCGAGTACCTCGATCGCCGGCTGAACCGGACACCGCCGAACGCCGCGGTTTCGGACATCCACATCGAGCGGACGCGCGAGGAACTGAAGATCATCATCCGGACGGCCCGCCCCGGGCTCGTGATCGGGCCGAAGGGCGCCGAGGTCGACCGGATGACGGAAGAGCTTCAGTACATGACGGGCCGGAAGGTGGCGATCTCGATCCACGAGATCAAGCAGCCGGACCTGGATGCGCAGCTGGTCGCGGAGAGTGTGTCGGAGCAGCTGAGCAAGCGGATGAGCTTCCGCCGCGTCGTGAAGATGCGTGCGGAGGGCGTGATGCAGGTCGGCGCGAAGGGCGTGAAGATCCAGATTTCCGGTCGTCTTGGCGGTGCCGAGATGAGCCGTACCCTGGACGTGCGTCTGGGCTCGCTTCCCCTGAGCACGCTGCAGGCGAACATCGACTACGGGTTCGCGGAGGCTCGGACGGCGTACGGCCAGATCGGGGTGAAGACCTGGATCTACAAGGGCGAGTACGGGTCGGAGATTCGCGAGGACGAGGTGACGAGCGACGCGGCCGGTGGTCGGGCGCGTGCTCGCGGGCGCCGTTGAGCGTGATCGGCGACGGGTATCAGGACACGGGTTCGGTCGACTTTGGATCGAGGGCTTAGACGATGCCTCCTTACAAGACGCCCAAGCGAGTCAAGTTCCGCAAGGAGTTCCGTCGCGTCCGCGAGCGGAACGCGACGAAGGGCAACTACGTTGCCTTCGGCGACTACGGTCTGCAGGCGCTCGAGGGTTGCTGGTTGAAGAGCAACTGCATCGAGGCTGGCCGTATCGCGATCCAGCGGGTGCTGAAGCGTGAGGGCAAGATCTTCATCCGGGTGTTCCCGGACAAGCCGATCAGCAAGAAGCCTCTCGAGACCCGCATGGGCAAGGGCAAGGCTGACGTGGACTACTGGGCGGCGCGTGTTCGCGCGGGCACGGTGCTCTACGAGCTGGCGGGGGTGAGCGAATCGCGGGCGAAGGAGGCCCTGGTTCGCGTGGCGATGAAGATGCCGGTGCGGTGCCGGTTCGTGACGCGCCGGACGACGGCTTGAGCAGCTGAGGGGTAACGCGATGACCGGCAGCGAAGTGCGGGCTTTGAAGGACGAGGAGCTGACGATCGAGCTGAAGCGGCTTCGGGAGAAGCTGTTCACGCTCCGCGTGCAGCACGTGACGGACAAGGTCGAGGACACGAGCCAGTACGGGAAGGTCCGCAAGGACATCGCCCGTCTCCTGACCGAGCAGACGGCGCGGCAAACGGCGAAGGCGAGCGCCTGAGGCGCGAAGTGGTGAGCGGGCTGCCCGGGTTGGGCAACCCGACCAGACGAGGACGATCGATGACCGACGGCGTCGAGAACATGCAGGCGAACGGGCAGACCGGTCTGACGAAGACGCGCATCGGCGTGGTGGAGTCGGACAAGCGGGACAAGAGCCGCAAGGTGGTCATCAACTACCGTGCGAAGCACCCGAAGTACGGCAAGTACATCAGCCGTCGGACGGTGATCCACGTTCACGACGAGAACAACGAGTCTCGTCTTGGCGACAAGGTCGAGATCGCGGAGTGCAAGCCCGTCAGCAAGACGAAGAGCTGGGCGCTGGTGCGTGTGATCGAGCGTGGTCGGGTGGTGTGATCGCGTTGGTGCGGGCGGTTTGTGACTGAGAGTTGACCTTCGCGTCTCCTTTGGGGCGCGTTGATTGGGGCCGAGCGATGCTTCAGCAGGAATCCAGGTGCGAGGTCGCGGACAACTCGGGGGCGAAGATCGCCTACATCATCCGCGTGTACGGCGGTTCGACGCGGACCGGCGGCTTCACGCGCAAGACGGCGGGCGTGGGCGACCGGGTGCTGGTGAGCATCAAGAAGGCGCTTCCCGGTTCGGACATCAAGGCCGGCGACAAGTCGAAGGCTGTGATCGTTCGCACGGGCAAGGAGACGCGTCGCAAGGACGGGTCGTACGTGGCCTTCGACAGTTCGGCTGTGGTGCTGATCAACGACGAGGGCAACCCCAAGGGCACGCGTATCTTCGGGCCGGTGGCCCGCGAGCTCCGCGAGCGGAACTACATGAAGATCGTGTCGTTGGCTTCGGAGGTGGTGTGATGGCTCGGCATGTGAAGCGTGGCGACACGGTGATGATCACTTCGGGGGACCACCGGGGGAAGACCGGCGAGATCCTGCGTGTGGACACGAAGAAGGACCGCGTGATCGTGAAGGGGATCAATCTCCGCACGAAGCACCTGCGTCCGACGCGTCTGAACCCGCAGGGCGGGGTGATCACGCGTGAGGGTCCGATCCACATCAGCAACGTGAGCCCGGTGGTGGACGGGAAGCCGACCCGTGTGCGTTTCGAGCGGAAGAGCAACGGGCAGAAGGTTCGCGTGGCGGTGCGTGGCGGCAAGGATCTCGGGGCGGTCAGCGCCCCGAAGGGGTGATTGGGAACCGGTTGATCGACGATCGGGGCTCGTCCCCGTCGGCAGCGTGTGAGGCCTGAGCGATGGCGAAGGACAAGAAGAAGAAGGTCGAGAACTCGGAGAGCGCGGCAGAGGCCCTGGTGCCCCAGAAGCCGCGCATGCAGACGGCGTATGACGAGGTCATCCGCCCGAAGCTGGCCGAGCAGTTCGGCGTGACGAACCGGATGGCGCAGCCTCGGCTCGAGAAGATCGTGATCAACGTGAACATGGGGCGTCACTTGGACGGGACGAAGATCCCGGCGAACATCAAGGGGCAGGTGCTCGACACGCTGGAGAAGATCAGCGGGCAGAAGCCCGTGATGATCGCGGCGAAGAAGAGCGTCTCGAACTTCAAGGTTCGCGAGGGTTACGACACGGCGGCGATGGTGACGCTTCGTCGGGAGCGGATGTGGTTCTTCCTTGATCGGATGATCAACCTGGTCGCCCCGCGTATCAAGGACTTCCGTGGCCTGCCGGAGAAGGCGTTCGATCGCCAGGGGAACTACTCGTTCGGTCTGACCGAGCAGGGCGTGTTCCCGGAGATCGACATGGCTTCGGCGACGTTCACGCACGGTATGAACATCAACCTCGGGTTCAGCAACTCGAGCCCCGCGATGAGCAAGTTCGTGCTGGACGAGATGGGCTTCCCGTTCCGGAAGCCCGAGCAGAAGCGGGCGCGGGCGTCGAGCTGAGGGTGTTGACGACAGGAACTTGACCCGCCGGTGGTTCGGCGGCTCGGAAGGGACGGCGGATGGCGACGAAAGCCCAGGTGGCCAAGAGCAGGAAGACGCCGAAGTACTCGACGCGCATCGTGCGTCGGTGCGAGCTGACGGGGCGTGCCCGCGGCGTGTACCGCAAGTTCCGGATCAGCCGGATCATGCTGCGGAAGTTGGCGCTCGAGGGGAAGATCCCGGGCATGCGCAAGGCGTCCTGGTAAGGACCGGAGGAGCGAACGACTCATGGCGATCAACGATCCCATTGCTGACATGCTCACCCGGCTCCGCAACGCTTCGCGGAACAAGGCCAAGCATGTCGTCTGCATGAACAACAAGGTGTGCCGTGGCATCGCGGAGGTTCTCCGCGACGAGGGGTACATCAAGGACTTCGAGGTGCTCGAGGAGCCGGGCAAGAGCGGGAAGCTCAACATCCACCTCAAGTACGGCCCGCGGGGCGAGCACCTGATCCACGAGCTGAAGCGTGAGAGCAAGGTCGGGCGGCGGGTGTACACGAAGATGCGGGACATCCCGCGTCCGCTGCAGGGCCTCGGCATCGCGATCGTCTCGACGAGCCGCGGTGTGATGAGCGACCGCAAGGCTCGCGAGGAGAAGGTCGGCGGCGAGCTTCTCTGCACGGTGCTGTAAGTCGGCATCGTCGAGGAACAGATTCGGGGCGGCGTTCGCCCCGGGCCCATGGAATCCCCGCTCCGGCGAGCCCGGGTGCGGAAGACGAGGACAGGCCATGTCGCGTATCGGTAAGAAGCCCGTGTCGGTTCCCAGCGGCGTGAAGGTGAGCGTCGCGGACCGGCTGGTCAAGGTCGAGGGCCCGAAGGGGTCGCTGAGCTTTACGCACCGCCCCGAGGTGGAAGTGGTGGTGGAGGATGGCTCGGTGACGGTGACCGTCGACGAGAAGATCGCCGGGGAGCGGAAGATCCGCGCCCTGTGGGGCACGACCCGGGCGCTGGTCTCGAACATGGTCGAGGGCGTGACGACGGGGTTCTCGAAGAAGCTCCAGGTGGTGGGCGTCGGCTGGACCGCGGCTGTGCAGGGCCAGGCGCTGCGTCTGAACGTGGGCTTCGCGAACCCGATCCTGGCCCCGATCCCCACGGGCGTGAGCGTCACGGTCGAGAAGGACATGGTGACGATCAGCGGTGCGGACAAGCAGGCGGTGGGGCAGTTTGCGGCGTCCGTGCGGGCCCGCCGGAAGCCCGAGCCCTACAACGGCAAGGGTGTGCGGTACGCCGACGAGGTGATCCGCAAGAAGGAAGGCAAGCAGTTCGGCAAGTGATCCCGATGGGTCGGTCGACCCCGGGGAGCCCGGGCGTCGGCATGGAAGGCGAGCGACGATGGACAAGCAGAAAGTCAAGGTTAAGCGTCGTGTGCGTCGGCGGATCGGGATCCGCAAGCGGGCGATCGGTACCCCCGAGAAGCCCCGTTTGTGCGTGTATCGCTCGCTGAATCACATCTATGCTCAGGTGGTCGATGACATGGCGGGCGTGACGCTCGCTGCAGCGTCGACGCGTGACAAGGACGCGGCGGGCGACGGGACCGGGAACGCGGCGGCTGCCGCGGGCGTCGGTGCCCGGCTCGCGGAGCGGGCCAAGGCGAAGGGCGTCGAGGCGGTCGTGTTCGACCGCGGGGGCTTCAAGTACCACGGGCGTGTGAAGGCGCTCGCGGACGCGGCCCGTGAGGGCGGATTGAAGTTCTGAGTCGGGTCGAACGGAACCACGGACAGCGCCCGTCAGCGGGCGAACCGAAGCGGAAGCGTGCACCAATGGCGGAAATGCTCGACGAGGCGACGAGTCTCGAATCCCAGACGGTCAACATCTACCGCACCAGCGCCACGGTGAAGGGCGGTCGGCGGTTCAGCTTCGGCGCGCTGGTCGTCGTGGGCGACAAGCGCGGGAAGGTGGGCTACGGGTACGCGAAGAGCAAGGAAGTGCCCCTCGCGATCGAGAAGGCCCAGAAGGTGGCCCGCCGGAACATGATCAGCCTTCCCCGGATCGGCACGACGGTGCCCCACGAGGTTGAAGGCCGGTTCAGCGCCAGCAGGGTGCGGCTGATCCCGGCGTCGCCCGGTACGGGCGTCGTGGCGGGCGCGACCGTCCGCGCGGTCCTCGAGATGGCCGGCGTGACCGACTGCCTGACGAAGTGCTACGGATCGACGAACAAGCTCAACGTGATCAAGGCGATCTTCGAGGGCGTGGGGCACCTGCGCATGCGTGAGGACGTCGCCGAGCTCCGGGGGGTCGAGATCAGCACGACCGACATCGAGGAGCGCGTGGAGCGGGGCCAGCGGTTCATGCCCAAGACGGTGGGCGAGAAGATGCGGGGCCCGGTCAACACGATCGGCCAGGAGCGTCGCGGTGGTCGCGGCGGTCGCGGCGGAGGCGGCGGCGGTCGCGGCGGTCGCGGCGGGCCGGGTCGTGGTCGCGACGGCGGCGGTGACCAGGGTGGAGCGTCGGGGCCTCAGGCCTCGGGTGAGAACAAGCCGGCCGGCGACGGACCGGGCGCGAGCGGCAGCTAACTATCCACCGGGGCGGGCGCTTCAGCGCAGCCCCGGCTGGGCGAACGGACGAGCAAGGATCCAACGCCATGATGATCCACGAAATCACCGCACTGGCCGGCAAGTACAAGGACCGCAAGCGGATCGGTCGCGGCCAGGGCTCCGGCACGGGCAAGCAGGCCGGCCGGGGTCACAAGGGCGCCGGGTCGCGGAGCGGGTACAGCCGTCGCATCCAGTTCGAGGGCGGGCAGATGCCCTACTTCCGGCGGATGCCGAAGTTCGGCTTCTCGAACAGCGCGTTCACGCAGCACTTCTGGACGATCAACCTCCGCGACCTCCTGCAGTCCGACGCGTTCAAGTCGGGCGGGAAGGTCACGCCGGAGGGCCTGGTCGCTGCCGGGCTGGTGCGTGACGACAGCCGGGACATCAAGGTGCTCGGGTCGCTTCCCGAGGGCCAGGAGAGTCTCTCGGTCGCGTACGAGCTCGAGGTGCACCGGGTGACCGACTCGGTCCGCCGGCTCGTCGAGGGCGCGGGCGGCAAGGTGAACGAGCTGGGCACCAGGCGCGACCGTGTCCGTGGCGTCGACCGCAACGCGGACGACCGTGCCCCGAAGAATCAGACGAAGAAGGCCAAGCGGCGTGCTTTCCAGCAGAAGAAGGCCGAGGCGGCGTCGCGTGGCGAGGTTCTGAAGAAGAACTGACCGATCGCCGGTTCACCCGCGGCGGGGTCGACGCCGGCCCCGCGGTGGCCGGTGCCTGACCCCATCCCCCAACCCCCGGGGAGTTCCCGCGGTATGAATGTCTTCCAGACCATCGTCAATGTGTTCAAGGTCGACGAGCTTCGCAACAAGCTCCTGTTCACCCTGGGCATGCTCGCGGTCTATCGCATCGGCTTCTGGATCCCGCTCCCGGGCGTGAACCAGACGGTGCTGTCGGAGTACTTCGAGCGTGCGGCCCAGGAGGGCAACGCGGCGGGTCGCGTCGCGTCGTTCGTCTCGATCTTTTCGGGCGGGGCGTTCGGGCAGTCGACGATCTTCGGACTTGGGATCATGCCCTACATCTCGGCGGCGATCATCTTCCAGCTGCTGGGCGGGGTGTGGGAGCCCCTGAAGCGTCTGCGCGAAGAGGGCCCGACGGGCCAGCAGAAGATCCAGGAGTACACGCGGTACGCGACGATCGGGCTCTGCCTGATCCAGGCGTTCGGGTGGCTCGCGTTCATCCGCGGGCAGGGCATGGTGTACCCGGAGTGGGCGAACAATCCTCTGTGGTGGGTGATGGGCATCACGGCGCTGACCGCGGGCACGACCTTCCTGATGTGGTTGGGCGAGCAGATCGACCGGTTCGGCATCGGCAACGGCATCAGCCTGATCATCATGGCGGGCATCCTGACGGGCATGCCCGGCGCGGTGATGACGGTGTACGGGCAGTTCGAGCCGGGCGACCCGACCAAGATCGGCTGGCTGGGCCTCGCGATGCTGCTGGGCGGGTTCCTGCTCGTCGTGTCGGGCTGCGTGGTGATGACGGTGGCGCAGCGGCGGATCCCGGTGCAGCAGGCGAAGCACACGCGGGGGCGGCGCGTCTTCGGCGGGCAGCGGAGCTACCTGCCCCTGCGTGTGAACCATGGCGGCGTGATGCCGATCATCTTCGCCAGCTCCCTGATGATCTTCCCGAGCGTGATCTTTGGGGCGCTGCACGAGCAGGCCCGGAACGCCTCTCTCGTGGGCGAGGAGGCGATGGCGGGTGGCTGGTGGTTCGGCTTCACGCAGTGGCTGAGCAACAACTTCATGATGGGCGAGTTCCCGTACAACCTGCTGTTCATCGGCATGGTGTTCTTCTTCAGCTACTTCTGGATCACGGTGCAGTTCAACCCGGAGGAGATGAGCAAGCAGCTGCGTGATCACGGGTCGTTCATCCCGGGGTTGCGCCCCGGGCCCCGGACCGCGGAGTACCTCGAGACGGTGATGGAGCGGATCACCTTCGTGGGGGCGGCGTTCCTCGCGATCATCGCAGTGATGCCCATGGTGGTGAACCGGAGCCTGAACATCGACTTCGTGGTGACGCAGTTCCTGGGCGGCACGGGTCTGCTCATCGTGGTGTCGGTGGCGCTCGACTTCCTGCAACGGGTGGAGGCGAACCTGCTGATGCGGAACTACGCGGGCTTCCTGGGCGGGTCCGACGAGATGGGTAAGGCGCCGAAGCCCCGGGGCTGATCGGGGGCCTCTCGGGGGCGGGGCGTGCCGGTCCGCGTCTACACCGGTGGCGAGATTGGCCGCATCGGCGAGGCGGGGGGCCTAGTCGCGCGGGCGCTCCGGAGCGTCGGCGGCAGCCTGCGCGAGCACGAGACGACGCGGGAGGTCGCGGACCGGCTGGGTGACTTCGTTCGCGAGCGGGGCGGGCGGCCTGCGCTCGAGGGCTTTCGCGAGGGCGGGGGGCCGGCGTTCGATGGCCCGGCGTGCGTGTGCGTGAACGAAGAGGCGGCGAACGCGGTGCCGAGCGAGCGGCTTCTCCGCGCGGGGGATCTGGTGACGCTGGATCTGGCGGTGGAGCTGGACGGGTGGTTCGCGGACGGGGCGACGACGGTGGTCGTTGGCGGCGTTGGGGAGGACGGGGAGGGGGAGCGCCTGCGCCGGGCGGGCAACGCGGTTCTGCGGGCGGCGATCGGGGCGATCGGGCCCGGGAGGGCGTGGTCGTCGGTGGTCGGGGCGGCGGGGCTCGCGGCGGCGGTGGAGGGCGTGTTGATCGTGCCAGGGCTGGATGGGCACGGGATCGGGCGGGGGCTGCACGAGGGGCCGGCCTGTCCCCTGGTTCCCGGGCCAGGGTTCCGAGATTTCGTGCTGTGGCCCGGGATGGTGCTGACGGTGGAGCCGGTGGTGGTGGCGGGGGCTGTGGGCCCGGGGTCGGTGGCGTTGGTGGGGCTGGACGATGGCTGGACCGTGGTCACCGGGTCTCTGGAGCGGGCTTCGGGGGAGGAGCGGACGGTGGCGGTGACGGTGGACGGGCGGCGGGTGTTGACGCCGATAGGAGAATGATTGGTGTGGCTTCCGAGCGAATCACGAAATGGCTGGTGCTTTCCTGATGACGGGGAGCGCCGGGCGGTCTAGGCTTCTCCCCGCGCCGGAGGCTCTACGCTGCGGCGCGGGATGTTGTATCGAGATCAAACCACGAGCGGCCGCCCCAGGGGCGGGGCGGGTGTGCGATGAAGGTCAAAGCAAGCGTCAAGCGGATCTGCAACCAGTGCCAGGTCATCCGCCGCAAGGGCAAGGTGCGGGTGATTTGCAAGGCCGATCCGAAGCACAAGCAGGTGCAGGGGTAACCGATGCCGCGTATTGCAGGTGTTGATGTTCCGGACCGCAAGAAGATCCTTTATGCACTTCAGTATGTGCACGGGATCGGTCCGAAGTTCGCGGGCGACATTCTGGCCGAGGCCCAGATCGACCCGGATCTCCGGGCGAACGAGGTGAGCGAGCAGCAGATCGCGATGATCAACTCGATCATCGACTCGAACTTCCTGGTGGAGGGTGCGCTCCGCCGGCAGGTGACGCAGAACATCCAGCGGCTGCGTGACATTCGCAGCTACCGGGGTGACCGCCACCGTTCGGGCCTGCCGACGCGTGGCCAGCGGACGCGTTGCAACGCTCGTACGCGTAAGGGTCGCAAGAAGACGGTCGCCGGCAAGAAGGGCGTGAAGGGCTAAAGGCTTGTCCGCATCGGGCGTTCCGCCCGGGCCAGGACCGGAGCAGCGATTCTCATGGCGAAGCAGAAGCAGAAGAAGGTTCGCAAGGGTGTGGTCCGCGGGATCGCGCACATCAAGGCGACGCACAACAACACCATCGTCACCATCACCGACACCTCGGGCGAGACGCTCGCGTGGGACTCGGCTGGCACGATCGGCTTCAAGGGCGCTCGGAAGTCGACGCCCTTCGCGGCGACACGGGCCGGGGAGCAGGTCGGTCAGAAGGTCCGGAAGATGGGGATGAGCGAGGTCGAGGTGAAGGTCACCGGCACCGGGGCGGGACGCGAGTCCGCGGTGCAGGGGCTGGTCTCGACCGGTATCCGGGTGACGGCGGTGGAGGACCACACCCCGGTGCCTCACAACGGGTGCCGCCCTCGGAAAAAGCGCCGCGTGTGACCCTCCGGGCTATTTGCGGTCGGTGACATTTGATTGCAGGCGTCGCCGGTGCGACGCCGGGCCCGAACGGCAAGAAGGGGCGCCGCCCGGCAGCGGGGCGGCGGACCCGTGAGCCGTGCGGGTGACAGGCTCGATCGAAGGCCTCCGCTGCACACCGGCAGGATGCCGGAAGGATTCTGATCATGATGCGTGTTCGCTGGCGCGGGCTTGAGCTTCCGTCGAAGGTCACCGCCGATCCCAAGTTCCGGTCCGATGTGTACGGTCGCTTCTCGATCGAGCCGTTCGAGCGCGGGTTCGGCACGACGGTGGGCAACAGCCTTCGTCGGGTGCTGCTGAGTTCGCTCGAGGGCGCCGCGGTGACCGGGGTGAAGATCAAGGGTGCGGAGCACGAGTTCACGAGCCTGCCGGGTGTTCTGGAGGATGTCACGGACATCATCCTGAACATCAAGAGCCTGGTGGTGAGGCTCGAGGGCGACGAGCCCAAGACGATGAAGCTCGCGGCGCAGGGCCCGGGCGAGGTGACCGCTGACCTGATCGAGGCGGACACCGCGATCACGATCGTGAACAAGGACCTCGTCATCGCGACGCTGACCGACGAGGTGGCGTTCGAGATGGAACTGCGGGTGGGCAAGGGCCGGGGCTACGTGCCGGCGAGCGAGCAGTACAACACGCAGGACGAGCAGGAGGTCGGGCTGATCCCGCTCGACGCGATCTACTCCCCTGTGCAGCGGGTGCGGTACGCGGTGGAGGACACGCGCGTCGGCCAGCGGACCAACTACGACAAGCTGGTGATGGAGGTCTGGACGGACGGCACGGTCACGCCCGAGATGGCGCTGGTCGAGGCGGCCAAGATCTTCCGCAAGCACCTGAACCCCTTCGTCCAGTACTTCGAGCTCGGGAACGAGCGCGTCTCGGACGAGGCGGCGGCTGCTGCGGGTGTGGACGAGGAACTGATCCGCAAGCTGAACATGCCGGTGGGCGAGCTGGACCTTTCGGTCCGGGCGAGCAACTGCTTGGAGTCGGCGCGGATCGACACGGTCGCCCAGCTCGTCACGCAGAGCGACCAGGACCTGCTCAAGCTCCGCAGCTTCGGCCGTACGAGCCTGCGGGAAGTGAAGCGCAAGCTTCAGGACATGGAACTCGACCTCGGCATGGAACTGCCCGAGGGATACCAGATGGCCCGGGCCGACTGAGCGCCCTCCCTCGTAGTTTCGGAGAATCGTCATGCGTCACCGCAAGGCAGGCTTCAAGCTCGGTCGAACCTCTTCCCACCGCCAGGCGATGCTGCGCAATATGGCGGCGTCCCTGTTCGAGCACGGCCAGATCACGACGACGCTGCCCAAGGCCAAGGCCCTGCAGCCCTTCGTCGAGAAGATCGTGACCAAGGCGAAGAAGGGCGACCTGCACTCGCGTCGTCAGGTCGTCTCGATGCTGGGCGGCGATCGCCGGGCCTTCGCCTGGTCGCACATCCCGAAGAACGCCACCGACGAGGAGCGCGAGGCGGTCGACCGCCTGCGCGAGCGGGCCGGGCAGTTCTTCGATCTGCCGGCTTCGGACCAGGTCGAGCGGAACCGCTACGGCGAGCTCCGCAAGGCCCCGAAGCTCGTCCGCCACATCTTCGAGAACGTAGCGCCCCGCTTCGATGACCGCAGCGGCGGCTACACCCGCATCGTAAAGCTCGGGCGGCACCGCCTGGGCGATGGGGGCGAGATCGTGGTGATGCAGTTCGTCGGCGCCGAGGAGGGCCCCGAGATCGGCGGTCGCCCCTCGGGCCGTCGCCGGCAGGCGGATAAGCGGACGGCCTTTGCCGCCAAGCTCCGCAAGGAGTCGGGCAAGGGTGCTGCGGCGACGGCGGTCGCCGGTGGCGACGTGGCCGAGACCGCTCCCGCGGTCGATCAGCCCTCCGAGGGCGAGCAGAGCAACGCCAGCTGACCTGCTCAGACAACCCTGTTTCCCACCAGCGCCCGCACCTGTGCGGGCGTTGTTTTTGCCGGGACGGGCGGGTCTCGCCCGCGTGTGTCCCGGGGTGTGTTGCGCCCGCCCTGTGCCCGAGGTACGATTGCCCCATGCTTGACGACCTGTCCACGCTGGAATCCGATGCGTTCGCTGAACTCGGGGCTGTCGGTGATGCGGCTGCGCTTGAGGCCTGGCGTGTCGCGTACCTGGGTTCGAAGGGCAAGCTGAAGGGGCTGATGCCCCTGATGAAGGATGTTCCCAAGGAGCAGAAGGCGGAGGTCGGCAAGCGTCTGAACGACGTGAAGTCGGCGCTCGAGGCGGGTTTCGAGGCGCACCGGCAGCGGGTGGGCGGGCACGCGGGGTCTTCGGGCCCGGCGCTCGACATTACGGAGCCCGGTCTGCTGCAGTCGGCGCGCCTGGGGCGGCGGCACATCATCAGCCGGGTGATCGATGAGCTGACCGAGGTGTTCGGGCGGATGGGCTTCGAGGTGGCGGAGGGCCCGGAGCTCGAGGACGACGAGCACAACTTCGTGAAGCTGAACATCCCGGCGGAGCACCCGGCGCGCGATCCGATCGACAACTTCTATGTCGACGACCCCGCGACCACCCGGGCGCCGCGGATGCTGCGGAGCCAGACCTCGACGGTGCAGATCCGGACCATGGAGGACGCGGTCGCGCAGGGGTGGGGGCCCCCGATCAAGGTCATCTCGCCCGGTCGTGTGTACCGCCCGGACACGGTGGACGCGACGCACAGCTTCATGTTCCACCAGATCGAGGGCCTGTGCATCGGGCGTGGCGTGTCGATGATCGATCTGAAGACCACGCTGCTGAGTTTCGCGAGGGCGTACTTCGGC
The DNA here is from genome assembly GCA_036788215.1 of Phycisphaerales bacterium. Lineage (GTDB taxonomy): Bacteria > Planctomycetota > Phycisphaerae > Phycisphaerales > UBA1924 > DAIQNV01. The sequence continues at coordinate 65,421 of DAIQNV010000002.1, read as the reverse complement.
GAGGACGCCGACATCCGCCTCAGGCCCAGCTTCTTTCCCTTCACGGAGCCCTCGGCGGAGCTCGACATGAAAATCGCGCTGAAGCCCGACGAGCCGGCGGGCTGGGTCGAACTGGGCGGGTGCGGGATGGTCGACCCCGCGGTCCTCGACGCCTGCGGCATCGACCCGGAGGTCTGGACCGGGTACGCCTTCGGCTTCGGCATCGAGCGGATCGCGATGGGGCGCTACCGCATCCCCGATATCCGCATGCTCTTCGAGAACGACGTGCGATTCCTCGCCCAGCTCTGAGAGAGGCGGGGATCGGGTCCGCGATCGTTGCGTTGCATCTCGAATCGGTGTCGGTTGAGGCTCACGCGGATCAAAGAAGGCCTCCGTCACGCTGGGCGGCGCGACGGAGGCCTTTGGTATGCCCTATGGCTCTGGCGCGTTGCCCTCGTAGGGGCCGAGGCGTTACCTGCGCCGACGCAGGGCAAAGGCACCCATGGCGAGCATCGGGAGGGCGGCCGGCGCCGGGACGAGGAGGACATTGTCGAGCGCGGTCGCGTCGGCGCCGTTGGTGTACTCGCCCCGGATGAAGAGCCCGTCGAGGGCACCCAGCACCATGGCGAGGTCGGCCTGAGAAACGGCGGTCGAGCTGAGTACACCGTTGGAGGCGTTGCTCACGACGAACCACTGGCCCGGGGCGAGGGTCACGCCCCAGGAGGTCCAGCTGCCGTTGATGGGCTGGACGCTCGCGTCGATCCCGATGGTCATGCCCGCGCCCGTCAGCATCACGTCGGCCCTGGGGGTGATCGAGGTCTGGTTGCCGGTGATGCCCAAGATGTCCCAGCTGAGCGAGCCATTGAGGAACGCGGAGCGGTCGCCCAGGAACTGGGGGCCGGCGGCGAAGTACCAGATGCGTCCGTCGCCCCGGTCCCGCGCCGTGATTGCGCCGGCGGGCTGCCCGAGACTGGCGTCGAAGCCGAAGCCGGTGGCGTCGTTCAGGAACGACCACTGTTCGTCGCTGTCCGTAAAGGTGGAGGAGATGGCTCCGAGAGCGGGCATGCCGCCCGACACGATTCCAAACAGAATTAGACAAGACGAACGCATGAAATGAACCCTTTCGGAAGGCGAATATGCTCGTGGGATCTCTGGCACTCCATGATGGGGCCTGACGCGTCAACGGCCAGCGGATCAATGATTTATGCTGCGAGGGCGTGAACAACCACGCCCTGGGCGGGCTGGTTCGCCCCGGCTCCCGTCAACTTGGGGAAGACCATGCCTTACGACGCGGACGGATATCTGGTGACCGACGACCACGCGGACCCTGAGCTCGAGGCCGACCGGCCCGGATGGCCCAAGGTGGTGGGGATCCTGAGCATCGTCTTCGCGAGCCTGTCGCTCTTCTGCGGGGTCGTCGGGTCCGGGCTTGCGTTTGCCTCGGAGCCGATCATGGAGGCCGTTATGGGGCCGCAGCTTGGTGATGCGCCGCCTCCGCCCTTCAGCCCGCCGGTGGATGCGATCCTGATGGTGTCGATCGCGCTCAGCCTCGGGCTGAACATCCTGCTGGTCGTGGCGGGTGTGCAGACGCTGCGCCGTCTCGCGAACGGGCGGTCGCTGCACATCGTCTACGCGCTCGCGGCGGTGCTGGCGACGGGGTTCGGCGTGTACGCCCAACTGCACGGCCAGGTGGAGCAGGAGAAGGCGATGGACGCCTGGCTGGAGCAGCATGGCGACACAGAGTTTGGCGAGGCGATCCGCGAGCAGGTCGAGCAGCAGCGTGCGGGTTCGGGGGTGACGGGCCTTCTCGGGATCGGGGCGGGGCTGGTGGTCGGGCTGGCGTGGCCCCTGTTCTGCATGGTCTGGTTCGGGCCCATGGGCAAGCAGCCGGACGCTTTGCTCCCGCAGGACGATCTGGAGGCCTGAGCCGGGATTCATCCCGTCGGTGGGCGGTGGGGCCGCATCGGGCGTCGGTGTCGACCCGAACCGGTACGGACCCGGAGGTATCCATGTCCGAAGCATCTGATTCTGCACCCGTTTATCTGCTCATCGGCGGCGCCGGTGGCCAGGGGACCGCCCTGACGAGGAGGCTGCTCGCGCGAGGGGCCCGCGTCATCGCGGCGTCGCGGGACGAGGGGCGTCTGAAGGCGTATGCGTCGGAGACGGGCGCCGAGACGCGGGTCTGCGACGCGAGCAGCTTTGACGCGGTTGATGGGCTTGTGCAGTCGGTGGTCGAGGACTTCGGCAGGCTCGATGGCGCGGTGAACATGGCGGGGTCGATTGTGATCAAGCCGGTGCACACCGTCTCCGAGGCGGATTACCAGCAGACGATGGACCTGAATGTGAAGACCGCGATGGCGCTGGTGCGGGCGGCGAGCAAGCCCATGCGGAAGGCGGGCTCGGGGAGTCTCGTGCTGATCTCCAGCTGCGCGGCGCGGACGGGGCTCGTGAGCCACGAGGTGATCGCGGCGGCGAAGGGCGCGGTGATCGCGCTCTCGCAGTCGGCGGCGGCGAGCCTGGCGCCCTCGGGCGTGCGGGTCAACTGCATCGCGCCGGGGCTGGTCGATACGCCCATGGCGGAGCGGCTGACCTCGAGCGACCAGGCCCGGAAGGCGAGCGAGGCCCTGCACCCCCTCGGGCGGCTCGGGCGTCCCGAGGACACCGCCCCGGCGATCGACTGGCTGCTGGGCCCGGAGTCGAGTTGGGTGACGGGCCAGGTGATCGGCGTGGACGGCGGCCTTGCCGCGATCAAGGGCAAGGGCTGACCCTGCCCGCCCCGCGAGGCCGATGAAGACGCCATGAAGCTGGTACTCGACGACAACACCGCTCCGACGTGGATGACCGGATGGCTGCGGGCAGCGGCGGTGTACAACGTGATCTGGGGCCTGCTGACGGTTCTGTACCCGGCGTGGCTGTTTCACCTGACGGGGCTCGCGGAGCCTGTGTATCCCTTCATCTGGCAGTGCGTCGGCATGATCGTCGGCGTGTACGGCGTGGGGTACTGGATCGCTGCAGGCGATCCGTTTCGGCATTGGCCGATCGTGCTCGTCGGGTTTCTGGGCAAGCTTTTCGGGCCGATCGGGTACGCGTCGGGCGTGGTGGCGGGGTGGCTTGGGTTGTCGTCTCTCCCGTTCGTGGCGGTGGTGCCCGCGGAGTTTGGCGTCACGATTCCGACGAACGACCTGATCTGGTGGATCCCGTTCGGGGCGATGCTGCTCGGGGCGTTGAGGGCGAACACGGGTGGTGGGGCGGCTGAGGGGACGGACCCCGCCAGCGCGATGCGGGAGGCGCGGGCGCGGGATGGGGCGAGCCTGGCGGAACTGTCGCGCGGGGCGCCGACGCTGGTCGTCTTCCTGCGTCACGCGGGGTGCACCTTCTGCAAGGAGGCGCTCGCGGATCTGGCGCGGGTGAAGCCTGCCCTGGATGCTGCCGGGACGCGGCTGGCGTTGGTGCACATGTCGGATCCCAACGAGTTCGAGGATGTGCTGGGGCGGTACGGGCTCTCGGGGACGGCGCACATCGCGGACCCGGGTCGTCGGCTGTACCGCAGCTTTGATCTGGCGCGGGGGTCGTGGGCACAGCTCTTTGGGCCTCGGGTGTGGGCGCGTGGGTTCGCGGCGACGCTGCGTGGGCACCTGGTGGGCAGACTGGAGGGGGATGGGTTCCAGATGCCCGGGGCGTTCCTGGTGCGTGATGAGAAGATCGTCCGGGCGTATGCGCACACCACCGCGGCGGACCGGCCCGACTACTGCGAACTCGCCGGGGCCTCAGCGGCGCCCGCGCGGACTCCCTCACCCGCATGAGCGACCTCGTGAACAGCCAGACTGCGGAGGCGGCGGCGTGGGTGCACGCCTTCGCGACGCTGCTGATGTGCGGGCTGGTGTGGTTCGTGCAGGTGGTGCACTATCCGCTCTTTGCGCGGGTGGGGTCGGAGGCGTTCGCGGCGTACGAGACGATCCACCAGTCGCGCACGACGATCATCGTGGCGCCGCTGATGCTGACAGAGGCGGCGCTGGCGGTGCTCCTGCTGCTCGCCCGCCCGGCCGGTCTGCCGGTGGGCCTGCTGGTCGCCAACGCGACGCTGCTGGCGGCGGTGTGGGCGTTGACGTTCTTCGGCGCCGTGCCCCTGCACGCGCGGCTGGGGGCGGGGTTCGACGCGGAAACGCACCGTCGGCTCGTCGCGATCAACTGGCCCCGTACGCTCGCGTGGACGGCGAAGGCGGTTGTGGCTTTGCTGATCGCGCGGGCGGCGGCGCAGAGCGTGGACGCGTGACATGGCCGCTTTCCCACCCCTGAACGACACGCGGAAGGCCCGGCGACTGGTGGTCGTCTTCGGAGATCAGCTCGACGGGTCGTTCGGGCCCCTCGCGGAGATCGACAAGGCGAAGGACGCCGTGCTGATGATGGAGACGGACGAGGAGCAGTCCGTCGTGCCCTCGCACAGGCAGCGGACCGCGCTCTTCTTCGCGGCGATGCGGCACTTCGCGGTCGACCTCGCGGAGACGGGGCACCGCGTCCGGTATGTCACGGCGAACGACCCCTACAACACGCAGCGTTTCGACAGCGAGGTCAGGCGAGCGGTCGGGAAGCTGCGGCCCGAGGAGATCCACTGCGTTCATCCGGGCGACTGGCGCGTTCTCAAGATGGTGCAGGCCTGGGAGGGCGAGTTCGGCATCCCGGTGCGTGTGCACGAGGATGCGCACTTCTTTACGCCTCTCGAGCGGTTCGAGACGTGGGCAAAGGGCCGAAAGCAGCTCACGATGGAGTTCTTCTACCGCGAGCAGCGCAAGCGGTTCGGCGTGCTGATGGAGGAGGACGGGAAGACGCCGGTCGGTGGCGGGTGGAACTTTGACAAGGACAACCGGGACGCGTTCAAGACCACGCCGAACCCGCCGAAGCCCTACACGCCCCGTCTCACGGACATCACGAAGGAGGTCCTCGACCTCGTTGCCTCGCGGTACCCGGACAGCCATGGGTCGCTCGATGGCTTCCGCTGGCCCGTGACGCGGGACCAGGCGGGGCGGGCCCTGGATGACTTTGTCGAGCATCGCCTGCGTCTCTTCGGGAAGTACGAGGACGCGATGTGGACCGAGCAGCCCTTCCTTTACCACTCGCTGCTCAGTTCCTCGGGCAATCTGAAGTTGCTCGATCCGCGGGACTGCGTCGAGAAGGCGGTCGGGGCGTACCACGCAGGAAAGGCTCCGCTGAACGCGGTCGAGGGCTTCGTGCGCCAGTGGCTGGGGTGGCGGGAGTTCATCCGGGGCGTGTACTGGACGCAGGGGGATGACTACCCGAACCGCAACGGGCTCGGGCAGCAGGGTGACCTGCCCGGGTTCTACTGGACCGCGGATACCGACATGGCGTGCATGCGGGACTGCGTGCGGTCCGTGCTCGATCATGGCTTCGCCCACCACATCCCGCGCCTGATGGTGATGGGTAACTTCGCGATGCTCGCGGGCGTGCATCCGCGCCGGGTCGCCGACTGGTACCTGGCGATGTTCGTTGATGCGGTCGACTGGGCGAGCAACCCGAACACCATCGGCATGTCCCAGCACGCCGACCACGGGGTCGTGGGCACGAAGCCCTACGCCGCGTCGGGCAAGTACATCTCCCGCATGTCGAACTACTGCGAGAACTGCCGGTACAAGCTCGACGCCCGCTCCGGCGACGACGCGTGCCCGTTCAACGTGTTCTTCTGGGACTTCCTGTTCCGCCACGGGGAGCGGTTCAAGGGCAATAACCGCATGGCGATGATGCTGAAGAACGCCGACCGCATCAAGAACGAGGAGCGCGTGGAGATCACCGCCAGCGCCGCGAAGCTCCGGAAACGGTTCGGCGTTGGCGGCGTCTCGTGATCGAGCCCTACGACCCCCGCGCCCGGGTGGCTTGTGGCGGCGTCGGGCTTCCCTTCGGGCCCGATCCCGGGTACCTTGCCCGTCCCGGGTCTCGTGGGGCCCGGCTCGGGAAGACCTCTGCGGGATTGTGCTGACACAACCCGAAAATCGAGAAGGGGATGTCCGTGCGTGCATGCCACTTGAGAAGCCGCGTGGTTGCGGCGTGTGTCGGCCTGGTCGCGTCATTCCACGCGGCTGGTGCCGATGTTGCGGCTCCCGCGGGGTTTTTCCGCCCGGTGGAGGCGATCGGGGCTGCGGACGAGGCGGCGGAGCCTTGGGTCCGCCCGCAGGCGTTCCGCGCGGTCCGGATCGACCCCGCGGCTATGCGGGCGGCGCTCGCCCGCGCGCCGATGGAGCGGGTCCCGGGCCGCCCGGTCGACGCGCTGATCCTCGAACTGCCCGACCCCGATGGGAACACGCAGGCATTCCGGGTCGTCGAGGCTCCTGTCATGGCGCCCGAGCTTCAGGCCCGCTACCCCGACATCCGGACCTACGTCGCCTACGGGATCGATGACCCCCACGCGACCGCAAGGCTGACCAAGACGCCCTCGGGCTTCGACGCGCAGGTGCGGACGCCCAACGGCTCGTGGTACATCGACCGCTACAGCGCTGATGACAGCACGCTGCACACGAGCTACTACCGGCGTGACTACTCCCGCCCGGTGGAGTGGTCCTGCCAGTTCCACGAGCACGCCCCGGCGGCGGTTCTCGACGCGATCGCGCCGACTCAGAACAGCCTGCTCATCGGTGAGCAGCTCCGGACCTATCGTGCGGCGGTCGCGGTCACCGGGAACTACACCCAGTTCCACGGCGGCACCGTGTCCTCGGGCCTTGCGGCGGTCGTGACCGCGATGAACCGCGTCACCGGGATCTACGAGACGGACGTCTCGGTCCGCCTGCAGCTCGTCGCGAACAACGACCTGCTGATCTACACCAACCCCAGCACCGATCCGTGGTCCAACAACTCCGGCGACCTGAACAACATCACCGGCGTCATCAACAGCGTTATCGGCTCAGGGGCCTACGACATCGGCCACCTCTTCCAGACCTCCGGCGGCGGCGTCGCGGGGCTCGGGGTGGTCTGCGGGTCGTCGAAGGGCCGCGGGCTCACCGGGCTGAACAGCCCGATCGGTGACGTGTTCTACGTCGACTACGTGGCCCACGAGATGGGGCACCAGTTCGGGGCCAACCACACCTTCAACGGGGTCAACGGGTCGTGCTCCGGTGGCAACCGCAACGGCTCCACCGCCTACGAGCCCGGGTCGGGCAACACGATCATGGCCTACGCCGGCATCTGCGGCTCGGACAACGTCCAGAACGTCTCGGATACCCACTTCCACTCCATCAGCATCAGCGAGATCCGCAACCTGGTCACCGGGTTTGCCAACTCCTGCGCCACGATCACCGGCACCGGGAACGCGGATCCGGTCGTGAGCGCGGGTCCGGACCGTTCCATCCCGACGCGGACGCCCTTCGTTCTCACCGCGTCGGGGTCCGATCCCAACGGGGACGGCCTCACCTACGCGTGGGAGCAGCGGGACCTCGGGCCGGCGGTCGCCCTCAGCTCCGCAGATAACGGGTCCAGCCCGCTGTTCAGGTCCTTCGATCCGACCACGGAGCCCTTCCGCTTCTTCCCGCAGCTCTCCAACACGCTGAACAATGTCTCTAACATCCGCGAGAAGCTTCCCACGCTCGGGCGGGCCATGGACTTCCGCGTGGTCGCCCGCGACGGGCGGGGGGGCATCGCGACCGATGATGTCGTCCTCAACGTCGTCGGCTCCGCCGGGCCCTTCGATGTCACCGCGCCCGCTGCCGGCGCCGACCTCGGCGGGGGCACGACCGTGACCTGGACCGTCAACGGCACCAACGCGGCGCCCATCAACGCGTCGTCGGTGAACATCCTGCTGTCCACCGATGGCGGGCAGACGTTCCCCATCACCCTCGCCTCCAACACGCCGAACGACGGCTCGCAGTTTGTCACCTTCCCCGCAATCAGCACCTCGGCGGCTCGCATCAAGGTCGAGCCCACCAACAATGTCTTCTTCGACGTCAACCCCGGGAACTTCACGCTGACGGTGGTTGCGCTCTCAGGCGATTTCCCGAATGGTCGCCCGGACTTCGTCGATCCCGGCGTGCAGACCGGCGTCCGCGTGCGATTCGTCGAGGGCGTCGAGAGCCTCGACCCGGCCTCGCCCACGCTCTTCGTCCGGCGGAACGGGGGGGCGTTCCAGGCTTCGCCTCTGACCCTCGTTTCCGGGACCGACTACGACGCGATGCTGCCGGCGTTCGCGTGCGATGACACCTTCGAGTACTACATTCGGGCCTCCACCGTCGAGGGGACCACGATCACCCTCCCGGAGGATGCGCCCTCCGCCGCCTACACCGCGGCGATCGGCGAGTTCATCGAGCCGTTCGCCGACAATTTCCAGACCGATCAGGGCTGGGTGGTCTCCGGCAACCCGGCGACCGGGGCCTGGGAGCGGGGCGTCCCGGGCAACTTCGGGCGCAACGACCCGCCGACCGACTCCGACGGGTCCGGCCAGTGCTTCGTCACCGGCAACACCCCGAACGAGGATGTCGACGGGGGCTCCACCGTCCTCACCAGCCCCCTCATCGACATGACCGGCGGAGGCACGATCTCCTTCGACTACTGGTACGACGGATTCAACAACGCCCCCGGTGATGCGCTCTCGTTCGACATCTCCACCACCGGCGGCGCGAACTGGATCCCCGTCGACACCATCACGAGCACGCAATCGGCCTGGCGCACCTACACGATCGATGTCGTACCGGCCCTCGCCACCGACCGGATCCGCGTCCGCTTCATCGCGGCCGACCCCGATCCCGGAGGCGTCGTCGAGGCGGGCATCGACAACTTCCGGGCCACCAAGTTCTCGTGCGTCGACCCCGTCCTCGGTTGCAACCCCGCGGACCTCGCGCAGCCCTTCAACAGCCTGACCTTCGCGGACATCTCCGCCTTCCTCGCAGCCTTCAGCTCCGCTGATGCCGCGGCTGACCTCGCGGACCCGATCGGGTCGTTCACCTTCGCGGACATCTCGGCGTTCCTCGCCGCCTTCACCGCCGGCTGCCCGTAACGGCACGCCGACATCCCGCTTGCCACGCGCACGCCGAGGGCTGTACCCTCGGCGTGTTCGCGCGCACCCACGGACCCCACCGACCCCACGGAGCCCCCCTTGCGCCAAGCCACCCTTGCCCTCGTCCTCCTCTTCCTCCCGGCGTGTGCGCACGCGCAGCCGGTCGCGATCGACTACGCGGTCTCCCTCCGGGATGCGCCCGCCCAGTTGATCCGTGTGGAGGCGACCCTCGACCGGGCTTCCACCGGCCCGGTCGACTTCACGCTGCCGACGTGGCGATCCGGTCGCTATGTGATCCTCGACTTTGCCTCAACGGTCCGCGATGTGCGGGCCCGGGACGGCGCGGGCGATCCGCTGCCCGTTCGGAAGACCGACAAGACGACCTGGCGTGTCGAGGCGAGTGAGCCGGGGCCCGTGACGCTTGAGTACGCGGTCTTCGCCGACGCCCGGAACGACCGCACCCGCTATCTCGATGCGACGCACTGCTTCTTCGATGCGTCGGCGGTGCTCGTCTACAACGAGCCCACGCGGAACGAGCCGCACCGCGTCCGCATCGCGGACGTGCCGGCGGGCTGGGTGATCGCGACGGGGCTCGAGCCCGACGGGGCGGTGCCCGATGCGTGGCTGAGCCCGTCGTACGATGTGCTCGCGGACTCGCCCTTCGAGATGGGCGACCTCGACATCTACCGCTTCGAGTCCCATGGCATCCCGCACGAGATTACCATCTGGGCTGATCCTGAGAGCAACTCTCCCGAGGCGCTCGGGTACGACCCCGAGGAACTCGTCGAGGACTTCAAGAAGATCACCGACGAGCAGATCGCGATGTTCGGATCGGCGCCCTACGACCGGTATGTCTACATGGTCCACATCTACCCCGGCGCCGGTGGCGGGACGGAGCACCTGAATTCCACGATCATGCAGACGCGCCCCGGTGTCTTCGCGGACGAGGACCGCTACGTCGGTTTCCTGAGCCTGGTTGCGCACGAGCTCTTTCACACATGGAACGTCAAGAACTTCCGCCCCGCCGGCATCACGCCCTACGACTTCGTGCACGAGAACTACACGCCCGATCTCTGGATCGTCGAGGGCATCACGAGCTACTACGACGACCTCACGCTCGCCCGGACCGGCCAGATGAAGGTCGACAAGTATCTCGGGCGCATCGTTTCCGGCGTCGGGGCCACGCGGAACAAGTTCGCCCGCAACCGCCAGAGCCTGTCCGAATCGTCATGGGACGCGTGGATCCATCTCTTTGCGCTGCAGCGCCACGCCGACCGCAACAACGTCATGGTCAACTTCTACGGGCGGGGCGCCCTCGCCGCGCTCTGCCTCGATCTTCGCATCCGCGAACTCACGGGCAATGCGCGGTCGCTTGATGATGTCATGCGGGGCATGAACGAGCGTTTCCCCTGGACGCGGGGCGGGTACACGCCCGAGGACTTCCGGAGGGTCGCTTCCGATGTCGCGGGAACGAACCTCGATCGGTGGTTCGCCGACCACATCGATGGCACGGTGCCCCTGCCGCTCGAGGACGCGTTGCTGGTGGCGGGGCTCGAGTTGACCTACGAAGCCGACGGGGAGCCCTACCTCGGCATTTCCACCCGCACGGAGAACGGGGAGCGCATCGTCGCGTCCATCGACGAGGCGGGGCCCGCGTTCGGGTCGGGCCTGGTCGCGGGGGATCGGCTGGTCGCCATCGAGAGCCGGCGGATCGGCACGGGGGATCTGAACGCTCTCGTTGAGGAACACGCGCCGGGCGATGAGATCACGCTGACCTACTTCCATCACGATCGCCTGCGGACCGTGACGCTTGCCCTCGCGGGATCGCCCTATGGCGACTACGAGCTCGGGCGGGTCGACAACCCGACTGAACTGCAGCGGGCGGTGTTCGAGGCGTGGCTGGGCCAACCGTGGGATGAGACCGAGGACGACGACTGAGCCGCAGGCGGGCGCTACCCGCCCAGGGCGCGCCCCGCCCGATCGAGCGCGAGCGCACGTTCACCGTCGGTCAGCCCGAGGGCCGCGAGCGCATTTGCGAGGGATTGCAGGTCGCCCGTCCCGGCCACGACTTCGCGGAAACGCTCCGCGGCTGCGGTCGCCGCGGTCCGGCTCACGCGGCGCGAGGAGACCCGGTAGGGCTCTTCGGGGTCGACTCCTCCGAAGGGTGCCTGGTCGACGAGGACGATCGCGCCGCCTGTGGCGGCGCCGCGTCCGGCGGTGGCGTCGTCGATCAGGATGATCCCGAGGGACGCGAGGGCGTCCGCGTCGCTCAGGACGCGGGTAGGTGAGGCGAGCTCCGTGAAGACGCCCTCGGATTCGAGGAGGGCCCGCGCCTCCGCGGGGTCGACGGTTGTCGTGACACCGGTGTCGGGAGTGCCGCCACCGGGCGTGCCTCCGCCGGACCCGCCATTGCCGCCCGTTCCGCCTCCGTTGGAACCCGGCCCGCCGCCGGACGCACCGATCGCGGCGGCGGACAGGTCGTACGAGAACAGGCGTCCGGTCGTGGCCGGGCCCTGGCCCGCGAAGAGCGCTGTGCTCATGGGTGATGCGAAGGAGAGCACATTGCCCGCGGGGGAGAGCCCGGGATTGGCCGCGACGAGCACGACGACCGGTCCGCCCCCCTGGGTCGGGGCACCCGTCCCGCTGGTGATCTCCCAGGTGAGGTTGCCCCCTGAGACGACGTCGACGCCGGTGTCGGGGGTCAGCACGCCTCCCCCGCCGGCGAGGCGGTCGATCTCGGTGGCGGGTGACTCGACGAAGCCGGGCGGGCGGGAGCGGAAGGCCATGGTGCCGGCGGGGCCTAAGGAGCGGAGGGCGAGGTCTCCGAAGGTTGTCACGTCGCCCAGCAGCATCGCTCCGCTCCGCCCGGGCGCGCCCGCGCGGAGTTCGGCGGAGCCGAAGACCAGGAGCTTCCGCGAAGCGCCGAAGGTGATCGCGTCGAGGGCGCGGATCGTGTAGGCCCGCCCCAGGTCGATCGCCCCCGCGTCGTAGAGACCGTTGGCGCCGGGCTCGACGCTCGAGAAGACGACGGAGGCGGTCGTGGGGATCGCTCCGCCCGGCGTGTCCGAGCCGAAGATGACGGAGCCCAGGGCGAAGGTCTCGCTGTCCCCGCCTGTGGAGCCGACGTTGCCCAGGATCGTCAGGGGCGTGCGGAGCAAGGAGGTGCTGCCGATGACCTGCACGCCGGCGGTGCCCTCCCAGGCGAAAGTCAGCGTCGGGGCGAGGCCCGCGGCGCCGGTCACGTCGCCCGCGATGACGGTGGTGCCGCCCCGGGCGTCCACGATGGATGAGCCGCCCACGATCCGGAGCGGGGAGCCGATGCGGACGCCCCCGAGCGTGCGGATATCGCCCGCGAGCTGCGTTAGCCCGGCGAGCGAGACATCGAGGCGCCCCAGCTCCCCGCCCACGAGCCCGGCGCCGCTCAGGAAGGTCACGGTGCCCGCCTGTCCGGCGTTGAGCGCGAGCCCGACGCCCGGGGCGACGATGGGGCCGACGAAGTTCAGGTCGTCGCCGGCGTTGCCCGCGGTGAAGGCGGTCACACCGTTATTCAGTCGGACCTGCCCGATGAAGGTGATCGAGCCCCCCACGAGCGAGGCGACGATCCCGCCTCGCAGCGTGGTCTCCGTCGCGGTGATGCTCTGCGGGCCCAGGGTCACGAGCGACGCTGCGGAGATCGGTCCCGCGTTGATCGTCAGCGACTGCGGGGCCGCGAGCCCGCCGATGTCGCCGGTCAGTCCAACGGGGGCGGAGCCCGCGTCGATCGTGAAGGCGCGGCTTCCCGCGCCGTCGGAGTCGACAGACCCGAGGGTCACCGCGCCCCCGCCCGGCCCGCCCGAGGTGCGCAGCGTCGTGCTGCCCTGCAGGCGCGACGCGCCGAAGATCGCGAGGTTTGCGCTCGCGGTCTCGAGTGTGCCTCCGCGCAGTTGGGCGTTCTGCACGGTGTAGGTCTGGGGACCGGTGGTCCTGGCGCTGCCGACGGAGACGGACGCGCCTTCGACCGTCATGAACGCGAGCGGGTTCGCCTGGCCGGCGTCGCCCAGAACGATGGCGCCGTTGCCCGACCGCACGGTGAGCCCGCCCGGGTCCGTCGCGGCCCGCTCGATCGCTCCGAGCGCTATGGGTGCGCCGAGGGTGTTGAAGTTGCTCCGCAAGAGCCGGTCCCCGCCGGTCAGCGTCACCGCACCCTCGATGGTGATCGGGTCGCCCGTCGTGCGCACGTCACGCCCGAGGGAGACGGACTGGGCCCCCGTGATGCTGAAGGCGTTGCCCAGGTCAAGGAGCCCCCCGTTCCCGATGGTGACCGTGTCGGAGAACGAGAGGCTGATCCCGCCTCCGGCGGAGGTCGTCAGCGGCACATTGGCGTTCAGTGTGAAGCTCGTGCCGGTCGCGCGGAGCGCGTTGCCCCCGGGTCCGATGCCGGTGAGCGTGACATCCGATCCCAGCGTGACGGTTCCCGAGTGCTGCAGGTCGACCCAGCCGGCGGTGATCAGGCCAAGCGTCCCGTTGAAGTTGACGCCCGACGAGGTCAGGCCGCCCCCGGAGAGGCGGATGGGCGCGGAGAGGCGGACGTCTCCCGTCGCCGGGTCGGGGTCGGGGTCGTTCGGGAAGGTGCTGTTCGCCGCGAGCACGAGGTTCAGGGGCGCACTCGTTCCGTCGGGTGCGAGCGGGCTCAGGATGCGGATATCGCGGTGCGCGCGGAGTGTCAGCGTGCGCGGGCCGGGCAGGGCGTAGCTCACCGCTTCTGCGCCGAAACGGTCCGGGTCCTCGACATCGACCGTGATCGTCCCGTTGCCCGCGCCGCGGGAGAACTCGGTATTGATCTCGACATTGCCCGTCAGGAGTGCCTGCGTCACCCGGTTGACCAGAACGAGGCTCAGGACGGGCTCGCCGGTGGGGTTCGTCAACTGGCCAAGCTTGCTGAGCGCGAGCGCACGTGTTGTGATCAGCACGTCCACCGGGTCGATCAGGTAGAGCCCCGCCCGACCGTTGCTCGCCCCGATATCGACCCCCGCGTCCGCAAGGAGCCCGCCCATGCTGGAGGTTTCGATGAATCCCCCGTCGCCCCCGAGGGGGCCACCACGGGCGGAAAGCTCCCCTGCGGCGAGGGTCAGGTGGCTGGACCACAGCTCGATCGAGCCGGCGTCGCCCCGCCCGGTCGCGTCGGCCCGGACGGTGACGCCCGCCTCGGTGTGGACCGTGGCGCTCAGCGGGGCGGCGCCGTTGGGGCGGGCCCCGATCTGCACCGTGCCCCCGCCCATGGGCCCCGAGGCGTCGAGCGTGCCATCCCACACGCGGACAGCGGGGCCCGCGAGCAGGATCTCCCCGCCCCGCCCGTCGTCGCTCTGAGCGCGGATGTCGCCCGTGTTGACCACAGGGCGGACATCGGCGCTCTGCGCCCGCACCGCCCGGGCGGTCGTGCGCCCGCCCTGCCAGACCGCCATGGAGTAGATGTCGCCCGCGGCGAGTGTCGGCCCGGCGTGCACCGCGGGGCGTTCGGGCGGCCCGGACGCGTCGAGCTGCACCAGCGGCCCGCCATCGCCCGGCTTCAGGTAGAGGTTCTCCCCCGCGAGCAGCGCGACGGTCCCGTTGGGGGCGTTGATCGTGCCGAGGTTGGCGACGGTCCGCCCGAAGAGCATGACCTCTCCAGCCTCGATCAGGCCCTGGTTGACCACGGCGCCCCGTGCGTCGGTGAAGCGGTCGAGGCCGGCAAGGAAGTCGGCATCGGCCATGTGGGCGCCCGCCGCGATGAAGGCCGAGGTACGGACGATCGCGTCCGGGCCCATGAAGATGCCGTTGGGGTTGACGAGGTAGACCCGCCCGTTGGCGAAGAGGCTGCCCTCGATCAGCGAGGCGTCCGGTCCGACGACGCGGTTGAGGACGCGGGCGCCCGCGTGGGGCTGCAGGAACCGCACCGCCTCGTGCGGGGCGATGTGGAACGACTGGTGGTTCAGGATCGCCCCGTCGCTCGCGGTGATCGTGGTGACGGCGCCGTCCCGGGCGATGGAGGCGGAGCCCCGGGCGACGGTGCTGCCATCGGGGCCGGCGACCGCGGGGAGGGTGGGGAGCGACAGCAGGAGTGCCGTTCCGGCGAGCATCAGGTTTGCGGGCGGTGTCTTCATGGTTTGGTTCGCCCTCAGTATGACACGATGACGGCGAAATGCAGCCTGGTATCGCCCTGATTCGCCGGGTTCGTCTGCGATCGAGCGTCCGAGAGTGCCACGCCCAGGTCGGCCCGGGCCGTCAGGTTGGTCCAGAGCCGGGCGTCAACACCCACGCCGATGCCCATCAGCGTCTCGTCGGACTCGCCCGGGGCCCGGTCGTTGTTGTCCACGACCGCGAGATCGGCGAAGACGCGGAGGCCGATGTCCCAGTCCGCGGTGCCGTAGGGCTCCTGCCGGGCGGTGCGGAAGGGTCGCCCCGCCAGGGAGCCCGCCCGCTCCGCCGGGGGCAGGGCGGCGGCGAGGCTATACCGGTACTCGATCGACGCGATGAGCGCCGAGTCGCCC
This sequence comes from Phycisphaerales bacterium, assembly GCA_036788215.1. GTDB lineage: Bacteria > Planctomycetota > Phycisphaerae > Phycisphaerales > UBA1924 > DAIQNV01. The sequence continues at coordinate 49,947 of DAIQNV010000002.1, read as the reverse complement.
GAAGCGACCGCCTCCTCGTAGCCCCGGACGGTGAAGAACCCGCCCGCGATGGCCTGCAGGTTGGCGACGAGGCGGCGCTCCGGCGTGTACTGCCCTCGGGCGGAGAGGGTGAGGCGGTGGGCGAGGGTCATGGCGTCGGGCCCGCGCCGGCCCGCATAGCCATCAGGGTCGAAAAGGGGCTCAAGGAAAAGGCTGTGGGCCGCTTCGAACCGGAGGACCGCGAAGGAGGTGTCCGCGTCGGATCGCCCAAGGAAGACGAGGTCGGACTCGTCGGTGCCGGCGATGTCGGGGAGATTCGCCTCGATGGAACCGGAGAGTGTGGTATCGCTCGTGAGGCCGGCCCTGGCGAATCGCACGCCGGCGCTGGCGAGCAGGAGGTCGGTCTCGCCCTCGACGCCCGCGAGGAGGTTGTCGATGCTGATCCGGCGGTACTGCAGGCCCGCGAAGGCGTGGAGGAAGCCCCGGCCGATCTCGGCGAGCTCGATGGCCAGTTCCGCGCCCGCGTCGTAGCCCTCGCCCTCCAGGGCAGCCAGGCCCAGCCCGATGTCGCTCGCGGTGTACTCATTCCAAGCGCCGTTGATCGTGAGCGTGATCCGGCCCAGGTCGTCGAGCGGGCGGACATAGCTGGCGGCGACCGCGTTCGTGGCGTCGAACTCCGCGGTGATGTAGTTGACGGTGAGGACGTCGTCCCGCCCGGTGAGCTGGGTGTGGCGGGCGCCGAAGAGCATGCGCATCTCGTCGGTCGAGCGGGTGCCGGTGTTGGCGACCTGGGCGTAGACGGTCCAGGGCTTGGCTTCGGTCACGAGGAAGTCGAGCGAGACCCGCCCGGGCTCGCCCGTCGGCGCGACCGCGGTCTCGACCCGCCGGCCCGGGTGGCGGTTCAGGCGGGCGACGAAGCGATCGATGGGCGGGCGGGCGAGCAGGTCCCCGGTCGCGAGCGGGGCGTTGCGGAGGATGCGGGCGTGGGCGGGGTGGTTGATGGGCTGGGCGTCCTCGGGCAGGCGGCGACCGAAGCCGATCGTGCGCGTATCGGCGACGGTGGCGAGGTAGATGGAGACGGTGAGATCGGTCGCGGCCGCGGGGCGGAGATCCTCGCTGGTGGCGGGATCGATCTGGTCGGGGTCGGGGATGACGAGGTGCCCGATGAGTCCCGGGTCCGTCGCGAAGGCGGACTGGACCCGTCGGGTGATGGCAGCGATCGCGCTCCCGAAGAGGACCGGGGGGGCGGCTTCGAACGCGTCGAGGGGACGGTCGAGAGCGACCTCGACGGTGGGGGCGCCGGGCGTGGGCGGGGCGATCCAGCCCTCGGGGGTGGGCGTCAGGGGGACGACGGTCGCGCTGATCGACCCGAGATCGGGCGCGTCCTGGTGCTCGTAGGGCAGGCTGAATCGGACGCGGGAGACCGGGTACCGGAAGCCATCGCGGGCGGGGTCGGGCGTGATGGCCCGGGCGGTCTCCGGTCCCGGCGGGGTGGCGGTCGGGTCGGCCGCGGCGGTGAGCGGGCCCAGCACGCACGCGCAGAGCAGGGCGCAGGCTCGACTGTGGACCACGCGGCACTCTCCTTCGGGGAGGCCCGATGGTACCGGGGGGGCGGTGCCGGTGCGCGCAGAAAGACGCCCCGCCTGGGCGTGGGCCCGGGCGGGGCGAGCGTGCGCGATCGCTTGGTCGGGCGGTGGGCCCGGTGGATCAGGCGCGGGCGACGAACGCGAAGTTCCGGCCCGACTTCTGGTCGCGGTAGAAGTGGATCTTGACGTTGGTGGGCTTCATCTTGAAGGTGAAGGTGTAGGGGAACACGGTGTTCATGTTGCCCGCGGCGACGCCCTTCTTGAACATGCCGAAGACCAGCCCGTTGTTGGTGCAGGGTGCGATCTGGGTGAACCAGTTGCGGTTCTCGAACTGGGAGACGGGGACGCCGCCGAGTTCGGACTGGTAGCGGTTGACCATGATCACCTTGCCCGAGTCGTCGAGCTGGATGATCCCGAAGTCGCAGGAATCGGCGTCGTTGCGGGAAAGGTTCCCGAGCATCGGGAAGAGCTCGTTCGGGACAAAGGTCCCGGCGGGGGCACTCATCATGCTGTTCACTGGGCGTCTCCTTGGTTCAGCTGCTCGGTCCACTCGGCGCGGAGGACGGGGCGGTTGTTCTCAAACGTGAATGTGACACTCTTCTGCGAGTACATGGGGTCGAGCGCGGAGCTGAGCTCCTTGAGCCGGCCCAGGATGATGCCGGAATTGTCGTCGCTGTCGAAGCTCCCGTACTTGTGGTAGAAGTCGTGGAGCTGGGCCTCGAGGTTCGAGACCATCGAGACGACTTCGTCGGCGGACGAGACTCCATACTTCTGGGCGAGGAACTCGCGCTCCTCGTAGAGAGAGCGGAGCTGCATCTCCAGGCTCTCGACGGTCTCGGTGTTCATGATCTGGCTTCCTTTCGAGAGGACGGACAACACCGGGTGCAGCACCCGACTCCCGGCCGCGGCCCCGCGTGAGTCGGCGGGCGTCGGGCCTTGCGTGCAGATGAGAAATCGGAGAAGCCCCGGTGGTGCTTGAGATGCAGTGGAGGACACCGTCGCGGGAGGACGCTCGGGGCGAGGGAGTTCATCGTCTGGCGCAGACGATCCCCGGAGCGGAGCCGGGTGGATACCCCCTCAGGCGGCGCGGGCGAGTGGCGTGATCGGACGACCGGCGTAGGCAACCCGCACGATGGCGCCCGCAAAGAGGATCGGCCAGAGCCCGCGATCGTCCGCGAGCAAGCCGTCGTGGGTGTCCCAGGGTTCGCGGAGTTCGAAGGGCTCGATGCTCGTGACGGCGCGGGCGCCCAGATCGGCGATGGTCTGGAAGGGAACGGGCCCGCTGTCGGGGAGGAGGAGAGCGACCTCGGGCGTGCGGGGCGTGCGGGCAAGACGGAGCGTGACCGGGCCCGGGGCGGGGTGCTCGTCGCGGGCCCGCCGGAGGACGCTCGGGTGGTCGGCGTCGGCGAGGGCGAGGGCAGCGTCGAGCGTGGCGAGTTGGGCCGGGTCGAAGGCGTCGGCGGGGCAGACGGTGAGCCCCTCCCACCAGCAGGCGAGCGTCGCCATCACCGAGGCGGGCGTGCGGGGCAGCGCGAGCAGGACGCGGTCGCCCGGCCCGAGATCGTGGACCCGCAGCGCGTTGACCCACAGACGCGCCCCGGACCAGAGGGACGCGCCGGGGATGGTGTACTCGTCGGCGCAGAGCAGGGGTGTGGGGCGGCCCCGGAAGGTGTCGTAGAGGCGGTCGCGCAGGCGGGCGTGGTGGGGGTTCATCAGGCAGCGTCGATGGGGATGCTTTCGGGCGATGTCGGAGAAATCCAGGTGTCGGTGGTCCAGCCCTGTTCGTCGTAGTCCGCGAGGCACCGGTCGACGAGTGCTTCCATGGCGTCGAGTTTGCGGCGCCCCCTCGCGGAGGCCTCGACCATGAGGCGGGTGCACTCCCAGCCCCCGGCGTAGTTCCGCTCGTAGAGCTCGTGGCGGCCTGCGAACTCGGTGCCGACCGCGTCCCAGAGGAGTTTCATGATCTTCGTGCGTTCGCGGTGGTCGGTGTTCTCGGAGCCCCGGGCGTAGCGGGCGAGCAGCGGGGCGGTCTCCGGGTGGTCGAGATCCGCGGCGGACGCGGGCAGGTAGATGAGTCCCGAGGCGACGATCTGCTGCACGATGGCGCGGACGCGGGGGTAGGCGTCGGGCGCAAGGACGCAGTAGGCGAGCGCGGCGTCGTGATTCGGCAGCACGTGCCCGTTGGCCCAGGGATCGGGGCTCGAGGCCATGGCGTTCGAGAGCGACCAGAAGGCGTGCCTGTGGGCGATGACCTCGCCCAGCAGGGCTCGCTTGCCCCGGGCGGTGTGGCCCCCGGTGATACGGAGCGCCTTGGCGAGCAGGCCCGCGATGAAGTCGAGCTTGACCGCCAGGCGGGTACACCCATGGAAGAGGAACTGGTTGACGAAGCCGGAGCGCGGGAAGAACTGGGCGACGCGCTCGGGATCGCGGTGGATGAGGACATCCTCCCACGGGATGAGGGCCTCGTTGAAGGTGATGATCGCGTCGTTCTCGTCGAACCGGGAGGCGAGGGGTGACTCGAAGGCGGAGCGGGAGGCCAGTTCGTAGGAGTTGCGGCAGATCAGTGCGATGCCCGGCGTGTCGAGCCTGGCGATGAACGAGACCGCCATGGCGGGGTCGTCGGAGGCGGTGTTGGGTGTCTGGCCGATGAAGCAGTGATTGGCGATGGCGGCGGAGGTGGCAACGACCTTCGCGCCCGAGACGATGATCCCCGCGTCGGTCTCGCGGACCACGCGGACCGCGGTATCGCCGGTCTCTTCGACGGGCAGGTGGCGGTCGATCGGAGGGTTGACGACCGCGTGGCCCAGGAAGGGGAGGTGCCCCTGGGCGTGGCTGTACCAGCGACGGGCGTTGTCCGCGTACGGGCCGAAGAAGTCGGCGTTGGCGCCGAGGGTGGTCGTCAGGGAGGCCTTGTAATCGGGCGTGCGGCCCATCCAGCCATAGGTGAGGCGGGCCCAGGCGGCGATCGCCCGCTGGGCGTCCCGAAGGTCGTCGGCGCAGCGTGCGGCGCGAAAGAAGGCGTGGGTGCGTTGGCTCGGATCGGCGTCGCAGGGCACGGTGAGCCCGTCGCCCGCGGGCTCGTGCAGGGCGTCGTAGAGGCGGGCGATGGAGCGGACGCTGTTGCGGAACGCCGGGTGATGGGCGATGTCCCGCACGCGGGCGCCGTCGAGATAGACGGCGCGGTCGTCGTCGAGCGAGGCGATGTAGTCGGCGCCCGTGGGGAGCGTCGCGAGGCCGGTCGTGGCCCGGGCTTCGAGCGAGGCGGGGCTCATGCGAAGCGCCCGTGCCGGTGCTCGGGGCGGAAGAACTCGAAGAGCAGGCGGTCGATCTGCAGCAGCCCCTCGCGGGTGACCTCGATGACCTCGTCATCCGCGCGGGCGAGCATGCCCATGCCATCGATGATCTGCAGCGCCGAGGCGAAGCGGTGGCGCGGATTCTCGCCGAACTTCTGCGCGAACGGGAGGGCCAGCACCCGCCCGGCCTTGAGCTGGAGCGCGAACTCACGGATGTAGCGTTCCTCGAACGTGAGCGGGTACGCCCGATGGGTGGGCAGGCCCCCGCGCTGGTGCACCGCGTCGATGTAGGGGTTGAAATCGTGCTCGTTCTGGTAGTTGACGCCGTTGATGTGCCCGAAGGCGGAGACGCCGACGGACAGGATGTCCGACCCGTTGAAGAGCCCGTTGCGATACACAAAGCGGTTCCGCGCGGGGTCCTTCACGACGGTGGTGGCGCTCGTCACGGTATAGCCCGCAGAGACGAACTCGGCGAAGGCCTCGTTGACCCAGCGACGCTTGGTCTCCCAGTCGGCGACCGGGGCGATGAGCGAGCCCTCCTCCTTCATGCGCTGGTAGATCGTCGTGTTGTAGGGCACCTCCATCTGGTAGATGGTGACGGTGTCGGGCTCCAGATCGATGGTCCGGCGGACCGTGTCCTGCCACGCCTCGTCGGTCTCGTCGAGCATGCCGGCGATGAGGTCGACGTTGATCTCGGGGAACCCCACGCCCCTGGCCGCCTCGTAGGCCGCGAGGGTCTGCTTGCTCCGGTGGGCCCGCCCGTTCAGTTCCAGCAGGCGGTCATCGAAGTGCTCGATGCCCAGGCTCAGGCGGGTGACGCCCATGCGGCGGATCGCCTCGAGCTTCTTCTGATTCAGCGTGCCGGGCTCGGCTTCGAGCGTGATCTCGCGGGCGTCGTCCCACGGGAGGACCGCCTTCATCTCCCGCGTCAGATCGTCGAACTGCGCGGGCGAGAGATAGCTCGGCGTGCCGCCCCCGAAGTAGACGAAGCTGGGCGTGCGCCCGCCCACGAACCTCCGCCCTGCGACCGCCTTGAGCTCGGTGACCATCGCGTCGAGGTACCGCCGGATCTCCGACGAGTTCTTGTCCGTGTACACCCGGAAATAGCAGAAGTGGCACCGCTTGCGGCAGAACGGGATGTGCGCGTACACGCCCAGCTCGTTCCCGGGCGAGGGGTCGTGGTCGAGCGCCTCGTGGAAGGCGTTGATGCGGTCGGTGCGCCAATGGCCGAAAGGCGGGTAGTTGGCGACGAAGTAGTTCCCGACCGTCGTCTCCTTCTGCTTGGGCATCGGGGACGCGGCGGGGAAGGCCTGCGGGAGCGGGATGGTGGTCATCGGGGTCTCCGACCGAGGGGGTTCTCGGTCGGGTATCGACGCCATCACTCCGGCGCTTGATGGCGCCCTCGGTGGACCGGTCCGTGTGGAAGGGGACGGGACCGGAGCGGGGCGGGGCGATCACCCCTCCCCCGTCGTCGGGGGACGACGATCAGGCCTCGGGGTTGTACAGCATCGCTTCGGGCACGATGGCCCGGACGACCTCGACCCGGCCCGAACGCCTTGCGATCTCGGTGGTGTACTCGCTCGGGATCGTGAGCCCGTCCGAGGTGTGCTCCCCGCCGTCGCGGAGGCGGATCTCGACGCCCGGCGTGCCGTTCACCATGAGGACGAACGGGGTCCCGCAGACGGTGAAGCCGATCTCGCCCGGCAGGAGCTCGATGGCCCGCTGGTCCCCGGTCGCGTCGATGAACCGCCAGACCGCCGGCTGGTCGACCAGCTCGTCCCGGCGCAGGAGCACCGGGTCGAGCCGGATCTCGCCCGCGCGGACGCGGACGCCGAGCTCGCCCATGCGGGCGATCAGCCCTTCCTTGGCCTGCCCGGTCATGCCGGGCTGCTGGGCACCGATGTGCAGGGGGGAGTGCGAGTAGGGCTCGAAGGGGAAGCCCCCGAAGTCGCGCGGCGCGTGGTTGAAGCCGATGCCGTCGCGGACCCGGTGGTACGCGCAACGGAGCCGATCGATCGTGATCTGGGGCTCGGCCTGGTCGAGCGCGTCGAATGCGCTCTCCTGCACCGCGACGAGCAGCTTGGACACCATGTGCCAGTAGACGCAGCCGATGCCCTCGTACTTGTGCATCTGCTCGGCCCGGCCCATGCTGAGCGAGTGGTGAAAGGTCGCCTCGTACGCTGCCAGGACGGAGTCGCGTCCTGAGGTCACGGGCGCGTGCCACCCCTCGCGCCGGGCGAGCCGCTCGAGGGCGGCGCGGAGGTCCCGCTCGGTGTTCATCGCCGGGCCGAAGCGCACTCGCCCCGCGCTGTCGCGCCGGGCGATCGATTCGGCCCGGGTGTCCGCGAGTCTGGCGAGCAGCGAATCCTCCGGCGCGTGCTCCGCAGGGACGATGTTGCGATCGAGGAACGACGCACGCTCCCGCACCGGCGCCAGCAGGAAGGTCTGCAGATCCGGGCGGAAGAGCCCGCTGTCGAGCATGGAGTCGACGAGATCGGCTGCCCGCTCGCCCGTCAGCCGGCCGGAGCTGAGCGCCGCGACCTGTCCCTCGAGCATCTCGGGCTGCCAGCGGACGGACGCCCGCTTCCCGTCGGGACGCTCCAGGACGCCATAGCTGTGGAAGAGCCCGTCCTCGCGTTCCGCCGCCTGGATGGCGTGGTCGCAGTAGTGGCGGGCGAGCCGGAAGAGGTCGGTGACCACGCGGGTGGGGTACTCGCGGCGCGGGCCGATGCCGGCGTCGTAGAGAGAGGCGCGGTACCGCTCGAAGGCCCGTCCGAGGGCGGTCGTCACGGTCCAACGCTCCGCGTCGTCCATCACCCAGCCGCTCTGCGTGTGCTCGAGGTACTCGACGAGCACCTTGAGCACGCGGTCGCACCAGGACGCGACCTCGGAGGTCAGCGTGATCGATCCGTGGTCGTGCTCACTCAGCAGATTGATGCAGAACTCCGTGTACCGCCGGAGGTGCATGAGCGTGACCATCGAGACGCCGTTGCCGGCGAGCGCGTTGTTCGCGTCGTTCCACTCGGGGCGCTGGGTGTTCATCCAGACGCCGCCCCCGGGGACGATGTTGCTGATCTTCGCGAGCGCCGGCACCAGCAGCTTCTCGAGCAGGGTGACGTGGATCACCCGCCCGTCCGTTCCCGCCAGCAGACGGGCGTCGGAGCCATAGTCCCGCTCGCGCAGCTTGATCTCGCGGTCGAGTTCCGTGTCAAACGCGATCGTGCCCTTCGGGTCGGCCTTGATCTCGTCGAAGGAGCGGATACGGTAGGGCACATTCGCGTACGCGAAGGCGGGCCGGTCGAGCGCCGTCTCGAGCATGCCGGGGCGCCAGGCGTGCAGGCGCTCGAGCAGGCGCAGCAGGTAGACGATCTGATGATCGCCCCAGTAGCCGATGTTGGCCCAGGGGTTATGGGGATCAGGGCACTCCCAGTCGATCCCGTTGTGCGTCAGGCGATAGGGGTTGAACCCGTCCGCGGTCGACGCGTTCAGGAAGATCGAGACCACGCCCGGGAGCAGGTCGGGGTACGCGAGGCAGAGCCCCTCCCAGTTCTGGAAGATGTCCCGCCAGTTGCCCTCGTAGCCGCAGACGCGCTCGCCCTTGTCGTTGCGGACGCGGACGCTGAACGCGTTCCACGGGCGGCTCGGGTCCCCGTGGCGCCGGCCGAAGGTCAGGGGCATGTACTCGGCGCACAGGCGCATCAGGTCGAGGTCGCCGGTCTCCCGGGCCGCTTCCTGCAGGTCCTGGATCGTGGGCTCGGCACCCAGGGAGGCGAGCATCCCGCGGGCCGACTCCGAGGCGATCGTGTTGCGTCGCTCCAGGAAGCGGGCGAAGTCGACCGGGTCGACGCGGTACCCGTCGACCGGCACCCCGCCCCGCATCGCGTTGAAGAGCGTGTTGCAGCGGTGGTACGCGATCTGCGCCGGGTCGGCGCTGCACTGCGAGGCGTCGGCGTTGTCGAGCAGACGCGTCAGGCGACCCGTGTCCGCGTGGATCGCGCCCGCGAGTTCGTCCGGCGTCGTCGGTGCCGACCGGAGCCGGGCCCGCAGCGTCTCGATGCGGGCGTGGTCGAGGTCGACATCGCCCACGATCGCCCAGTGGGCCGGCTCGTCAGCACCGACGCGGACGCGGGCCTTGCAGAGGTACGCGCCGCGCCGGCCCGTCGTCAGGCTCACGGGCTCGGGCGTTTCCGCGCCGCGGAGGCACCGCCACCAGGCCTCCTCGTCGAGGAACACCTCCGCCCCCTCCAGCCCGGCGTGCCAGACCGCATTGGCGGTCAGGGGCTCCTCGGGCTCGGCGCGGTCCGTGATGCGGGATTCGAGGGCGTAGATCGCCAGCCCCGAGTCATCGTCCAGCTCGCACCGCGTGTAGGCGTCGGCCAGCGTGCTGGCGAAGCGCTGCAGCTCGACCGGGATGCCTGCGGGGATGAGGTTCATCAGGCCATCGACCAGCTCGATCTCGACCGGCGGCTGGCCCGCGTCACGCTCGAGCCAGCAGCGACGGACGATGCCGTGCGTTTCGCTCAGCCACCACCCCTGCCGAAAGGTGAGCCCGAGCGCGGGGTGGTGCTCCTCGAAGGCGACGAACGAGGCCTGGTCGCCCCGCATGATGCGGCGCGTGCAGCCCTCGGCAGCCCCGCGCGGGTCGAGCGGGAGCCAGGCCCGCTCGCCATCGACCGTGATCCGCGTGACCGGCCCGGTCAGGCCCCCCATGCGATGAAGCCGGTCGTCGGTCTCGTAGTGGAAGAGGCTGCGATCCGCCGAGCCCCGCCCCGCGGTCAGGGCACCCGACGAGGAGACGTACAGCCAAAGGTCGGCGTCCGTGACCACGGTCGACAGGAACGGAGGCATGTTCTCCGCGCCGTCGATGATGTAGGCGGGGGCGTTCTCGAAGACCGAGAACCGTCCGTCGGCGGGGCCGTCCACGGGGCCGTCCTTCGGCGCCGCGGCGGTCCGCGTCGTCGTCTTCGTGGTGTGGGGGTGGTTGCCCACGGTCGCTGGTGTCATGGCTGTCCTCGTCGGTCCGATCCGACGCGCCGGGTGCGCGTCAGGTCACACGCACGAGCTGCCGCTGCTTGTCGAGGTGGAGCCTCGTCATGGGCTTCAGTCCCGTGCTGTCGTGCAGGTTGAAAGTGGTCTCGTGCAGGAGTCGGATGGGCGTGTCGTCCGACTCGCCCTCCAGCCTGCGGATGAGATGGCGGGAGGCTTCGAGCCCCATGCGGGTCGCGTCCTGGCAGACCGCGCTGAACGCGGGGTAGCTCTGCAGGCGCACCTCGGCGTCGTCCACCCCAATGACCGACAGGTCCTGGGGGACGCGGACGCCGAGCTGCAGGCAGCGGTGGAGCGAGCCAACGGTCGACATCGGGTTGGTGAAGAAGATGGCGGTGGGGGGCTCGTCCAGCTCGAGCAGGCGGTCGAGCATCATCGCCCCGCCCCGGTTGTTGGCGGGGGCGCGGACGGTGAGAGACTCTTCCCGCTGGATGCCCGCCGCTTCAAGGGCCTCCGCATAGCCTCGCTCGCGGTCGATGTGGTCGGAGTCGAGGATGTTGTGGATCGCCAGCCCGATGCGCGTGTGGCCCAGCCCGATGAGGTGGTCGACCGCCCGCCTGGTCGTCGCCCGGCTCTGCGAGTCGATGTAGCTCACCGCGGTGTCTTCCGAGCGGTCGGCAAGGAGCACGCACGGGAAGCCCTCTCCCGTGATCCGCTCCGCGAGCTGCTGCGAGGTGTCGATGCCTCGAACGATGGCGGCGCGGACGCCCTTGCGGTGGAAGAGTTGGGTGAAGTCCTCGGAGACGTGCAGGTCACGCCCGAGGGCGATGATGGTGAGGTCGTAGCCTCGCTCGTTGGCTCCGCGGAGGATGCCGCTGAGCATGGCGGACTCGAAGCCCCCGAACTCGATCTCGACCGCCTCGCCCGGGTAGATGAGGCCCAGGACATTGGTCGGGCGCTTGCCGACGCTGGGGACGTAGCCCACGGACCGCGCCGCCTCGAGGACCCGCTGCTTGGTCTTCTCCGAGACGTCGGGGTGGTTGTTGAGGGCCCTGGAGACGGTGGCGACCGAGACCCCGAGCTTGTCCGCGAGCTTTCTGACCGAGGCCATCGTCGACTCCTTCGCTACGCACCCACACCGCACACCGAACCACGACCCGTCCGCGATCGCCTGGCGACCGAGTTTACGGGTTGTCGGTCAGGTCACGCTCGAGCTGGCGGTCGAGCAGGGACCAGAGCACCTTGTAGGTGCTGGCCTCGGTCTGCGGGTCGAAGAGGTCACGCCCGTCGTACTGGGACACGTGGCCATCCACAAAGGCCATGTTCGCTCCGCCATCGAGGGCGTAGGTGTCGTCGAGCTGCTTGGGGTGGCGGTAGTAGGGGATATAGCTGGTCGGGAGCAGGCTGCCGCCCTTGAACTCCGCCGCGTTCGCGTTCGGCGGGCGATTGCCCCACTCGAACGGGCGCTGGTTCACGCCCTGGCCGGCGCCGAAGCGACGCCCGGGGAGTTCCGCAGCACCGATCGTCTCGGAGGTGAAGTAGGTGATCTTGCCCTGCAGCGAGAAGGTCGAATCCTCGTCCTCGGTGCCATAGGGGGCCCAGGACTCCGCGATCAGGACGATGCTGCTCCCGAAATCGGTCGCGCTGTCAAAGGCACGGCCCATCCGGAAGGTGCGGGTGTTCGAGGCGACCGTGCCCGGCGCCGCGAACTGAGCGGTGCCGGCCGAGAAGTTGAGCGAAGCGATCTCAGCGACGGAGGAACCCCAGTAGTTCATGGAGTAGGAGCGTCCGCCATCGGGGTGGCTCGGGCAGACCATGACGCCACCGCCCAGGGTGACGTTGCGGTTGAGAGCGTTGCCGGGCGGCAGGTTAGAGGTGTCGAAGTTCGGCAGGTACTTGCCCAAGCGGTTCTCGTCGAACCAGCGCATCTGACGCTTGCCGTTCTCGGGGTCGACGACGAAGGTCGGGTCGCCCAGGTTGGGCGGGAACTTGCCGTTGTAGTCAAAGGCGTAGGTGAGCATGGAAGTCACGAGCTGGCGCTGGTTGCTCTTGCAGAGCACGTCGCGTCCCGACTCGCGGGCCTTGCCCAGGGCGGGCAGAAGAATGCCGATGAGCAGGGCGATGATCGCGATGACCACCAGCAGCTCGATGAGGGTGAAGCCACCCCGATGATTGTCCCGGTTCGACCGCGAACGGCTCGCGACCCGATCGAGTTTCGGTCGGTTCTGTGCAGTGGTGTTCAGCATGACTCGCCCTCGTTATTCTGGGCTCGCCGGGGATGTCACGCACCAGCGGGCCGATTGTCGTAACTGTTCCGATCAGTATTGCGGCTCGTGAGACAAACTTCAAGGCTCCGGTCTGAATTCTGTGAAACCAGTTTCTTCTCGGGTGAAATCGGCCCTCGCCGCCAACGATTCCCTTCGGTTGCACACGCTTTCAGAGACAGATCCTTGGTACAGTTACGGGTCCGTCGACGCATCGGTTCTGGGTGACCGTCGAAGGATGTGACCGATAAACGCCGCTGGACCCGGGAATCAGCCATGAAGACCATGATCGTTCTCGCCCTCCTCGCATCGATCGCGATCGTCGCGTGCGCCCACGCCGGCTCGAAGGACGCCACCGACGCGAAGCCCTCGGGCGCGATCCCGGTGCGGGTCGAGCGGACCGCGGAAGGCTGGGCCCTGTTGCGGGGGGGCAAGCCCTTCGTCATCAAGGGAGCCGGCGGCTCGCAGACCCATCTCGAGGACCTCGTGAAGCATGGGGGCAACGCGATCCGCACATGGGACGGGGAGGGCATCGAGGAACTGCTCGATCGGGCCCACGAACTGGGGGTGGCGGTCTGCGTCGGGATCTGGCTCGGGCACGAGCGCCACGGGTTCGACTACGACGACCCCGAGAGCAAGGCTCGCCAGCTCGAGAAGGTCGAGCGGATCGTCCGGGCCCACCGCGACCACCCAGCGGTCCTGATGTGGGGGGTCGGAAACGAGGTGGAACTCGAGACCGATAACTGGGAGAAGGCGTTCCGCTCGGTGGAGGATGCCGCGAAGCTGATCAAGTCCCTCGACCCCCATCACCCGACGATGGCGGTCCTCGCGGAGGTCTACAACGGGAAGGCCGCGATGGTGCAGCGGATGTGCCCGAGCATCGACATCATCGGGGTGAACGCGTACGGGGGGGCATCGTCGGTGCCCAGGCGACTGCTCGAGGAGGGGTACGACGGCCCGTACGTGATCCCGGAATTCGGGCCCACGGGGCACTGGGAGTCGGCGTCGACGGACTGGGGGGCGCCGATCGAGCCCACGAGCACGGTGAAGGCCCGCCAGTACGCGGAGCGGTACGAGCAGGCGGTTCGGAGCGAGATCCCCGGGCGATCCCTGGGTTCGTTCGTCTTCCTGTGGGGCGACAAGCAGGAGACGACCTCGACCTGGTTCGGGATGTTCCTACGGACCGGGGAAAAGGTCGGGGCGGTGGACGAGATCTCCAAGGGATGGACGGGCAAGTGGCCCGAGAACCGGTCGCCTGTCATCGCTGCGGTCACGAGCGGGCTGGATCGGAAGCGGGTGGCTCCGGGCCGGGAGTTCGAGGTGCGCGTGCGGGCTTCGGACCCCGACGGGGATCCCCTGGAGGTCGAGTACCTGGTGACCGCGGAGACGAACGATCGGCGCGCGGGGGGGGACCGGGAGCGGCGTCCCCCGGAGTTTCCCGAGTTGACGGTCCGGGATGGCGGGATGACCGGCGTTGTGCGGACCCCGGATTCCCCGGGTGCGTACCGGGTGTTCATCACCATCCGTGATGGGCGCGGGGCGGCGGCGACCGCGAATCTGCCTTTCCTTGTGGAGTAGGTGGGTCTGGGCCGATTGGCTCAGCCGGGATTTTGGTCGGAAAGCGCCACCGGACGGATGCTTTCGCCCGGGCGTTTTGGTACAGTTACGGAACCGCTTTCGTCGGCGTGCCGGCGGGGCTGTCGTGGGGGGTATGCGACGGGTCCGAGATATGGAAACCGTCGCGGGCCCACTGGCGAGACCGCCAGCGGGCGTGTTCGGGGGCCGACAGTGGCTGAGCCACGAGGGATGACCACGATGATCAACTACCGGGGTTTCGTTTCGGTTCTCGCGGCGGGTGCTGTGCTTTCCATGGGCTCGGCTGCCCTTGGCCAGCGCCAGGTCGTGTTCTTCGATGACTT
>DAIQNV010000002.1:0-35820 GCA_036788215.1 Phycisphaerales bacterium | reverse complement strand
TTTCCATGGGCTCGGCTGCCCTTGGCCAGCGCCAGGTCGTGTTCTTCGATGACTTCAATGGCACCACGCTCGACACGAGCAAGTGGGAACGCCAGGTCGGGCGCGGGGAGGCGTACGGCCTGCCGACCGGGTGGGGGAACAACGAGCTGCAGTACTACACGGGCGGTTCGGGGAACTCGTTCGTGCAGGACGGGAACCTCAACATCCTCGTGAAGCGCGAGAACGTCGGGGGCGCGAACTACACCTCCGCGAGGCTGCGGACGCTGAACAAGGTCGATTTCCTGTACGGGCGTGTGGAGGCCCGCATCAAGCTTCCCTCGGGCGCTGGGTACTGGCCGGCGTTCTGGATGCTGCCCACCGGTTCGCCTTACGGCGGCTGGGCGGCGAGCGGCGAGATCGACATCATGGAGTCGACCAACATCGCCGACCGCACCTACGGGACGATCCATCACGGGGGCGCGTGGCCCAGGAACCAGTCGACAGGCGCGGGCTTCTCCCCGGGCTTCGACCTGTCGCAGAGCTTCAACAACTACGCGATCGAGTGGGAACCGGGGCGCATCACCTGGTTCTTCAACGATCAGCAGATCCTGACGCGGGTGTCGTCGCAGTGGTTCAGCGAGAACGGCACGACGGGCTTTTCTCGCCCGCCCTTTGACATGCCCTTCCACATGCTGCTGAACGTGGCGGTGGGGGGGAACTGGCCCGGCCCGCCCGATGGGTCGACCGTCTTCCCGCAGGCGATGCAGGTGGACTGGGTGCGGTGGACTCGGGAGGTCCAGAGCCCCTTTGGCGGGACGCCCTGGGCGATTCCGGGTCGGATCGAGACGGAAGACTTCGACGAGGGGTACGCCGATGACGCGTACCGCGACACCGACGCGTCGAATAACGGGAACGCCTACCGGCTCGAAGAGGTTGATATCCAGGCGAACTCAAACGGGTTCCATGTCGGTTGGATCCGCACGGGCGAGTTCCTCGAGTACACGGTGCAGGTCCCGGCGGCGGGCGCGTATCCGTTCACAGCGCGGGTGGCTTCGGAGTCGGCGGGCGGGGCCTTCCGGCTCGAGGCGAACGGGCAGCCGATTTCCGGGACGGTCAGCTTCGACGCGACGGGCGGCTGGCAGAACTGGACTACGGTGTCCGGTACTGCGGAGTTCACGACGCCCGGGGTTCAGGTGATCCGGGTCGCGATGCAGGCGCCGGACTGGAACTTCGACTGGATCGAGTTCTCGGGCGCCTCGGACGGTTCGTGCGGGCCGGCGGACTTGATCGCACCCATCGGACAGCTGACTTTCGCGGACATCAGCGGGTTCCTGGTGTACTTCAATGCTCAGCAGCCCCAGGCGGACCTGGCAGCGCCGTTTGGTGCGTGGACTTTTGCGGATCTCTCAGCGTTCATCAGCGCCTTCGCGGCGGGGTGTCCGTAACTGTTCCAAGTCGGATTGGGGCGATCCGTGAATCTGGGGAATCTGTAAATGAGCAGGAAAACTCGGATGAAAGGGGTTGCATCGCGGCGTGTGTCGGCTACTATTCGAAACAGTTACGGTTCTTGATTCCGTAGCACGTGACTGATTGCATCGCGCATCCCTGGCAGGAGAACGAACGATGAAAAACGCGATTGTGTGTGCGGCCCTCGCGGCCATTGCTGGTACGGCTTCGGCCCAGAATCTGCTCGTGAACCCCAGCTTCGAGAATCAGGGCACCGGCTTCCTGACGTTCGAGGCGTGGGGCACGTTCAACAACGCCTTCGCCGACCCGCCCTTCGGCAGCGGCCTCGACCCCGAGGTTCCGGCCCGCACCGGCGGCGTCAGCATGAAGACCTTCGGGAGCTTCATTCCGGCGTCGCAGAGCGACACCGGCGCGTTCCAGATCGTGAGCGTGACCGCTGGTCAGCAGTACACCCTGAGCGGGTGGACCTACACCCCGTCGTCCGACCCGATCCAGCAGCAGATCGACGACGGCGATCCGACCACCTTCGATGAGGGCCACCTGCCCCTCCTGATCATCGACTTCAAGGACGCCGGCGGGAACAACATCGAGTCGCTGGTGATCGATGCGCACGATTTCTCCGCGAACCCCCAAGACCAGTGGACGCAGTACTCCGGTACCGCGGTCGCCCCGGCGGGCTCCGTGGAGGCCCAGGTGACCCCGCTCCTCATCCAGTTCGGCGAGCCCACCGGCTCGCTGTTCTGGGATGACCTTTCGCTGACCGAGGGCTCGGCCCCCCCTCAGCCCTGCAACGCGGCTGACATCGCGGCCCCGTTCGGTGCGCTCACCTTCGCCGACATCGCGGCGTTCCTCAACCTGTTCGGCGGCGGCTGCCCGTAACAGACGGGTGACAACCGGGCGGCGTCAGCGACCGGTCCGTGCAGTCTCTGAGTTCATTTCGTGGGTGCCACCGATCGCGGCTTTCGGTGGTGCCCACGATTTTTTTGACTGAGCGTGGAGGCTTCCGGCCGAAGTGAGCCTTCGCCGCGTGACGTTGCATCGGGTGGGGTACGGGGGCGCGAACCGGCTGGTCGTCGTCTACGCTGACACCGGCGGGTTGGTGGGTGGGTCGCCAAGGGAGTTCGCACCGGATGCGTCGGGTTGCTGTTCGGATCGCTTTGGCTCTGTTCGCCCTGGCTCTGATCGGGGTGGGGGGGCTGGTGGTTCGGAAGCTGGTCGCGGGGCCCGGCGAGGTGCGTGCGGCTCGGGAGCTCCCCCCGGTGCCGGTTGAGGTCGCGGCGGTCGAGGTCGGTCCGATCGAGCGCCGGCGGGTGTTCAGCGGGACGCTGGAGTCGGCGTCGCGGGTCACGATCGCTCCGAAGGTCGCGGGCCGGGTGGTCAGCCTGCCTCTCGAGATCGCGGATGTGGTGGAGCGTGGGCAGCTCGTGGCCCGGCTGGATTCGGACGAGTTTGCGCAAGCGGCGGCGTAGGCGGAGGCGGAGCTGGCGGTCGAGCGCGCGGGGCTGGTGCAGGCGGAGAGCGACGCGGGGATCGCGGCGCGGGAGTTGGAGCGTGTCGCGGCGCTGCACGATCGGGGGATCGCTTCGGACTCGCAGCTGGACACGGCGCGGGCGGCGGAGGCGTCGCGGAGGGCTGCGGTGCAGGTGGCGGAGGCGCGGGTGCTGCGGGCGGAGGCGGCGCTGGCGTCGGCGCGGATCCGGCTGGGGTACGCGTCGATCACTGCGGACTGGGAGGGGGGGGACGATCAGCGGGTGGTCGCGGAGCGGTACGCGGAGGAGGGGGACACCGTGTCGGCGAATACGCCCCTGCTGGCGATCATCGAGCTGGACCCGATCCGGGCGGTGATCTTCGTGACCGAGCGGGATTACGCGTTGCTGGCCTCGGGGCAGGCGGTGCGGCTGGAGACGGACGCGTATCCGGCTCGGCAATGGCGGGGCGAGGTGGCGCGGGTGGCTCCGGTCTTTCGCGAGGGGTCGCGTCAGGCGCGTGTGGAGATCCGGGTCGGGAACGCCGACGCGGCGCTGAAGCCCGGGATGTTCGTGCGGGTGGAGGCGGTGCTGGACCGCGTCTTGGATGCGACGCTGGTGCCGGCGCGCGCGCTGGTGGAGCGTGGCGGGCGCGACTTTGTCTTCGTGATGGAAGGGGAGGATTCGGTTCGCGCGGTGGAGGTGGCGCTCGGGATCCGGGACGGGGAGACTCAGCAGGTGGAGGGCGAGGGGCTCTCGGGGCGGGTGGTGACGCTCGGTCAGCAGCTGCTCGATGACGGGTCGAGGGTGCGGGTGGTGGACGCGGACGGTGTTGACGCGGGGGTGGCGCCGGCGGCGACGGCGGAAGCGGCGGCGGGGTCGGCGGGGGTGGGCGACGGATGAACCTTCCGCGGTTGAGCGTGCTCCGCCCGGTATTCACGACGATGGTCACGCTGATCGTCGTGGTGCTGGGGATCGTGTCGGTCCGGCAGTTGCAGATTGACCTGTTGCCGGACGTGGAGATGCCGACGGTGACGGTGTCGGCGGAGTACGAGGGTGCGAGCCCGGAGGTGATGGAGCGGCTGGTCACGCAGGTGATGGAGGAGATCCTGGCGACGGTGCCGGGGATCGAGGAGATGACATCGAGTTCCTCGGAGGGGAGCACGCGGATCCGTGTGACCTTCGCCTGGGGCACGCGCATCGACGAGGCGGCGACCGAGGTCCGCGCGCGGCTCGAGGACGAGATCGACGAGCTCCCGGACGACATAACGCGGCCCCAGGTGCGGAAGTTCGATGTCAACAGTTTCCCGGTGGTGCTGCTGGGCGTGTCGAGTCGGCTGGACCCGGTGGAGCTGACGACGCTGATGGAAGACCAGGTGCGCGACCGGTTCGCGCGGCTCCCGGGCGTGGCGCAGGTGGACATCTGGGGCGGCTACAACCGCGAGGTGCGGGTGGAGCTGGACGCGACGCGGGTGCGGGCGCTCGGGCTTCCGTTGAACGAGATCCTGCGCGCGATCAGCGATGCGAATCTGGACCTGCCCGCTGGGCAGATCGAGCGGGGCACGTACGAGGTGACGCTTCGGGCACCGGCGGAGTTCGGCTCGCTTGATGAGATCCGCGAGACGGTCGTGGCGATGCGGGAGGGTGCGCCGGTCACGCTGGGGCAGATCGCGGAGATCCGGGACACCTTCGAGCGGCTGACGCGGATCGTGCGGGTGAACGGGCGTCTCGGGATGCGGGTGGCGGTGCGGAAGCAGGCTGAGGCGAACACGGTCGAGGTGTCGAGCGCGATCCTGGCGGAGATCGAGCGCGTGAACCGCGACCTCCCGCAGATCGAGATCGTGCCGGTGATCAACCAGGGGAATTTCATCGAGCGTTCGATCCGGAACGTGGCGAACTCGGTCCTGTACGGGGGCGGGCTCGCGGTCCTGGTGCTGCTGTTCTTCCTGCGGAACGTCCGGAGCACGATCGTGATCTCGCTGGCGATCCCGATCTGCGTGGTGGCGACGTTTGCCCTGATCTACTTCGCTGGTTTCACGCTGAACCTGATGACGCTGGGTGGGCTGGCCCTCGGCGTGGGGATGATGGTCGACAGCTCGATCGTGACGCTGGAGAACATCTTCCGCAAGCACACGGAGGGGGGGCTGCCGGCTGAGGCGGCGTCGGTGAAGGGGGCGACGGAGGTGGCGGGGGCGCTGGTGGCGAGCACGCTGACGACGCTGGTGATCTTCCTGCCGGTGGTGTTCATCGAGGGCGTTTCGGGGGTGCTCTTCCGCGAGCTGGCGTACGTGATCGTGTTTGCCCTGATCTGTTCGCTGGTGGTGTCGCTGACGCTGGTGCCGATGCTGGCGTCGAAGCTGGTGAGGGCGTCGGACCGGGCCCATCCGGGACGGGTCGCGCGGGCGGCGACAGCGGCGTTCGACGCGTTGGACACGGGGTACCGTGACCTGCTGCGGTGGGTGCTGCACCGGCGGATCGCGACGATCGCTTTCGGGGTGTTCCTGCTCGGGGGGAGCCTGTACCTGGCGCCGAAGCTGGGTGCGGAGTTCATCCCGCCTTCGGACGAGGGCGAGGTGAGGGTGACGGGCGAGATGGAGATCGGGACGCGTCTCGATCTCGTCGACGCGCAGACGAAGGTGATGGAGGAGATCGTCATCGAGGCGATCCCGGAGGCGGTGGCGTGGGTGACGAGCGTGGGGGCGAGCTCTTGGAACCCGGGCGACGGGGCGACGGGCGAGCTGCGGATCTCGCTGGTGCCAGCTTCGCAGCGGGCGCGGAGCAACACGGAGATCGCTGAGGAGGTGCGGTCGCGGCTGGACGGGCGGATCCCCGGGATGGAGGTCAGGACGCGGGCGCCGCAGGGGCAGTTCCTGCTGGAGCGGATCCTGGGCGGGGACGACGGGATCGAGATTGAGATCACGGGGTACGAGCTGGAGACGCTGCGGGCGCTCGCGGATCGGGTGCTGGAGCGCGTCGTGACGGTGGAGGGGGTGACCGACGCGGACGCTTCGAACGATCAGGGCGTGCCCCAGCAGCGGGTGCTCGTGGACCGTTCGAAGGCGGCGGACCTCGGGGTGTCGGTGCGCGACATCGCTGAGGCCATCGGGACGGCGGTCGCGGGGAGCCGGGCGGGTGAGTATCGCAGTGGTGGGAACTCGTACCGCATTCTCGTGCAGCTCGCCGATGCGCAGCGGCTGACGATCGACGAGGTGCTGGACCTGACGGTGCGCGGGCGATCCGGTGAGGACATCGCGCTTCGGAACCTGGTACGGACGGAGGGCGGGCGGGGGCCGACGATCATCGAGCGGAAGGATCAGCAGCGGATCGCGACGGTTTCGGTGAACATCGCGGGCCGCGACCTGGCGGCGGTGGCGGCGGATATCGAGGCGGAGCTCGCGGAGATCCCGCGCCCGGCTGGGTACCGGCTTGCGCTGGCGGGGAATGTGGAGGAGCAGCGGAGGAGCACGCGGGAGCTGCTGATCGCGCTGGGGTTGGCACTCGCGCTGGTCTACATGGTTCTGGCGTGCCAGTACGAGTCGCTGCGGGATCCGCTGGTCGTGATGATGTCGGTGCCCCTCGCGGCGATCGGCGTGGTGTTGACGCTTTTCCTGACGGATACGACGCTGAACATCCAGAGCTACATCGGGTGCATCATGCTGGGCGGGATCGTTGTGAACAACGCGATCCTGCTGGTGGACCAGGCGGGGCAGCTCCGGCGGAACGAGGGGATGCGGACGCAGGAGGCGATCGCGGAGGCGGGTCGCCGGCGGCTGCGTCCGATCCTGATGACGTCGCTGACGACGATCCTCGGGCTGCTGCCCCTGGCTCTGGGCATCGGCGAGGGGGCGGATGCGCAGGCTTCGCTCGCGCGGGCGGTGATCGGGGGGCTGACGAGTTCGATGCTGACGACGCTCCTGATCGTGCCGGCGGTCTACTCGCTGTTCCACGCGGAAGAGCCGGTGGACGAGCGGGGTGAGCCGATGGACACGGGGCGGCGTCGTGGGGAATCGGCGTGAGGGGCGTCCTGGTCCTGGCGGGCGCGGGGACGGCGGTGGCGATGCTGGCGGGGTGTGCCGGGACGGGGTTCCGACCGTTCCTGCCCGACTGGGAGGAGGCGAAGGCGCGGGCGGACGAGGCGTCGGCGTACGACGAGGCGCGGACGCCGGACATCGCGACGGGTGGCGCGGGCGCGATGGGGCTGCCGGACTTCGGCGTCGACGGGCCGATCGAGCTGTCGGTCGAGCAGGCGGCGGTGCTGGCGCTGCGGCAGAACCGCGATCTCGATGTGGCGCAGCTGACTCCGGCGGTTGTGGGGGCGTTCGAGACGATCGCGCGGGGGGAATTCGAGCCCGAGGTGTTCGCGGACGCGGAGTTCCGGCGCGAGCGTGCGGTGCAGACGGCCAGGGCGACGCAGGAGCAGTTCGGCGTGGAGGGCGACGATGGGTCGCTCGGCGTGGGGGTGCGGCAGCGGTTGACGACGGGCACCGATGTCGAGCTGGGTGTGACGCAGGATCGGTCGATCTCCGATCGCGCGCCCGAGCAGCAGACGGCACGCGTCGGGCTGACGGTGACGCAGTCGCTGCTGCGGGGGTTCGGGCCGGCGGTGAACCTCGTGGATGTGCGGCTCGCGGAGCTGGACACCCGGGCGTCGCTGTACGAGCTGCGGGGGTTCACCGAAGCGCTGGTGGCGGACGCGGAGGTGGCGTACTGGGAGCAGCTGCTCGCGGAGCGGACGATCGAGATTTTCGAGCGGTCGCTCGCGGTGGCGCGGCAGCAGTTCGACCAGGTGCGGCAGCGGATCGAGCTGGGCGACCTGCCCCGGACGGAGGCGGCGGCGGCGGGGAGCGAAGTCGCGCTGCGTGAGGCGGCCCTGATCGACGCGCGGGCGGCGCTGAGTGCTTCGAGGCTCAGGCTGTTCCGGCTGATGAACGCTCCGCTGGCGGCGTCCGACCGGCCGGTGCGGTCGCTTTCGGAGCCTCTGGCGGCGATCGCGGAGGCGCTGGAGGACACCGCGGCGCGTGTGGAACTCGCGGTCCGGATGCGCCCGGACCTGAGCGAGGCGAGGCTGCGCGTCGAGCAGGGGCGGCTGGAAGTGGTGCGGACGCGGAACGGGCTGCTGCCTCGTCTCGACCTGTTCATCGCCCTGGGCAAAACGGGGTTTGCGGACACGTTCCCCGACTCGTTCGAGGACCTGGACTCGTCGACGTACGACTTCACCGCGGGGCTTTCGCTGACGCAGACGCTGGGTGAGTCCGAGGCGGTGGGGCTGCAGATGCGTGCCCTGGCGTCGCGCGAGCAGGCGCGGGCCTCGGTGCGGAATCTCGAGCAGGTGGTGGAGCTGGATGTTCGCCTGGCGGTCAACGATGCGCGACGGGCTCGCGAGCAGATCGACGCGAGCGCTACGGCGCGGCGCCTGGCGACGGAGACGGCGGAGGCGGAGCAGCAGCGGTTCGAGGTCGGGGCGAGCACGGCGCTGCTTGTTTCCCAGGCGCAGCGGGACCAACTGGCGGCGGAGATCGCGGAGGTCGAGGCGATCACGCAGTACCGCATCGCCCTCGTGCGGCTGTACCTGGCGGAGGGCTCGCTGCTCGAACGCCGGGGCGTGCGGGTGGTCGCGGGGCGGTGAGCGGGGTCAGTCGCCGAGGCGCTCGATCAGGCGTTCGCGGAGACCCGGGGGCAGGTCGCCTGATGAGAGGTCGCGGCAGATCTCCTGCGTGAGGTCAAGGCTGGCGAAGACAGCGCGGCAGCGATCGCAGATGACCTCGCCCGCGAAGGGCACGCCCCGGTCGAGTGCGTCCTGCTTGGCGTTGAGCAGGTCGAGGCAGACGCGTTCTTCGTAGGCCGGTGGCGGGGCGGGGACGGGCGAGCGGGGGATGGCGGCTTCGGCGGCGGCGCGGAGCTTCAGCCTGGCGCGGTGGACGCGGCTCCGGACCGTGCCTTCCTCCATGTCGAGAATGCCGGCGATCTCCCGGACGCTGAAGCCCACGAGCTCCTTCAGGATGAGGGGGACGCGGAAGTCGTCGGGCAGTTCGGCGATGGCGGCTTCAAGTCGTTCGCGGGCTTCCACGCGGATCTGGGCCTGCACCGCGTCCGGCTGGTCGGCGGGGACGAGGGCGATGAGGGAATCCCCAAAGGGGAGGTGGGCGTCGAGGGAGACCAGGCGGTCGGGCTCGCCGGAGCGTTTGCGGTGCATCCGCTGGCACGCGCGGGCGGCGATGCGGTAGAGCCAGGTCCTGGGGTCGGATTCACCTCGGAAGGAGTCCCAGGACCGGAAGGCGCTCAGGTAGACCTCCTGGACGAGGTCCTCGGCTTCAGTGCGGTCCCCGCAGAAGCGGAGGGCGAGCTGGTAGAGCTGGGCGGCGTGCTCGTCGACGAGGCGCGAGAGGGCGATGTGGGGCGTTTCGCGCTCTGGATGGGGTTCGGCGGGCGGCACAGAGCGGGAGTGTACGGGGGCGGTGTCCCGGGGCCCGGCGGTATGGCTGGCTAGTTAAGCGTTATACTGTCGGCGAGTGCCGGTGTCCCCTGCGTGGTGCCTTTGGAGTGGAATGATGATGCGAATCGGGCTTTCCTTGGTTTTCCTGGTCGCGATGCTCGGGTGTTCGGCGGGGCTTCGCGGGGAGGGTTCCCCTGAACAGGCTGCGCCACCCGGCTATCGACTCGTCTGGGCTGAGGAGTTCGAGCGGGATGGGGCGCCGGACCCCGAAACGTGGGGTTTCGAGGAGGGTTTCTCGCGGAACGAGGAACTGCAGTGGTATCAGGCGGACAACGCGGTGGTGCGCGACGGCTTGTTGGTGATCGAGGCCCGGCGCGAGCGTGTGGTGAACCCGAACCACGAGCCGGGCTCGAGGAACTGGAAGACCCGGCGGCCGCACGCTGAATACACCTCGTCGTCTCTTCGGACGCGGGGGAAGCGGGAATGGCTGTACGGCGTTTTCGAGATGCGGGCGCGGATCGACACGCGTCCGGGGCTATGGCCCGCGTGGTGGACGCTCGGATCGGCGCGGCCCTGGCCCGGGAGCGGCGAGATCGACATCATGGAGTACTACGACGGGGTTCTGCTGGCCAACGCGTGCTGGCAGGCGGAGGGCGGGCGGTGGGCGCAGCACTGGGACGCGACGCGGACGCCTCTGGCGGAACTGGATGAGGCGGGGGACGCGGAGGCGTGGTCGGCGGAGTTTCATGTCTGGCGGATGGAGTGGACCGAGGATGAGATCCGGCTCTTCGTCGACGATCGGTTGCTGAACACGATCGATGTGCAGCGGACCGTGAACCCGGACGGGTCGAATCCGTTCCGCGAGCCTCACTACATGCTCGTCAACCTCGCGGTCGGGGGATCGCAGGGCGGGGATCCCTCGGGCACAGAGTTCCCCGCGCGGTACGAGATCGACTACATCCGGGTGTATCAGTCGATTCTCGAAGAGAACTGAGTTCGTGGGAGAAGCCTCATGATGCGGGCCTTGATGATTCTGGCGGCGTTGTGCGTTTCGATGGCGTGCGCGGGCTGCTCGGGTGGGGTCGCGGTGACGGAGGCTCGGGAGAACCCGAAGCGGCCGAACCTCGTGCTGATCCTCGCAGATGACCTGGGCTATGCCGATGTCGGGTTCATGGGGTGCGCGGACATCCCGACGCCGGGCATCGACCGCATTGCGGCGGAGGGTGTGCGGTTCGAGCAGGGGTATGTCACGGGGGCGGTGTGCGGGCCGAGCCGTGCGGGCCTGATCACGGGTCGGTACCAGGACCGGTTTGGGTGCGGGAACAACCCGACGGTCGATCCTTCGATTCCGAACGGTGTGCCGACCTCGGAGCGGATGATCTCGGAGTTGCTGCGTCCTGCGGGGTACGAGTCGAAGGTGGTCGGCAAGTGGCACCTCGGGACGTACCCAGGGCTCAGGCCCCTCGACCGCGGGTTCGACGAGTTCTATGGGTTTCTGACGGGCGGGCACGACTACTTTCCGGAGAACCTGACGCTGGAGGATCTCTCGGAGGTGCGGGAGAAGTGGGCGTGGTATCGCACGAAGCTGCTCGACAACGAGAAGCGGGTGGCGACGACGGAGTACCTCACTGACGAGTTGTCGGACAGCGCCGTCGAGTTCATCGACCGCGACCGGGACGGGCCTTTCTTTCTCTACCTGGCGTACAACGCTCCGCACACGCCCATGCAGGCGACGGATGAGTACCTGTCTCGCTTCGGGCACATCGCGGATGGGCGGCGGCGGACCTACGCGGCGATGGTGAGCGCGATGGACGACGGCATCGGCCGGGTGCTTGATGCCCTCGATCGGCGCGGGCTTGCGGACGACACGATCGTGGTGTTCCTCTCGGACAACGGGGGCGCGAGCAACAACGCGTCGCGGAACACGCCCCTGCGCGGCCACAAGAGCCAGCCGTTCGAGGGTGGCCTGCGGGTGCCCTTCGCGATCCGCTGGCCGGGGGTGGCGGCGCCCGGCTCGACCTACCGGCATCCGGTCAGCGCTCTCGACATCGCGGCGACGATCGTGGGGGCGGCGGGGCCCGTCGCGCGTGCGCAGGTTCGCCCGACGCATCCGCTCGACGGCGTTGACCTGCGCCCGCATCTCGCCGGGGAGATCGAGGGACCGCCTCACGCGGCCTTGTTCTGGTGGTGGCACGATCGCGGGCAGGCGGCGGTGCGGTCGGGGGACCTGAAGCTGGTGACGCGTCCGGAGAGCGCGGGTGGGGACCTGCTGTTCGACCTCGCGAGCGATACGGGCGAGCGGCGGAACCTGCTTCGGGCGGATCTCGCGGATGGCTACGAGGGCGCTGCGGACGCGCTCCGGGGGCTGCTGGCGGAATGGTCTGAGGGGCTCATTCCCCCCGCGCACCCGAGCCTTGGGTCGTGGACCTTTGGTGATCAGTAGCTGGCGGGCGTGGCATCGGCGCCGGGGAACAGCGCACCCGGGGTTGACGCCGGGTAGGCTCTGCCGCCATGAGACGCCCGATTGTCGGTCCGATCCTGTTCGTTGCTGTGTGCCTTGCGGGGTGTGATCGCGGAGCGCCCCGGCCCGCTCCGGAGCCGCCGCCTCGGGAGGTGGAGATCGTACAGGTCTTGCCCCGCGATCTCCGGGTGGACTTTAGCTTTGTGGGTCGGACGGAGAGTTCGCAGCGGGTCGAGATCCGGGCTCGGGTGGCGGCGTATCTCGATGAGATCAGTTTCGAGGAGGGTGGGTTCGTGGAGGAGGGAGAACTCCTCTTCCGGCTCGACCCGGCTCCATTCGAGTCGCGGCTCCGCGGGGCGCAGGCGGCGCTGGCCCAGCAGCAGGCACGTCTTGACAACGCGCGGGCGCTCCTGGCTCGGATCGAGCCTCTGGCGGCTGCGGAGGCGGTGGCGGCCAAGGAACTGGACGACGCGCGCGGGCGTGTGAACGAGGCGGCTGCGGCGGTTGAAGGGGCGTCGGCCGGGGTGTTCGACGCGGAACTGAACCTTGAGTACACGGAGATCCGGTCTCCCGTCGGCGGGCTGACGGGTGCCGCGACGCAGCGGGAGGGCGCGTACATCTCCTTGGCGACTCCGGCCTTGACGTATGTGGCCCGGATCGACCCGATGTGGGTCGAGTTCAGCGTGACGGAGACGCAGGTGCTGCGGGCTGCCCGGCAAGGCACGGACGGGTCGGTCGCGTACCCGCCCCGCGGCGAGTTTCTTGTTTCGGTGGAACTCTCCGACGGGCGGGTGCACCCGGAGACGGGGCGGATCTCGTTCACGGACGCGACCGTGAGCGCGCAGACCGGGGCGGTGCAGGTTCGCGCGGAGATTCCCAACTCGGCTCGGACGCTGCGACCCGGGCAGTTCGTGCGGGTGACCCTGCGGGGGGCGTATCGCCCGGGCGCGATCACGGTGCCGCGGCGAGCGGTTGCGGAGGGTCCGCCGGGGCCTTACGTGTGGGTCGTTGGGCGGGAGGGGCGTGCTGAGCAGAGGCCTGTGTTCCTTGGCCCTTGGGCGGGCGAGTCCTGGGTGATCGAGTCGGGCCTCAGTGATGGTGACCGGGTCGTTGTGAACGGTCGGATGGGCTTGCGTGTGGGTACGGCGCTCGCGGTCGTGCGGATCTTGCCTTTGGATGGCGACGCGAACGACGCTTTGGGGGTCGGGACGCGGGGGCCGACGCCGTGATCGGGTCACTCTTTGTTCGCCGTCCGATCCTGGCGTCGGTTTTCTCGATCGTGCTTGTGCTTGCGGGATCGGTGGCGGGGCTGAGCCTGCCGATCACTCAGTACCCGGATATCGCGCCGGTGCAGGTGACGGTGTCCGCGAACTATCCGGGGGCGGACGCGGAGACCGTCGCGAACTCGGTGGCGGCTCCGATCGAGACGCAGGTGAACGGCGTGGACGGTCTGTTGTACATGCAGTCGAGCAGTTCGGCGGCGGGTCAGATGACGCTCACGGCGTTCTTTGGGCTGGGCACGGATCCGGACACGGCCGAGGTGCAGGTGCAGAACCGGGTGAACCTGGCGCTGCCCGGGCTGCCGGAGGCGGTGCGGACGACGGGCGTGAAGGTGCAGAAGCGTTCGTCGAACATTCTTTTGCTGATCTCGCTGTATTCGCCGGACGGGTCGCGCGACGAGGCGTACATCGGCAACTACGCGAACCTGTATGTCGTGGATGCGCTCAAGCGCGTGGAGGGTGCGAACCAGGCGCAGATCATGGGTCTGCCGGATCTGGCGATGCGGGTGTGGCTGAACCCGGATCGGATGGCGAGCCTCGGGATCACGCCCGGTGATGTGAAGGGGGCGATCGGGAGGCAGAACCAGCAGTTCGCGGCGGGCACGGTGTCGCAGGCGCCGCTGGATCGCCCAGCGGAGGTCACGGTTCCGGTGGTGACCGGGGGGCGGTACGACGCTCCCGAAGAGTTTGAGAGCATCATCATCCGCGCGGCTGCTGAGGGGTCGGCGGTGGTGCGGGTCGGCGATATCGGGCGGGTGGAGGTGGGGCGTCAGCAGTACCTCCTCCGGTCTTCGCTCTCGCGTGGTGGGGACAGCGAGGGGCGGGATGCGACGTTCATCGCGGTCTACCAGGAGCCCGGCTCGAACGCGCTCGCGGTGGCGGGTGCGGTGGAATCGCTGATGGAGAGCCTGCGGCCGGCCTTTCCGTCGGGCGTCGATTACGCGATTTCCTACGACACGACGGAGGTCATCGAGGCCTCGATTCGTGAGGTGATCGAGACGCTGCTGATCGCGGTAATCCTGGTGGTGCTGGTGACGTATCTCTTTCTGCAGAGCATCCGGGCGACGCTCATCCCGACGGTGGCGATCCTCGTCGCGGTGGTGGGCACCTTTGCGGGCATGCTGGTGCTCGGTTTCAGCCTGAACATGCTGACGCTTCTCGGGCTCGTGCTGGCGATCGGGATCGTGTGCGACGACGCGATCGTGGTCGTCGAGAACGTCGAGCGGGTCATGCACGAGCAGCGCGTGGACGCGAAGGAGGCGACGGTCCGGGCGATGGGGGAGGTGATCGGGCCCGTGGTCGCGACGACGCTGGTGCTGTGCGCGGTGTTCGTGCCGGTTGCGTTCCTGGGCGGGACGACGGGTGTGCTGTACAAGCAGTTCGCGGTGACGATCGCGATCTCGGTGGCGATTTCGAGCTTTGTCGCGCTGACGCTGACGCCGGCGTTGTGCGGGATCCTCCTCCGTCCGAGGGGCGGCGTTTCGGCCCCGTTCCGCGCGTTCAACTGGTGCATGGACCGGCTGACGATCGCGTACGGCGCGGGGGTGCGGCTGGTGATCCAAGGTGCGGCGGTGGGCCTGGTGTTCGTGGCGGTGATCGGTGTCGGCATCGCGTTGCTCTTCCGGCACATCCCGACCAGTTTCGTGCCCGAGGAGGACCAGGGAGTCGTGCTGGTCGCGATCTTCCTGCCGGACGGGGCAACGCTCGACCGGACGGATGTCGTCGCGCGCGAGGTCCAGAGGCTCTTTGCCGAGCACGAGGCGGTTCGACACGCCTCGAAGCTGACGGGGTACAGCCTGCTGGATGGTCAGTTCAAGGCGAACGCCGCGACGATCTTCGTTTCGCTGCAGGAGTTCTCCGCGCGGAAGGGTCGCCCGGAGCTCGGCTTTGACGCGGTGGTGACCTCGCTGCGTCCGAAGCTGATGCGGCTCGGGGACGGGATCGCGATCGCGGTGAATCTGCCTCCGATCCCGGGGCTGGGCTCGCAGGGGGGGTTCGAGTTCTGGCTGCAGAACAGGGGCGAGGGCTCCGCGACGGTGCTGGCCGGGCAGCTCCAGCAGGCCCTGGCGGCGGCGCGGGAGCGGCCCGAACTCGTGGGCTTGAACAGCACATTCAACGCGCACTCCCGCCAATTGTTTGTCGATGTGGACCGGGTGCGGGCGGAGACGCTGGGCATGCCGACGGACGGCATTTTCGATGCGTTGCAGTCGCTCTTCGGCGGGGCGTATGTGAGCCAATACGCGAAGCACGGGCGGGTCTGGAATGTCATCGTGCAGGCGGACGGGACCTTCCGGGACGACCCGGACGACATCGGGCACGTGTATGTGCGGCAGCGCGACGGGCAGATGATTCCGCTGTCCGCTGTGGTCGATGCGAGCTATCGCTCGGGCCCGGACCTGGTGACGCGCTTCAACGGGCTGCCCGCGGCGAAAATCAGCGGGGATGCGGCGCCGGGGTTCAGCTCGGGGCAGGCGATCGCGGCGATGGAGGAGGTGGCGTCGGCGGTGGGGGGCGACACGTCCTTTGCCTGGGCTGGTCAGGCGTTCGAGCAGAAGCAGGCGGGGTCGACGGCTGTGTTCGCCTTCGGGTTCGGCATCGTGCTGGTGTTCCTCATCCTTGCGGGCCAGTACGAGCGCTGGTCGCTGCCCCTCGCGATCATCACTGCGGTGCCGTTTGGCCTGTTCGGGGCACTGGTTTCGGTGTGGGTGGCCGGGATGGAGAATGACGTGTATTTCCAGATCGGCCTCGTGACGCTGATCGGGCTTTCGGCGAAGAACGCGATTCTCATTGTTGAGTTCGCGCAGGTCAAGCGTGAGGAGGGCATGAGCCCGCGGGACGCGGCCATCGAGGCGGCGAAGCTCCGGCTGCGCCCGATCCTGATGACCTCCCTGGCGTTCATTCTGGGCACGGTGCCTCTTGTGATCGCGAGCGGGGCGGGGGCCAACGCGCGGCATTCCATCGGCACGGGTGTGCTCGGTGGAATGGTGGGGGCCACGACGCTGGCGCTGTTCTTCGTGCCGATGTTCTACTTCCTGATTGTGTCGGCGACCGACCGGCTGGGCCGGGGCAAGGAGTTCCGCCATGCGTAGCGCGATGCTGCTCGGGGGCGTCCTCGCGCTGGCCGGTTGCACGGTTGGTCCGGCGTACGACCCGCCCGAGCTGGGACTGCCCGAGCACTATCGGTTCGATGAAGCCGGGGCGACCGAGGCGCTCAACACGCCCTGGTGGACGGGGTTCGGGGATCCGGTCCTCGAAGAGCTGCTCGCCGAATCGATCAGCAACAACATCGATCTCCGGCTCGCGGCGGCGCGGGTCGATGAGTTCATGGCCCGGATCGGGTTGACGCGTTCGGCGGCCTTCCCGCAGGTCGACTACGACGCGGGCGCTGGGCGGACGCAGCAGTCGCGCGAGATCGGGGCAGGGGCGGCGGGTGGGCCTCGCGTGGTCGAGTTCTTCGAGGCCAACCTCAATGTGGGGTGGGAGCTGGACCTGTTCGGTCGGATCCGGCGGGCGACGGACGCGGCTCTTGCGGAGGCTCTTGCGGAGGAGGAGAACCGGCGGGCGGTCCTGCTGTCGCTCGTCTCTTCCGTGGCGACGACCTACATCGCCCTTCGAAGCCTGGACGAGCAGCTCACGATCGCGGACCAGCGGCTGCAGACGCGCCGTGACACGCTGCGGCTGTTCACGCTGCAGTACGAGAACGGCGTGATCTCGCGGCTTGAGCTGGCGCAGATTCGCTCTGAGCTCGAGCGGACCGCGGCGACGATCCCCGCGATCGAGCGCGAGATCGGCCTGCTCGAGAACGCGCTGAGTGTGCTGCTGGGCCGGCCGCCGGGCCCGATCCCTCGCGGGCGGGCCCTGACGAAGTTCGCGTTCCCTGCCATACCTGCGGGCCTCCCGAGCGAGCTGCTGCGGCAGAGGCCGGACCTGATCGCGGCGGAGCAGCGCCTGATCGCGGCGAACGAGCGCGTCGGGGTGGCGGTGGCGGCGTTCTACCCGCGCCTGGCCTTGACCGCGTCGGCCGGGCTCGCGAGCGATGATCTCTCCAACTTCGCGACCGGGTCGGCGGCGACCTACTCGCTGGCGGCGGGGCTGGTCGGACCGTTGTTCACCGCCGGCTTTCTCGAGAATCAATTGAACATTGCCGAGGCGGGCGAGCGGCAGGCGCTCGAGCGTTACCGCTCCGCGGTGCTAGTGGCGTTGCGCGAGGTCGAGGATGCGCTGGTGAGCCGGTCGACCACCGAGGCCGAGGGTCAGGCTCAGTCAAGGCAGGTGGATGCGTTGGCGGACTATGCGGCGCTGGCGCAGCAGCGGTATGACAACGGGTATGTGGGGTACCTCGAGGTGCTCGACGCGGAGCGTGCGCTCTTTGATGCGGATCTCCAGCGTGTGCAGATCAGGGCGTCACTACTGGCGTCTTATGTCGCGGCCTACAAGGCCTTTGGTGGTGGCTGGATCACCCGTGCCGAAGCGTTGAGCGGCGATGCGGATCCTCGGACCGAGCAGCCGGCGTCGGGTGATCTGATGGATCATGACGCGAGCGGTGACAATTAATTGCCGTTCAGGTTCGGGTTCGCTTCCGCGGTGGGTGTCCGCAGGGGCAGAATCGCGATCTGTCGTCTTGAATGCGGACACAGGAAGCAGGTAGAGTGGGGCGTATGCCACACTCTTCAGTCGATCGTGCCGGTCTTTGTGCCGGGTTGAGCAGCCGGGCCCTGTTCCTCGCGGGGGCGGGGCTGGCGGTTGCGTGCCTGACGACGCTTGGGGCCTGCGAGCGGCGCGGCGTCGAGGAGCGCACGGTCGACAAGGGGGTGGAGAACGTTCCCGAACGGCAGACGCCCGCGCCGCCTGCCTCCGCGGCACCAGGAGAGGGCGAGGCGGGAAGCGACTGGCCCTGGACCGTTCCGGCGGAGTGGGCGGAGGACACGGCGCCGCGCCAGATGCGGTTGGCGACCTACATGGTGCCGGACCCGGCGGGCGATGTGGAGGTCGCGATGTCTCGGTTCGGCGGGCGTGTCGGCGGAGAACTCGCGAACATCAACCGCTGGCGTGGGCAGATGGGGCTGCCGCCGATCGGCGAGGGTGAGTTGGAGGACGCCATCGATCGCTTCAGAGCCCCGGGCTTCGAGGGGTACGAGGCGCGTATCGAGTCGGCGACGGGCGTGATGCTGGCGTCCGGCGTGTACGAGGAGGCGATCGACCAGACCTGGTTCGTGCGGACGACTCTGAGCGGGCCGGAGGTGGCGGACCGCGTGGGAGCTGAGGTGTTCGGCGTGGCCCGATCGATCGCCGGTGACGAGATCGAGCACGGGGGATGATCGACCGGGCGGTCGCATTGCTGGCTTCGTTGAAGCTAACGGTGGCGATCTTCGTCTTCGCGATGCTGCTCATCTTCGTCGGCACGATCGCGCAGACTCAGCTCGGGGTGTGGCAGGCGGTCGATGCGTACTTCCGCTCGTGGGTCGCACCGCTCGACCTCGGCTTGTTTCTTCCGGCTGCGGGTGACCGGCTGGTCGTTCCGATCCCGGGTGGCCTCTCCATCGGGGCGTTCATGGTCGTCAACCTGCTGGCGGCCCACGCGGTGCGATTCCGGGCGACGCGGAAGTGGATCGGGATACTGGTCCTGCACGCGGGGCTGATCGTGCTCATCTCGGGTGAGTTCGTCACGGGCTTTATGGCCGATGAAGGCATGATGCCGATCGACGAGGGGAAGGCGTCCTCGGTCCTCGAGGACATCCGCGAGGCTGAGCTGGCGATTGTCGATCCGCGCGATCCCGAGCATGACCGGGTCGTCACGGTTCCGGGCTGGATGCTCGCGGAGGCGGCTCGGTCGGGTGAGCCGATCGAGCACCCGGCCCTGCCCTTAGGAGTGGCTGTCGACGCGTGGTTCCCGAACGCGGACTTGTTCCGCGTTGTCGGCGAAACGGACGCGACCGCGGGCGTGGGCCTCGAGGCCCGGGCCGAGCCGAAGCCACACGTGACCGGCGTCGAGGGTGGTCAGACGGATACTCCGGCGGCGTACATCACCCTGTTCTCTGACGGGAAGGAACTGGGGATCTGGATGGTGTCCGCGGCGCTGGTTGAAGCCCAGCGGGTGGAGGCGGGTGATCGGGCGTACGGCGTTGCGCTCCGCTACCGCCGGACCTACCTGCCCTACGCGCTGCATTTGATCGATTTTCGTCACGAGACCTTCACGGGCACGAGCATCGCGCGGAATTTCTCGAGCGACGTGCGGCTGGTCGACCCTTCGAGGCTGACCGATCGGGAGGTGCGGATCTGGATGAACAACCCGCTCCATTACGCGGGGCGCACGTTCTACCAGGCGTCCTACAAGCCCGACGGAAGCGGGACGGTGCTGCAGGTCGTGCAGAACCCGGGCTGGCTCCTTCCCTACATTGCGTGCGGTCTGGTGGCGATCGGGATGGCCTGGCATTTCACGGAGGCGCTCGTCGCCTTCCTGATGCGCCGCGCAAGGAACGGGCCCGTGCGGGGTGGGGATCGGGAGCCTTCGGCAACGCAGAGCCGGAGGATCTGGCCCTGGGCGGTCGGGCTGTGCGGTGTGCTCATCGCGTGCAGCGGAGTGCTCACGCCGATTGGTGAGGAGTCCTTCGATACCGCGGCGTTCGCGGAGTTGCCTGTCTCTGCGGGGGGTCGCATCAAGCCGATGGACACCGCAGCACGCTCGATGCTGATGGTGGCGGGCGGACGGAGCCGGGCCCACGGGGATGATGAGACCGTCGGCGCGACGAGGTAC
The DNA here is from genome assembly GCA_036788215.1 of Phycisphaerales bacterium. GTDB lineage: Bacteria > Planctomycetota > Phycisphaerae > Phycisphaerales > UBA1924 > DAIQNV01. The sequence continues at coordinate 15,980 of DAIQNV010000002.1, read as the reverse complement.
CTGCTCGAGCTCATCGCCGACGCCGAGAGCGTGGTGGATATCCCGGTCGTCCGCGTGGATCACCCCGATGTGCTCGCGCTGCTCGGGCTCGCGCCGGAGGATGGTGGACGGATCTCGTTGGCGAGCATCGAGCCTCACTGGGCTCAGGTGACGGATCAGGCGCGGCGTGCCGTAGAAGTGGAGCCTTGGGAGCGTGACGCCTTCCAACGGGCGGTCCTGCAGCTGCACGGGCGCGTGAACAAGGTGCTCGCGCACGCGCAGATGCGCGAGCCGTTCGCCATCGTGCCGCTGTCGTCCGATGGGTCCTGGCGACCCTTTTCACCGGGCGTTCGTGGATGAGCACGCTTCCGACGATCCGCATCCGAGTGTCGCGTTCTTCGCGGCGATGATGACCGCGGCGAGCGAGCGCGACACGGAGGCGTTCAACGGCGCGGTCGATGCGTACACGCGGCTCCTCGAAGCCTCGATGCCCGAGGTCATGACGCGGATGCGGCCGGAGGTCCTGTTCAATCGGGCGTCGGTGTTCACCGGGGCTGCGGCGGTGTACGCGCTCGCGTTCGTCGGCGTCTGCGCCTCGTTCGTGCTGCGGGCCCGCGGGGCGGGCGGGGTGCTCGCGGAGCGCCTTCGCGTTGGGTCGCTGGCGCTCTTGACGGGGGCGGTGGTGGTGCACACGGTGGCGATCGGCTTGCGGATGTACCTGCAGGATCGTCCGCCGGTCACCAATCTGTATTCGTCCGCGGTCTTCGTCGGGTGGGCGGGGGTGTTGGCGGGGGTCTTCGTGGAGCGGCTGTTCCCGCTGGGTGTGTCGCTCATGGGGTCCGCGATGCTCGGGGTCTCAACGCTGGTCGTTGCGCACAATCTCGGCAACGACGGCGACACCATGGAGATGATGCAGGCTGTTCTGGACAGCAACTTCTGGCTCGCGACCCATGTCATCACGATCACGCTCGGTTACTCGGCGACGTTTCTCGCCGGGGCGATCGCGGGCGTTTACCTGATCGCCCGCGTCGTCACGCGGTGGATGACGCCGGAGCGAGAACGAGCGATGATCCGGATGGTTTCGGCGTCGTCTGCTTCGCGTTGCTCCTCAGCTTCGTCGGCACCGTCCTCGGCGGGATCTGGGCGGATCAATCGTGGGGCCGGTTCTGGGGATGGGACCCGAAGGAGAACGGCGCGGCGCTGGTCGTGCTCATCAACGCCCTTATCCTGCACGCTCGATGGGACGGCATGATCCGAGCGCGCGGCATCGCGGCGCTCGCGGTTGCCGGCAACATCGTGACGGCGTGGAGCTGGTTCGGGACGAACATGCTGGGCGTGGGCCTGCACTCGTACGGGTTCATGAATGGCGCTTCAATGTGGCTCGCTCTGTTCATCGCTGCGCAGATCGGCGTCATCGCGCTGGCGATCATTCCGAAGCGTCCGGCAAGATGGGATGCACCCCAGTAGCGATCTGCGGTTGCAGAGCCCTCGGAAGAAGGAACAGCGTGCCCGACAAGAGCAGCAACACCCCGGACCAAGCCTCGAAACCGGGACGGAGCGTCCCTTTGCTGGCGGTGCTGACAGCGGTCGTGTTCGGTATGCTCGGCGGCGTCGGGGCGTTCACCTTCGGGTACGGTGAGGGTGCGGCGTACCTCACGAACGATCCGGCGGCGTGCGCGAACTGCCATGTCATGCAGGACCACTATGACGCCTGGGTCAAGTCGAGTCATCACGCGGTCGCGACGTGCAACGACTGTCACCTTCCCCACGACTTTGCGGGCAAGTGGATCACGAAGAGTGATAATGGCTTCTTCTATTCGCTGGCGTTCACGACGGGTGGGTTCCACGAGCCGATCCAGATCAAGCCTCGTAATCGGCGGGTGACGCAGGCGTCCTGCCTCCACTGCCACTCGGACTACGTCAACCACATGCTCCCCGTGGAACGCGGGGGCGAGATGCTGCTGTGCGTGCACTGCCACGGTGACGTCGGGCACGCGGGTCGGGAGTCGGGGCACGGAGAGCGGGACTGATGCGGGTGGCCGGCGAGACAAGAGGACGAAGATGACCAGGACTGGAAGAGCCAACAGCACAGCCCGAAGCGCCGATGCCCCGGGGGGGCGGGCGGCGTTGCTTGCCTTGGTGTTCATCGTGGCGGTCGTGGGGACGCTGTTGGTGACGTGGGTGCTCATCACGATGTTTGGCCACAAGCAGGCGGCGAGGCAGCCGTTCCTGCGGGTCGTCGAGGTGAGCGAGATCAGCACGGACGCCGAGCCCTGGGGGCGGAACTGGCCTCACCAGTTCGATGGATGGAAGGCGACCGCCGGCGACCGCTTCTACGGCGGTTCGAGCGCCCTGCCCGCGAGCAAGCTGGACAAGCAGCCCTGGCTCCGGCGGCTCTACGCCGGCTACGCGTTCAGCCTTGACTACCGCGAGGCCCGGGGTCATGCCTACATGCTGTACGACCAGGGTGTGACGGAACGGATCACCAAGAAGCCGCAGGCGGGTGCCTGCCTGCATTGTCACGCCTCGACCGGCGTCATGTACCGGATGGTCGGCCTTGAGGCGATGGGCGAGCCGAACGACGACGCGGCGCTCGCCGCCGGGTTCAACATGCCCGCGGTGATGCGGGGATTCGAGGAGGTCAGCCGCATGCCCTACGACGAGGTGCTCGCGGTGCTTCGGGCAGCGCCCGACGGCACGCCCGGCGAGAACGAGCCCGTGGTCCCGCAGCCTCCCCTGGGCGGGTTTACCGGCGAGTTCGCGGGTCGGCCCGTTCCCGAGGACCACCCCGCGGCCATGCACGGTGAGGCCCACCCCGTTTCGTGCATCGACTGTCACGATCCCGAGACCATGCAGATCCGGATCACGCGGCCGGGCTTCATGAATGGCATGGGGATGCTCGCAGCGAGCGATGAGCCTGTGCCCCACATGCCCAGCGTGGAGGCCTGGCGTCGCGGGGATCGGGATGAGCCCTACGACCCCAACCGGCTCGCCACGCGCCAGGAGATGCGGTCGTTCGTCTGTGGGCAATGCCATGTGGAGTATTACTGCGCGAACCGGATGACGCTCGAGTTCCCTTGGAGCAACGGGCTGAAGGTGGAGCAACTCGAGCAGCACTGGGACGAGGCGCGGTTCCCGGATGGCTCGGACTTTTACGACTACGAGCACGGCGAGACCGGGGCGAAGGTGTATAAGGCGCAGCATCCGGAGTTCGAACTGTGGAGCCAGAGTATCCACGCGAGGAGCGGCGTGTCGTGCGCGGATTGCCACATGCCTTATGAGCGGCGGGGGGCGATGAAAGTGAGTAGCCACAACGTGCAGAGCCCGATTCACAACATCAATAACGCCTGCCAGCAGTGCCACAATGACGATGAGGCCACACTCGTCGAGAAGATCACGACGATCCAGGACCGTCACATGGCCCACATGGAGAGGGCGGGAGGCGCCATGACCGACATGCTGGATGCGATCATGGAAGCCAAGGCGTCGGGGGCCGGCGAGGACCAGCTCCGGCCGGTGTACGATCTGCAGCGGAAGGCGATGTGGCGGCTCGACTACATCAGCAGCGAGAACTCCAGGGGATTCCACGCCGCCCAAGAGGCGGCACGCATCCTTGGCGAGTCGATCGATTACAGCCGCCAGGCACAGGCGATGGCGCTGCGGCTCCGGGCCCCCGAGGCCCCCAGCACCCGGGACATGCCCACCCAGCCCGTGCAGGGCATCACGCCCACGAGAAAGGCGCCGGTGACGCCCGCGACCGACCCCCTCGAGGGCATCATCGAGCCCGACTAGGGGCCCGGCGTCGCGTCCCGGCGCGGGGGCTACGGAGGAGAAGATGAGGCCGTCCCGCACCGGATTCATGGCGCTCTGTGCCGCGAGCGGCACGGCTCCTGCCTTTGCTCAGGACGGCCCGTTGCCCGAAGTGGTCAACCCGCCGGTTCTGCATCCTCCCGCGTCGCTGCCGGGGGATGGATGGCCGGTGGGGCGGCCTTCTGATCCTGATGAAGCCCCTCAGAGCTTGCTCGACGCCCTCGTGTCGGGCAAGATCAGTTTCGACAACAATCTCCGCGTGGAGCTGACGGACACGACGGGCAGGGACTCGTCCACCGCGATTACCAACCGCATCCGGCTGGGGTATGCGACCAAGCCCTACCAAGGCTTCAGCGCCTCCATCGAGATGGAGAACGTGTCCACGCCGGATCAGGACAACTACTTTGTCCCGCAGACCCGGGATGGGTCGCCGAGCCGCACGCCGATCGCCGATCCCGGGGGCACGGAGGTGAACCAGGCTTTCGCTCGCTTCAGCGCCGATTCGATTGGCGAGAGCGGCGTGTCGCTTGATATCCGGGCGGGTCGGCAGCGCATCGTGCTCGACGATGCCCGTTTCGTCGGCAACGTCGGTTGGCGTCAGTTCGAGCAGACCTTCGACGCTCTCAGCCTCGGGACCGACGCGGGCGTCGATGGGCTCAGCGTGTTCTACGCGTATGTCTGGGGTGTGCAACGCATCTTCGGCCCTGACGGACCGACGCCGGACGCTGATTCGCACCTGCTGCGGGTGTCCTACGGGGCCTCGCCGGCTTTGGCGGTCACGCCCTTTGTGTACCTGCTAGATTTCGAGGGCGATGAGCCGGCGAATTCGAGCGACACCCTGGGCGTCAGGGTGGAGGGCGCGCTCTGGAAAGACCCGGAAGGCGAGGACGACGTGTTTGTCGACTACGAATTGACCTATGCCCGCCAGTCCGATGCGGGCTCGAATCCGAATGATTACGAGGCCGACTTCGTGGCGGCGTAGTTCCGCGTGGTGCGCACGGATGTCGGGCACATCGTCGCGGGGTATCAGTTTCTTGGGAGCGACGGGGGCGACTTCGCTTTCCAGTTCCCGCTCGGGACGAACCACGCCTTCCAGGGCTACGCGGACAACTTTCTCGTGACGCCCGCAGCCGGCCTTCAGGATCTTTACGTCGGACTGGGCGCCGACCTCCCATGGGGCATTCGCGGAGCGGTGACCTACCACGGCTACCGGACCGACGAGGGTGGTGACGACCTGGGCGAGGAGATCGACCTGGTCGCGACCAAAGAGCTCACTCCGAATTGGTCGATCCTGATCAAGGCTGCGTTCTTCGACGGGAACTCCGGCCAGCCCGATACGACGCGGTTCTGGGCGCAGACGACGCTCAAGTTCTGAGAGCGAACCGCGCGTCGCACCGGTCCGACAGTGGGGGGGTGGTCGGGCTGCGGTGCGGATTGCGTGGAGGTGATCTACGGCCTGCTACCCGATTGCGACCGGCGCCGCTCTCGGTCTCGGAACGGTAGTGTGGGCCATGCTCCCCATCACCTTGTTCATCACCCGGACTCGTCCCCACCGCGGCAGCATGCTGAGCGAGCCGATGAGAAATTTTGACACGAGTCCGGGCCTGATCGTGGACCGTCGGCCCATGGTGCGGAGGGTTTCTTCGGCCACGGTCTCGGGGGTGTCCGCCGCGCCCAGGGTCATGCGTGCCCGCGTGGCGAAGGAAGTGCGGACGGGTCCGGGCGTGCAGGCGATCACGCGCACGCCCGAGGCCGAGCACTCGACACGCAAGGCTTCCGCGAAGCTCTGCACAAACGCCTTGGTTGCGGCATAGGTGGCCGCCCAGGGCGTGCCCTGGTATGCGACCAGTGAGCTCATGAAGACGATGGCGCCTCGCTTCCGCTCGACCATTCTGCTCGCCAGGTGGTGGGTCATCGCGATAACTGCTGAGCAGTTCACGTCGATCATGGCGAGCTCATCCGCCCGGTCCGCATCGATGAACGGGCCCGACGAGCCGTATCCGGCGCAGGCGACAAACAGGCCGATATCGACATCCTCGATCTCGCGGAGAACACCGCTGATCGCCTCGCGGTCAGCCAGGTCCGCGACAACCACTCGCGTCTGGATGCCGTGGGTCTCGGCAAGGTCGCGGGCGATGGCCTGCAGCGCTTCCTCGCGGCGGCCGTGCAGGACCAGGTGCACACCCCGCTTCGCCAGTCCGGTCGCGAAGGCCTCACCGATCCCGGAGGAGGCACCGGTGATGACCGCCCATGGCCCAAACCGGTCCGAAAACCGCGTTGCAGATGGATGGGGGGCTGCATTTGGGCGAGATGTCTCGTGTATTACTTGCATAGTACAAGTATACGGGGTAGAGTTGCCCGGGTCCAGTCGAAGCGAGTCCCGGATCGGAGGAATGCGGATGAGCCAGCCATCGCCAGCCCGTCGGTCCTGCTGCCCGGTTGCCTGCACCCTCGATCTGATCGGTGATCGCTGGACGATGCTCGTGATCCGCGATCTGTTCCGGGGTGTGACGCGCTACCGAGACTTTCAGCGATCCCCGGAGGGCATCGCGACCAACATCCTCGCGAGTCGCCTCGCGATGCTCACCGAGCACGGCATCGTGGACAAGGTGGAGGGAGCGACGACGAGGTGGAAGGAATACCGCCTGACCGAGCGCGGCAGGTCTCTGGGGCCTGTGCTTGTCGCGGTCGCCCGGTGGGGCCTTGAGAACATCGAAGGTACGGAGGCCCGGCTGGCACCGCCGGGTGTTCTGTGACATGCCGACCGCGCCGTTTGTGTGTGGCGGCCAAGTTAATCCCGTGGAGAACATGCGTGACGAAGCGGCGGTCGATCGTGAACTGGCTCCTCCTGGGATCCCTGATGCTGGCGGGATGCGCGAACATCCGTCCTGTCGGGACGCCAAGCAACATGCTCTCGGCGGGGGCTATCGGCCCGGACAAGATCAATTGGCCTGAGCAGTACAAGCCGGAGGATGCCACCTTCTACGTGAAGAACGAGATCGCCATCGAGGCCCCGCCCGAAGTGGTGTGGCAGGTGATCGTTGAGGCCGAGTCGTGGCCGACATGGTACGAGGGAGCCCTTGATGTGCGCGTCGCGGGAAGCGACGACGGGATCCTGCGGGCAGACAGCGTGTTCTCCTGGAAAACCATGGGCTTCCGGTTCGAGTCTGTCGTTCATGAGCACGAGCCACCCGGGAGGCTCGCGTGGGAGTCCCGGCGGTGGGACATCAAGGGGTATCACGCGTGGCTCATCGTTCCCACCGACGAGGGATCTTGGGTCGTGACCGAGGAGACTCAGTTCGGGCTCCTCGCCAATCTTCAGGCCGCGTTTCAGCGTGACAAGCTCCGTCTGCTGCACGACGTGTGGCTGGCGGAGATCAAGGCTCGGGCTGAGGCACGCGCGCAGGGCGAGCCATGATCCGCTCCGCCTTAGTGCCCGGGCGTCGGTGGCGCCGCGACGCGGTCCTCCTCGTCGCGGTGGGGTCGCTGGTGGCGGGTGTCTGGATTCTCGCCGGCTGCGTGATCCGCCCGGCCCCGCGGCCCGGTTCGATCGACTCGCTTGCTCGGCTCGAGGCCCTCGATCGGTCGTGGCCTGGGGTCGAGCATGATCTGCACATTTCCTTCGATCCGCACCTCATTCCATCGATTCATGCAGGGTCGGACGGTGATGCGGCGTACGGGCTCGGGCTTGTTCACGCACACCTGCGGATCGTGCAGATGGAGCTATTCCGTCGCATCTCGCAGGGTCGGCTTTCGTACTCTGCGGGTCCGCTCGCCAACGACATCGACCACGCGATACGCGCCGTTGACCTCGGCCGGGCGGTTCCCGAGATCGAGCGCGGGTTACCGCCGGCGACCCGGGACTGGATCACCCGCTATGTCGAGGGGGTCAACGACTACCTCGGTACCAAACCTGTTCGGCCGCCCGAAGCCAGAAGCCTCAACCTCTCCCTGGACGAGCCCTGGACGGTGGCGGACGTCCTGCAGATCGGGAGGCTGGCGAGCGTCGACATCACCTGGGGGCGCTGGTTGGCGTTGCTGCCGAGGCGAGACGATGCTGGATTCGAAGACTTTGTCCATCGGCTGAACGCATTCGCCGATGCTGGGCAGCCGAGCTTTGGGCCCGAATCGCGTCAGCCGCTCTCCGCGCTCATGGACATCGGAAAGACCGGCAGCAACGCCTTTGTCGTTCACGCGTCGCGATCCGCGACCGGGGGTGCACTCGTCGCATCCGATCCGCACCTCGGGCTTGTCGTGCCGAACGCCTGGTGCATCGTTGGGTACAGCTATGGCGACGTTTCGGTCGTCGGACTGACGCTCCCCGGTCTCCCCTTCGTCGTTGTGGGCCGGAACAAGGACATCGCGTGGACGGGCACCAACATGCAGTCGGTGTCGTCGGGCCTGTACACGCTCGCACCGGGCTGGAAAACCCTCGAAACGACCGAGATGCGGATACGGACCCGCTTGTGGATGGACGCGTCGCGTGCGGTGCGCCAGTCTGATCTGGGCCCGGTGATCTCCGACGCCCGGCTGTTCTCCGGCTTGGCGGCGGGGGACGTGGCGCTGCGCTGGCGCGGGCACACGCCGAGCGACGAATCCACCGCGTTCCTTCGGGTGGCCACCGCGTCGTCGTGGCGGGACTTCCGCGATGCTTTCGCGACATACGCGGTCGGTGGGCAGAACATGCTGTTCGCCGATGCAGCGGGGAACATCGGGCAGATCATGGCTCTCGAGGCGGTGCCCGGAGCCGCCGCAGCGGCCCGCGCAGGGGTTGTCCCGGCCGAGAAGGCGGACGGTGCCTGGGCCAGGGTGCTCGCCAGCGATCAGCTCCCGGTGGCCTTCAATCCGCCGGGTGGTGTGCTTGTGTCCGCGAACAACACTCCTGTACTGCTGGATCCGCCTCTGGTGCCGCAGGGGAATGCGAACGACCGTGTCGAGAGGATCACGGCGCTGCTCGACGGCCCTGAGGCGCTCGACCTGGACATCCTTGCGGATATCCAGCGGGATACATTCTCCGCAACATCGCTCGTGACAGCCGGCGCAATGGTATCGGCGCTGTCCGGGATGGAAGGCAGCGATCGAGAACGCGGCATGGTGTCCGCGATCGCCGGATGGGACGGGCGATACGACACGATGTCGACCGGTGCAGCGGCATATCAGGTGCTGCTCGCGGCTTCCATTGATGCGCTCTATGCCGATCGGTACTCCAAGGGGCTGAAGAGCTTGATCCGCGGCGGGGCGTACGTGCACGACCTCGTCCGCGAGGATCTCGGCGCTCCGGCCGGCCGGGCGGCCCTGCGGTCGGCGCTCGACCGCTCTCAGCGAACGTGGACGCCGGGACTGGTCTGGGGGGACCTTCATCGCCTGCGGCTGGGGCACCCTGTTGGGCTCGTGCCCGTGCTCGGCGCGTCCTATCGCTTCACGGATGAGCCGTGGCCCGGCTCGACCACCACGGTGAACAAGTCGGCTCACCCCGTCACCCCCGACCGGCACCAGACGCTGTTCGGGGCCAACGCGAGGCTGCTCATGGACATGGCCGACCCTGATGGCAGCCGTGTCGTCCTTCTTGGCGGCCAGGACGGTCGCGTCGGGAGCACCGCCATCGTCGATCAGCTCGCCTTGTGGCGCGAGGGACGTTTCGTGCCGCTCCCGCTGTCGCGCGATGGGCAGACCGCGCGGGCTGCGAGGCGCATCCACATCGCACCGATGTCGGCGCGGCACACTGGGCCGGCGCTTCGGGCTGATGGCCGATGGGTGGGTGAGCCGTGAAGGGTGCCGACCGTGCATTCGCCGTACGTCTGCGGTATGCGGTGACCGGCGCTGTCGTTCTGATCTGCTTGGGCGTCGTGGTCGGCACGGGAGCGATCGCGCGTGGTACTGCATCCGTTGACGGTGATGATGCCCCGCCGTTGAGTGTCGCTGCTGGGCGTGTCGCCCTCCAGACCGGGTACGAGGTTCCTCGGACCTTCGTGGGACGCGTGGAGGCTCGCCAGCAGTCGGAAGTCGGCTTCGAAGTGGGGGGGCTGGTGCTTTCGGTATACCCCGACGAGGGCGACAACATCATCGCGGGGGCTGAGGTCGCAGCGCTCGACACGACCCGTCTTGAGGCCCGGCGAGCGGAGGTCGATGCCGCCCTGGGCGTGGCGGAGGCTTCTCGCAGGCTCGCCGAATTGACGCTCGGGCGCACGCGGGAGTCGCATCGCCGGGGTGCGGCATCGTTTCAGGATCTGGATATCGCCGAGCAGTCATTTCTGGCGGCCCTTGCGGAGGAACGGCGGGTCCGGGCCTCGAGTGAGGCGATCGGGGTTGACATCACGAAGTCCGTCATCCGCGCACCATTCGATGCGATTGTCTCGCGCCGTCTGGTGGACGCGGGCCGGGTGGTCGGGGCGGGCGAGCCGGTCGCGGTTTTACTCGAGCGGGGCGCCCCGCAGGTCCGTCTTGGACTGGGCGGCGTGCTCGCCGATGGGCTCGCCGTCGGCGAGCGGGTCAGCGTCACGGTTTCGGAGCGGTCGATCAAGGGCACGGTGCTCCGCGTCCTCCCGGTTCGTGACGGTGCATCGCGGAATGTGACCGTGATCGTGGGGCTCGATGCCTTCCTCGGGGAAGTCCGACAGGGAGACCTCGCGCACTATACGCGAGAGACGACTGTCGCCGCCGACGGGTTCTGGGTGCCCATGCGGGCGATCACCGAGAGCGAGCGGGGTCTTTGGTCATTGTACCGGATTGTGGAACGATCCGGGCCTGGGGCTGCGTCAGGGTCGGTGCTCGCGCGGGTAGAAGTCGAACTCCTGCACGCCGAAACCGAGCGGGCGTTTGTGCGGGGACCCCTTCGCGATGGTGATTCGATCGTCGTCGATGGGCTGCATCGCGTCGCCCCGGGTATGCGCGTCTCCATCGCCGGGCATACCGAGGGGATCAAGACCGGAGCCGATCGGTGATCGAGCGGCCCGCGCACCTCGGTCTGACGACGCTGTTCCTTCGGAACCGGCATCTGCTGTGGCTGAGCGTCGTCGTCATTCTCGTCGGGGGTGTGTCGGCGGCACTCACGACACCCCGGCTCGAGGACCCGCGGATCACGAACCGGAATCTGTTGATCGTGACCCTGATGCCCGGTGCCGACGCGGATCGGGTCGAGTCGCTCGTCACGGACGTGCTCGAAGAGGCGCTCGACGAGATCGCCTCGGTGAGCGAGGTGGCGTCCAGCTCCCGAGCCGGGGTCTCCACGATCGCGGTCGAGTTCGATCCGCAGACCACGGAGAAGGAGAATGATGCGCTCTTCGCGGAGGTGCGTGACCGGATCGGTGCCGCTGCGGCACACCTGCCCCCGGAGGCGTCGGAGCCACTCGTGGACGACAAGCGCGACCCGGTCGCGTTCACCGTCGTTTACGGCGTCTCCTGGAGCCACGACTCCGAGCCACGGCCCGCGATGCTCGGGCGTCTCGCCGAGGATTTGGCCGACCGAATCCGGCGGATACCGGGCACAGAGCTCGTGCGCGTCTACGGGAGTCCCGAGGAAGAACTCTCGGTCAGGGTCCGGTTCAGCGAGCTCGCCGAAGCGGGTCTGGCTCCAGGAACGATGGCCCTGGCCGTCGCGGCCGCGGACGCGAAGCGTCCGGCGGGTGTGATCCACGGGGAGCGGGCGGATCTTGCGGTCGAGGTCACCGGCGAGCTGGATACGGCCCAGCGGATCGCCCGTATACCCATTCTTGAAGGCCCGGACGGGTCAGTCCTGCGCGTGGGTGATGTGGCGGTCGTCGCGAGAGACGTCGTCATGCCGGAGACGCAGATCGGGGTTGTGGACGGGCGGCGTTCCGTGTTCGTCGCCGCGCGGGTGAAGCCTTCTGCGATCGTCGACACCTGGGCGGTAAGGGCGGCCGACACGGTGCGAGCGTTTGTGGAGGCCCGGGACGACTCGGTGCGGGTCGAAGCGGTCTTCGAGCAGGCACCGTACACGCGGGCCCGGCTCGTCGAGCTCGGCGTGAACCTGATGGCGGGCGCGGCCGTCATCATCGTCGCCATCATGGTCATCATGGGGCTCAGATCAGCGCTCGTGGTCGCGATCGCGCTCCCGCTCTCCGTAGCTGCTGTCGCCTTCGGGTGGAAGGTGCTCGGCGTTCAGATTCACCAGATGTCCGTCTTCGGGCTGATCCTCGCGCTGGGCCTCCTCATCGATAACGCGATCGTCGTCACCGATGAGATCGTCGCACGAAGGACCGCCGGGGAGGCGCCGGCGGAAGCGATGCACGGCGCGATCGGCCTGCTCGCGGGCCCGCTGTTGGCGTCCACGCTCACCACGGTGCTCGCCTTTGCTCCCATCACGCTCCTGCCCGGGGGGCCGGGGGACTTCGTTGGTTCGATCGGTGTGAGCGTTATCCTGGCGATTATCGCATCGTTCGCCATCTCGCTTACGCTCGTGGCTGCCCTGGCCGCTTTGTACGCACGGCCGTCCCGCCCGGATGAGCGACGAAGCCTCCTGCGGGATGGCTTTGCGCCCATGTGGTTGACCCGGATGTACCGCCGGTCGCTCGCCAGTCTCTACGCGTTGCCGGGGGCGGCGATCATGCTCGCGATCACTGCTCCGCTCGCGGGGTTCGTCGTCGCGCCCACCCTCGGCAACCAGTTCTTCCCTCCGGTCGACCGGAACATGTTTGAGGTGCGCGTCTGGATGCCGAGCGGTGCGCCGGCCGGGGCCACGGCCATGACCGCGAAGGGTGTCGAGAAGTCGCTGCGAGAGTTCGACGGGGTGTCGCGGGTGTCCTGGATGATCGGGGGCAGCTACCCGAGCGTGTTCTACAACCTCGTGATGGATCAGGACCGGTCCCCGAATTACGCGCATGCCATCGTGACAACGACCTCAGCAGCGGAAACAAAGCGTCTCATCGGGCGGTCAGAGCGGGTTCTCGCGGAGCGTCATCCCGAGGCGCAGATCGTTGTACGGCCTTTCGCCCAGGGGCCGCCGATCAGCGCGGACATCGAGTTTCGCATCACGGGTCACCAGATCTCGGTGCTTCAGAACCTGGGCGAGCGGGTGCGGACGGCGTTGCAGGAGGATCCCGACGTGCTCCTCACGCAGGCCACGATCCTGCGGGGGGAACCGAAGATCATGTTCGATGTCGACGAGGACTCGGCGAGGATCGCGGGCCTCACGCCACGGGAGATCGCGGCCCAACTCGAGGCCGCCATGACGGGGAGCATCGGCGGAAGCGTGCTCGAGGATCTCGAGGAATTGCCCGTCCGGGTCCGGTACACGGACGAAGACCGTCGGGCCGTTGCCGCGGTCGAGTCGGTGCTGTTCGTCGCGGCCGACCGGGGCGAGTGGATCCCGGCACACTCGCTTGGGCGTGTCAGGATCGAGCCGACGGACGGAGCGATCGCACGTTTCAACGGTGAGCGAGCCAATACGATCAAGGCGTACACGCGGGACGGCGCACTACCCATCGATGTGAGTGAGCGTGTTCTCAGGAACCTGTACGCGGGTGGGTTTGCGCCCCCGCCCGGGTATGCCATCGCCTCTGGGGGGGCGACGGAGCAGGACGCGGAGGCGACGGGCGACCTGTTCGGCCTCGTCCCCGTGATCGGCACGCTCGGCGTCGCCACGCTCATCTTGGCCTTCCGCAGCATGGCCATCGCCGCCATTCTCGGCCTGGTGGCGGTGTGCGCCCTCGGGCTCGCCTTCCTGTCGACCTGGACCATCGGCTTCCCGGTCAGCTTCAACACCATTCTCGGCACGCTCGGGCTGATCGGTGTCTCGCTGAACGACAGCATCGTGGTGCTGGCCTCTATCCGCGACCATCCGACCGCCCGGCACGGCGATCGTGCCGGCATGGTCGAGGCGGTGGCTGGTTGCACGCGGCATGTGCTCGCGACAACCGCGACGACGGTCGGAGGGTTTCTCCCGCTACTGTTGTTCGTGGGGGGCGACTTCTGGCCATCGCTCGCGATCGTTCTTGTTGGCGGCATCATCGGTGCGTCGCTTGTTGCGTTGCTGATGGTGCCGGCCCTGTACGCCCTGATCATCGGACGGAAGGCACGCGAACGAGGCGCGAGGAGAGCGTCCTGAAGGCGAGCCGCAAAGCCCGTCTGCCTTTGTCAATGTGAAGCTATCGATGTCAAAGATTGGTCTGTGGAAGCAAACCTGGCGCGTCGTCACGAGTGGTCTGGGGACGAGGCGCCGTCCTGCAAGGAGAGTCCGATGGAACCGTTCACCGCTGAGTCGTCGGCCCTGGTCCTGATCGATCATCAGGTCGGCACTATGAAGCTCATCAGAAACATCAATGTCGAAGCGGTCAGGATCAACACTATCGCCCTCGCACGCGTCGCCCGAATCCTCGACATGCCGGTTGTGCTGACCTCGAGCCAGGAAGAGCGCGTGCAGGGACCGCTCCTCCCCGAGTTGGCCGAGGTCCTCCCGGGGCCGTTCGCAGCACGCGCGAAGCGGAGCGGCCTCGTGAACGCATGGCGAGACCCGGGCTTCCGCAGCGCCGTGGAAGCGACCGGCCGCCGCGACCTCATCATGGCGGGGGTGACCACGGATGTCTGCCTCGTCTTCCCGGCCATCGATGCGGTCGACGAGGGGTACCGCGTCCAGGCGGTGATGGATGCGTCTGGCTCACCGTTCCATCTCTCCGAGGAGATGGCCCGCCGACGGATGGAAACCGCGGGCGTGACCCTGACCGCAACGAACACACTGCTCGCCGAACTCGCCCGGGACTGGAGCCGCCCAGGTGGCCCGGACATCCTCGCGATCCTCTTCCGCGAACTGCTGCCAGGCATCAACTAGGATTGCGTCCTAAAGGGTGCATGATGAAGACGCGACGTGACGTTTTAGCAGCAAGCCTCGGGTCCATGGCACTCGCGACGACTGGCGGGTGTGTCGCCCGAGGCAGGTCAGTAGCAAGCGAGCGCGGTCCGGTCACCGGTACGACGCCGTCTACAGCGCCCAAGATCGTTCGGCAAAACGAGGGTATGCATGTTTGGGCCATGGGTATCCTTGTGACCATCAAAGCGACGTCGGAAGATACGAACGGCATGTACTCAGTCTTCGAGGATACTGTGCCGCCCGGAACTGGGCCAGTCCCGCATACGCACACCCGGGAAGATGAGACGCTGTTCGTGCTTGAAGGGTCATTGACGGCCTGGCTCGGAGGCAAGCGGTATGAATTGAACGCAGGCGACTTCGTGCATATGCCCCGGGGTGTGGAGCATTACTTCAAGAACCTCAGTGAGAGGCGCACCCGCATGCTGCTGACCTACACGCCCGGTGGATTTGAGCAGTGGTTTCTCGATGTAGGCACGCCGGTAGCTGCTGAAGCCCACGAGCTACGAGATATCAGGCTGATTCAATCACCAGACATCGGCCCGGGCGATGTCGAACGTGCTGTAAATGCCGCACGCAGATACGGAGTGGAGTTTGTCAAACACGGCTGATCGCTGTCGGCTATCCACTATTGGCACCTATTCCGAGCCCGACCACTGTTACATGTCGTATGAGATCGTTTGGCACCAAGGAGTCACTTCTTCGCCGACGGCCCAGGACCTGTGACTTCGGTCAGAGCGCCGCTCTGGCTACTCGCTGTCGCCGAGAAGCCCGGTCCGCTGCGCGATCCCGACCCGGAGCTTGGGCGAACAGGCGCGAAGAGAGCGTCAGTAGCCTCGCCTGCTCCCAGCGCCAGTTGACCGAGAGCCCGAGAGCGCGAGAGTCCCGCCCCCACGCTCCAACCACAACCCCGCGACCGCCCAACTTCGCCCCGGTCGCCCCCAAGCGGCCCGATCCGCCCCCCGCCCCAGGCAAACAAACAGGCCCGCATCCTCTGGACGCAGGCCTGAGAAGCTCCCCGATCGGAACCACGTCAAACGGGTGGATTTGAACGTGGGCTTATTCAGGCAAATGGGGTCCGCTTTAGGGGTCGGCACTGTCGCTGCGTCGCAGCAACGCCCTTGCCCTCGCGACTTCGTCCTGCGAGACGGCATGGGGTCGACGTGGATAGAACGCGGTCGACACAGAGTGACCCTTGCGCTTCAAAGCGTCGGCGGAGAGCGCGACTCGCTGTTCCGGGACATGCGGATCGGGTACGCCGGTGGTCAGTTGCAGTTGAACGGCCTCGCGGGCATCGGGATACCGGCCTTCGTCAACCTGACCTTCCCCCCAGAATCCGATCCACCCCGAGCGATAGTCTCGGTCGTGGATC
>DAIQNV010000001.1:74367-105709 GCA_036788215.1 Phycisphaerales bacterium | reverse complement strand
AGCAGGGGGGCCCGCTCGGGCCGGCCCCCGGTCTGTTCGCCGGAGCCCGGGAGCTGGGTGGAGTGGGTGACATCGAAGCAGACGGGGGGCGGGCCCAGTTCGCTGAACTTGGAGCAGTCGAGCTCCATGAGGTCGCCCAGGCCCGTGAAATCGTTGACGAGGCGGTGGTAGCCAAAGAAGGTGCCCCGCTCAGTGAGGATGGTGTCGTGGCAGCCGGCTTCGGCGAGCTTGCGGACGGGGCCGGCCATCTCGCGCGGGGAGAGGAACTGGCCCTTTTTGACATTGACGGCGCGGCGGTGGGTCTTGGCGGCTTCGCCCGCGGCGACGAGGAGGTCGGTCTGGCGGCAGAGGAAGGCCGGGATCTGCAGGATGTCGACCACGCCCGCGACCCGGTCGCATTGCTCGGGCAGGTGGACATCGGTGGTGACGGGGCAGGCGACCTCGGCGCGGACCTTCTCGAACCAGGTGAGTGACTCGGCGAGGCCCGGGCCCCGGGCGGAGGCGACGGAAGAGCGGTTGGCCTTGTCGAAGCTGGCTTTGAAGATGTAGTTGAGGCCCAGCTCGCGGCAGGCGGCGCTCAGGGTGCGGGCGATGTCGAGGCCCATCTCAAGTGACTCGAAGGTGCAGGGGCCCCCGATGATCGCGAGGGGGTGGCCCGGGCCCAGGGTGAAGGGGTCGAAGCCGGCGCCTTCGATGCGGACGGGGCGTGTGGGCCTGGCGGGGAGCGTGGGTGGCGTCATGGGGGCAGGGTATCGGGGGTCGCTCGCAGGGGCATGGCGGGTGGTACCCTGCGCGCGTGCTTCGGATCACGGATGTGCACAAGCGGTTCGGTCAGGTCGTCGCGGTCGATGGGGTGTCGCTGCGTGTGGGCCCCGGGGAGTGCGTCGGGCTCTTGGGCCCGAACGGGGCGGGCAAAACGACGACGATGGGGATGGCGGTGGGCCTGCTGCGCCCGGATTCGGGCTCCGTCGAGATCGGGGACGCGGGGTCGCCCGCGAAGGAGGCGGGGGCCCGGGCGCTCCTGGGTCTGTGCCCCCAGGCGATCGCGCTGTACGAGCAGATGACTGCGGAGGAGAACCTGATGCTCTTCGGCAAGCTGCACGGGCTGGGGACCGGGGCGGCGCGGACGCGAGCGGCGGAACTGCTGGAGACGGTGGGGCTGACGGACCGGGCCCACGGGCGCGTCAAGACCTTCTCGGGTGGGATGCAGCGGCGCCTGAACCTCGCGGCGGCCCTCATGCACGACCCTCCGGTGGTGCTGCTCGATGAGCCGACGGCGGGGGTGGACCCGCACAGCCGGAACGCGATCTTCGATCTTGTGCTCGGGCTGCGGGACCGGGGGAAGGCGGTGGTTTACACGACGCATTACATGGAGGAGGCGCAGAGGCTCTGCGACCGCGTGGCGATCATGGACCGGGGGCGGGTGCTGGCGACGGGCACCGTCGACGAGCTGATCGCGGGGCACGGGGGGGCGAGCGTCCTGACGATCGAGCGCCTCGGGGGCGTGGAGCGGCAGACGACGGACGAGCCGGTGCGGGCGCTTGCTGCTGTGCCTTGGGGCGGGGAAGGCGATGACGCGGTGACGGGGGTACGCCTGGAGAGGCCGAATCTTGAGGCGGTGTTTTTGAACCTGACCGGGCGGAGTCTGCGGGATCACTAGTGCGAAGCAGAGGGAGACGGTTTGCGGACGATCTGGACGCTGGCGATGAAGGATCTCAGGCTGCTGACGCGGGAGCCTGTGGCGTTGTTTTTCGTGCTGGCGTTCCCCCTGGTGTTCGGCGTGCTCTTCGGGCTGATCTTCTCGGGTGGCGGAGACGGCGGGTCGGGGGAGATGTCGGTGCTGGTGGTCGATCGTGATGGGACCGACGCGTCGCGCCTGCTCATCGAGACGATCGACGGCAACGAGGCGGTGGGGGTGGAGATCGTCGACGACGCGGAGGCGGCCCGGGACCGCGTGCGCGTGGGGGACGCGGTGGCGCTGCTCGTCGTGCCCCTGGGCTACGGGGAGGGGGTGGAGGGGATCTTCACCGGTCGCTCGCCCCCCGCGATCGGCGGGGCGATCGACCCGGCGCGGCGCGCCGAGGCGGGCGTGCTCGAGGGCGTGGTAACCGCTGCGGGGTTCGAAGTGCTGGCGGGGACGCTGTCGGACTTTGGATTGCTCGACGGGGCCCTCGCGGAGGCTCAGGCATCGCTGCGCGAGGACGAGGGGGTCGACGCGATCACGCGGGGGCTGATGGGGACGATGCTGGGGACGGGGCGGACGCTGGCGCAGCGGGGCATGGCGACGGACGCGCCGGCGGACGCGGGCGACGGGGCTGGTGAGCATGCGGATGCGGAGGACGCGGGGGGCGGTCTTGCGGGCTTCGCTCCTGCGGGGCTGGAGCTGGAGTCGGTCGCGCGGGTGCGGGGGCAGAATCCCAGCGCCTTCGAGCTGACCTTCCCGCAAGCCGCGGCGTGGGCGCTCGTGGGGTGCGTGACGGGGTTCGGGATGTCGCTTGTCAATGAGCGGTCGAAGGGGACGCTGCTGCGTCTGGTGGTGGCGCCGATCGCGCGGTGGCAGGTGATCGCGGGGAAGGGGCTGGCGTGCTTCCTCGCGAGCGTGGTGGTTCTTTTGGCGTTGCAGGTGTTGGGGGCGGTGGCGTTCGGTGTGCGGGTGGAATCGCTCTGGATGCTGGCGCTCGCGATCGGGTGCATCGCGTTCGGGTTCGTGGGCGTGATGATGCTGCTGGCGTCCTTGGCGCAGACGGAGGGGGCGGCGGAGGGGTTCGTGCGGGCGGTGCTGCTGGTGATGGCGTTGATCGGGGGGGCGGGTGTGCCGCTCTTCTTCATGCCCAGCTGGATGCGGTTCGTGAGCGGGGTGAGCCCGTTCCGGTGGGCGATCAACGCGCTGGAGGGGGCGTCCTACCGGGCGTTCAGCCTCGGTGAGATGCTGGTGCCCTGCGGGGTCTTGGTGGGGATCGGGGTGGTGGGGCTGGGGCTGGCAGCGGTGCGGTTCCGGCGGTGGACGGTGTGAGGCGCTCCGCGCGGGGCTCCAGTGAAGCGAAGCGGATCGCGAAGCGGAAGGAGAAGGATGATGAGTGCTGCGAGAGCGGTGGCCTGGGTTGTGCTGGCGTGCGTGTCGTCGGGCGCGATGTCCGCGGATTACATGCTGTACTTCGTGGGTGGGCAGTCGAACGCGGTGGGCCTCGGGTACACGCGTGACCTGCCGGCTGATGAGCAAGGCGCGGTCGAGGGCGCGGTGATCTACAGCGGGCGCGTTCTTGGTGACGGCGAGGTCGGGGGCGGCGTGGGGGTCTGGAGCCCGGTGACACCGGGGTTCGGCTCGGGGTTTAAGACCGATGGCGAGACCAACGCCCTCTCGGGCCGGTTCGGGCCGGAGCTGTCGCTCGCGAGGCGTTTACGCGAGCTTCGCCCGGACGAGCGTGTGGCGATCATCAGGTACGCGAAGGGCGGCAGCTCGCTTGATGTGCGGGTGCGCCGCAACTGGGGGACATGGGACCCCGCTGACCGCGAGCCCTTCCCCGCGGGGGTCGGCGTCAACCAGTACGACCACGCCTTGGCGACGATCGCCCGGGCGACCGGCGTTCACGACATCGACGGTGATGGTGAGCCCGATCGGCTGATCCCCGCGGGGATCGTGTGGATGCAGGGGGAGGCCGACTCGACGACGCGGGCGACCGCGGAGGCGTACGAGGCGAACCTTGCGCAGATGCTCGAGCTGCTCCGGGCGGCGCTGCGGGCCGATGAGCTCCCGGTCGCGGTCGGCCAGATCACGGACTCGGGGACCGCGGCGGGCGGTGAGCCTCGGCGCCCGTATTCGGAGCGTGTCCGTGCGGCCCAGGCGGCGGTCTGCGAGAAGGACCCGATGGCGACGCTGATCACTGCAACGGACGGGTACGCGTTCTCGGATCCCTCGCACTACGACAGCGCGGGGTACCTCGACATGGGCCGGCGGTTCGCCGAGGCGATCCACGCGCTGCGGGTCGCGGGCGAAGCCGGCCGGTGATCGCCCGTTCGCTTGTTGGCGCGATATGCTTGGTGACCCGGGCGGGTAGCTCAGTTGGCTAGAGCGCTCGCTTTACACGCGAGGGGTCCGGGGTTCGAGTCCCCGCCCGCCCATTGACTGTGAACACGCTCGATCTTGGCTATCTCGTCGCGGCTGGGGTCCTCGCGCCCGTGTGGATGCGCAAGGCCCGCGGTGGGTGGGGGGAGCGTCTCGGGAAGGTGGACGGGGGGATCGCGGCCCGCCTTGGGGAAGGCGGTGATCGGCCCCGGGTGCTGATCCACGCGGTCTCGGTGGGGGAGGTGTCGGCGCTGCGGTCGCTGGTGCCGATGCTGGCGCAGGACACCGAGGTGGTGGTCAGCGCGACGACGGACACGGGGTTCGCGCGGGCGCGGGCGCTGTACGGGGACTCCGCGACGGTGGTGCGGTACCCCCTCGATCTGTCGTGGGCGGTGGCGCGGTTCCTGGAGACGGTGCGCCCCGACGCGGTGGCGCTGACGGAGCTGGAGCTGTGGCCCAACTTCCTCCGGGCGTGCGGGGCGCGTGGGATACCGGTGGGGGTGATCAACGGGCGCCTCAGCGAGCGGAGCTTTCGGAACTACCACACGCTGCGCAGGATGGTGGGGGGGATGTTCCGAAGGCTGGCCTTCGCAGCGGTGCAGGACGAGGCGTACGCGGGGCGGTTCGAGGCGATGGGCGTGGCCCCGGAAGCGTGCCTCCTGACCGGCTCGATGAAGTGGGACAACGCGCGGGTGGGTGATGCGGGGTCGGGTGCAGCGGACCCGGCGGGCGATCTGGCGCAGAACCTCGGGCTCGATCGCTCGAGACCGATCGTGGTCTGCGGGAGCACGGGGCCCGGCGAAGAGGCCCTGCTGCGCGAGGCGATCGAGGGGGCGTGCGCAGGGCTGGGGGTGCAGCTCGTGTGCGCGCCGCGGAAGCCCGAGCGGTTCGACGAGGCGGCGGAGGCGCTCGCGCCCTGCGTGCGCCGGAGCGTGACAAAGGTGGTGGGGACGGCGGGAACGGGGCACGACCGGTTCCTGCTCGACACCATTGGGGAGTTGGGCACGCTGTACGCGCTCGCGGATGTCGTGGTGGTGGGGCGGAGCTTCGGGGATCTCTACGGGAGCGATCCGACCGAGCCGATCGGGCTGGGAAAGGCGACGGTCATCGGGCCCCGCGTGGGCGATTTCGAGTCGATCGTGGGGGCGTTCGAAGCGGGGGGCGGGATCGTGCGGGCGACGCGGGAGGATGTGGGGCGCCTCGTGCGGGGGCTGCTCGATGACCCCCGGGGGCGGGCCGAGCTGGGCGAGCGGGGGCGGGCGGTCATCCGGGCCCAGCAGGGGGCCAGCGAGCGCCACGCCGGGCTGATCCGGGGGCTGCTGGCGATGAGCCGGGAAGAGCGCGAGCACCGGGCCCCGGGGCCTACGCTTGCACCGCCGAGGGCGTAGCTCAGTTGGTAGAGCAGCGGACTTTTAATCCGCGGGTCCAGGGTTCGAGTCCCTGCGCCCTTATTCAGGCCCGCAGATCAGGAGTGAGCGAAATGTGGCTTTCTCGTGTGATCGTGGGCGCAGCGGCGTTGGTTGTGGTTGGTGGCGTAGCGCCGCTGGGGTTGGCGGCGGACTATCACCTGTACCTGATCGCGGGGCAGTCGAACGCGAACGGGCACGGGCGGCTCAGCGAGTTGACGGGTGAGATGCGGGACGCGGTGGAGGGCGCGGTGATCTTCTGCGGGCAGCCGCGGGTCGACGGCGAGGCTTCGGACGGGCTCGGGCTGTGGAGCCCAATGACGCCGGGGTTCGGCTTGGGCTTCCGAACGGACGGGCGGACGAATTTCCTGTCGGACCGGTTCGGGCCGGAGCTCAGCTTCGCGCAGCGGATGCGGGAACTGCGGCCGGGTGAGCGGGTGGCGATCGTGAAGTACTCGCGTGGCGGGAGCTCGCTCGACGCGCGGGCAGGGGGGAAGCACGGGACCTGGGACCCGCACGACGACCTCGTATCGGAGGCTGGTGCGGGCGTGGGGGTCAACCAGTATGACCACGCCCTCGCGACGATCGCGGCTGCGACCGGGGTGCGGGATATCGATGGGGACGGGGAGCCGGACCGGCTGATCCCGGCGGGGATCGTGTGGATGCAGGGGGAGACCGACGCGACGCGGGCGGAGACCGCGCGGGCTTACGGGGAGAACCTTGGCGAGTTGCTGGAGCTGCTCCGGGCGGCGCTGCGGGCGGATGAGGTGCCGGTGGCGGTGGGGCGGACCAGCGACTCGGGCGTGGCGTCGGGCGGGAGGCCGGTGTGGCCGTTCGGTGATGTGCTGCGGGCGGAGCAAGCGAAGGCGTGCGAGGCGGACCCGATGGCGACGCTGGTCACGACGACGGACGGGTACAGGTACTCGGACCGATTCCACTACGACGGGGCGGGGTATCTCGACCTCGGGGTTCAATTTGCCGAGGCGATCGATGCCTTGCGTCGGGAGCGCGACGATCGGTAGAGCGGGAATGGGCGGCGGGCGATCGCTCGCCCAGCCGCCCCGCGGTGGCCTTCGGTCCCGTGTGGCCCGTTAGCGGGAGGGGAGCGTGAACTCGCCCTCCAGGGGGAGCGAGCGGCTCGAGTTGCCCACGGAGACGGCGTATGGGGCGGGGTCGCGCTGCCAGGATTGGGTGGTGGTGTCGAAGTACGAGAGGTCGCGCTCGGTGAGCTCGAACTCGACGACCGTGCTCTCGCCTGGGTCCAGCCTGACCTTGCGGAAGCCCTTGAGCTCGCGGACGGGGCGCTCGACGCTCGCGTCGGGCTGTCCCAGATAGAACTGGGCGACCTCGGCGCCAGCGCGGGCGCCGGTGTTGGTGACGCGGACGCGGACGATCGCGACCGCGTCCGCAGCGGAGTAGGGCAGATCGATCTCGAGGTCCTCGATCTCGAACGAGGTGTAGCTGAGCCCGTGCCCGAAGGGGAAGAGGGGCTCGACGCCCGTGCGGTCGTAGTGGCGGTAGCCCACGTGCAGGCCCTCGGTGTACATCACCGGGAAGACGGGGCGCTCCTTGCCCCAGATCGGCTCGTCGTTGAAGGTCGCGTCGTGGGGCAGGAATCGCCCGTACGCGGGGGCGTCCTCGGCGCGGCGCTCGAGCGTGAAGGGCATCTTGCCCTCGGGGTTGATCTTTCCGAACACGATCTCGCCGACCGCGGTGTTGCCCACGTTGCCCCCGAACCAGGCCCAGAGGACGGCTCGGGTGTCGTCGACCCAGGGGTCCATCGCGATGCCCGAGCCGGCGGTGATGATGACGCCGACCTTGTCCGAGAGCTCGAGCGCACCATCGACGAGGGCCTGCTGCTCGTCGTAGAGCTCGAAGGGCCGGTCGTTGGCCTCGCGCTCGCGCGTCGAGACGCAGACGAAGACCGCGTCGGCGTCGCGGATCGCCCGCCTCGCGTCCGGGGTCAGGTCGTCGAACTGCCGCACCGTCACGCCGGGCCCCGCAGCGGCCCGGACGGCGTCGAGGATGTGCACGGGGTCCGTCGGCTCGACGCGGGCGGCGCCGTAGCCCGAGGTCTCCGTTTCCCGGGCGTTGCTGCCCAGCAGGACGACGGTCTGCTCGCGGCTGGGGTCCAGGGGCAGGAACCCGCCCTCGTTCCGGGCCAGGACCATCCCCGCCCGGGCGACGTCGAGGGCGACCTCGTTGTGGGGCCCGCCGAAGCCGACCGCGTCCGGGTCGGTCTGGTCGCGGTCGTAGAAGCCGAACTTGAAGAACGCGCGGAGCGACCGCTCGACCATCGCGTCGATCTCGGTCGTGGAGACGAGCCCGGCGACGACGAGGTCGCGGATCGCCGGCTCGTTCAGCAGGTCGCCATGGGGCATCTCAAGGTCGATGCCCGACTTGAGTGACTTCAGCGTGTCGTAGATCGACCACCAGTCGGTCATCACGAGCCCGTCGTAGTTCCACCGGTCGCGGAGGATCCCTTGCACGAGCCAGGGGCTCTGCGGGGCCCACTCGCCGTTGACGAGGTTGTACGCGGTCATCACCGCGCCCACGTCCGCCTCCTTGATCGAGGCTTCGAACGCGGGGAAGTAGACCTCGTGCAGCGTCCGCTCGTCGACGACGGAGTTGCTCGCCTTGCGGTGCCACTCGTGGTTGTTGACCGCGAAGTGCTTCACCGTGGCCATCACGCCCTTGTCCTGCACCGCGCGGATGTAGGGCACGACGAGGCGGGACGCGAGGTAGGGGTCCTCGCCCAGGTACTCGAAGTTCCGCCCGCCCTGCGCCACGCGGTAGAGGTTCACGCCCGGGCCCAGCAGCACGTGCACGCCCTTGGCCCGGCACTCCTCCGCGACCGCGTCCCCGTACCGGGCCGCGAGGCCCGGGTCGAAGCTCGCGGCGAGGGAGATGAACGCGGGGAAGGCGGTGGAGTTCTCGAGCCTCAGGCCCATCGAGGCATCGGCGAAGAAGAGCCGATCGAGCCCGAGCCGCTCGTTGCCCTTGAAGTAGAACATCTCGGTGCCCGAGAGGAACCGCACCTTCTCGCGGAAGCTCATGCGCAAGACCGCGTCCCTGGCGCGTGCCGCGGGGCTCGCGGTCGGGTCGCGGTAGACCGCGTCCCGGGGCGGCGTGGGCAGGTCCTCGTCCGCGAGGGACTTCCCGTTGACCCGCACCTCGTGGATGCTGAACCCCCAGTTCGTCGTCCGCTCGCCCATCAGGAACCGCAGGAAGCGGGCCTCGGCGGGGCGGTCGAGGTCGTAGGTGTTGAGCTGCTCGGGCGTGTCGCCCTCGCGTGTGGCGATCGTGGTGAAGGTCGCGCCGTCGAGGCTCGCCTGCACGGTGTAGTCCTTGGCCGCCGCGGTGTTCCAGTGAACGCCCAGCGAGCGGACGTTTGTGGGCGCGCCCAGGTCGATGACGAGCCACTGGTTGTCGCTGAACGCGCTCGACCAGCGCGTGTTGGGGTCGCCATCGACCGCGAGCTGGGCGCGGAGCCCCGCGTTCTCCTCGGTCGAGGACCACGCCGGGGGCAGCGGTGGCGAGTCGATCGCGCCGGGCCCGGTCGTGGGCATCGAGGGGGTCGAGGCGAGCGTCGTGAGCGTCATGAGGGGAAGCATAAGGGTGGGTTCCATGGCGGGCCCGTCTCCGTGGGGTGGCGAGTGAATGGTCGTGACTATTGCTTGCCCGCGCCCATCGGCGCGGGCGGTCTCGGTGCGCTGTGGTGTGTCCACGGGCTCACCTCCGTGCTCCCGCCTTCGGCGCAGCATGGCTGCGGGAGAGGGGAGCGAAGCGCCGGTCGCGGGTGTCGCCCCGTGCCGGCGTCGGATCTGCATCACCGCACGAGGGCGGCGCGGTGACCGTCGTTAGGGGCAGCCCGCAGCAAAGGCGGTCAGGAAGGCGCTGATGTCGGCGAATGTGAACTGCCCGATCGGCGGCGCGAGGTCCGCGGAGGGGTCGGAGACCGAGAACGCGCCCAGGAAGCCCGAGATGTCCGCGAAGGTCAGCTGGCCGAAGGGCTCCGCAAGGTCCGCGGGGTTGCAGCCCTGGCCGACGGTGCTCGTGAGCTGGACCACGAGGTTGTCGACCGTCGCCGCGGCCTGGTCCGCTGCGCCGACCGCGTCGCTGAAGACCACGAGCGGGCGGACGAAGGCGGTGAAGCCCAGTGGCGCCGTGGCCTCGACGGTGTAGGTGACATAGCCCGCGCCGGGCTGCTCGTTCACCTCGACCACGCCCTCACCGAGAAGGAACCCGTCATCGATGCCGTAGAACTCGAGCTCGATCTGCGTCACCGCGTCCCAGTTGGCTTCGAAGGCCAAGTCGACCGTCATGGTGTACGACTCGCCCGCGATCGCGGGCACGCCGAGCTGGAAGACGCCGCCGGAATTGCCGGCCATGTCCGCGAAGAGCGTCGCGTGGCCCGGGTTCCCGTTGTTGAAGAAGTCAAGGTCGAGGGCCGCGGCGCCGAAGGTGTCCCAGAAGGTGCCGTTCGTGCCCGCGCCCACCGCATCGCCGAAGCTCGGGTTCAGCGTGAGCACATCGTCGGCCTCACGCACGAGCACATTGTCGACGGTGGCGGCCCGCGACGCGCCGGACGACTGCACGGAATCGAAGGAGACGATCGGGCGCACGAACGCGGTGCCCGCCGGCGCGGTCGCGGTCAGGTCGTAGCGCCGGTAGCCGAAGTCGGGGAACTCGTCGACGATCTCGACGATGCTCTCGCCGATCTTGGTGCCGTCGGTCGCGTCGTAGAACTCCAGCCCGTAGTAGGTCGCGGCGTCCCACTCCGATTCCCACTGGATGTGGATGGTCAGCTCGTAGTCCTTGCCCGCTTCCGCGGGGATGCCGGCCTGGAAGACACCCCCGGTGTTGCCGATGTTGTCGCCGAACAGCGTGGCGTGCCCGGGGTTGCCGTCGCCGAAGAACTGGAAGTCGACCGCCGCCGCCCCGAAGACGCCCCACCCATCGCCGAAGGCGCCGTCGTTGTCGAGGTCAAGGAAACCCGGGTTCTGGTTCAGGATCGGCGTCGGCTCGGCGGCGCCGGCGGAAAGGGCGAGAGCCAGGGCGGTGCCGGCCGCGAGGGATCGCATGGTGTTCATCGTTTCGTCCTCCCGATCAGGCCGGCGCGGGGCCGGCGGATATCTCTCACTCTCCGATGGGTCACCGGGCCTCGAGCACGAGGCCATCAAACTTCACAGCGCCGTCGCGCTGCCCTTCGCCCGGGTGGGCGGTGAGCACCACGCGATGGGTGGTCTTCGTTGCAACGAACCGGACCTGCAGCCGGCTCCACGCCGACCCCGTCGCGATCTCCGCGACGTCGAACGAGACGACCTCGAGGTCCCGGCGTGGGTTCTCGATCGTTTCGACCTTGAGTTCGACGCGTTCCGCGAGCGATCGCCCGCCCGCGACCTGGTCGCGGTTGGCGTAGACGGTGAGCGTGTACGCGGTGCCGACGGTGAGCCCCGCGACATCCTGGTAGGCGTAGGAGGAGTTCGAGCCCGTGACCTCCCAGTGGCGGTAGGCGAGCAGGCTGGCGCCGTCGCGCCGGGGCGTCCAGTTGGTCTCCCGCGACCAGTCCGGGCCGAGGTACCAGCCGCTGGCGCCGTTGGGGCCGCCGGGGACAGCGGTCTCGAAGCCCGGGTTGGTCAGGAGGTTCTGGCCCTGGTGCAGGCCCCCGTCGATCGAGGAGCCCGCGAGCGTGAACGAGGGATCAAGCCGCAGATCCCTCGTTGTGATCACGCTCAGCGGGCCCTCGCGGTTCGCCGAAGCGAGCACGCCGGCGCGGGGGGCCGAGCCCACCGCGGGATTTTCGGAAAGGGGCAGCGCCGTCCAGACGCCGTCGTCGTCGGTCATCCACGCGCGGAGCGACCCGTTCACGCGACCGAGCGCGAGCCCCACGGGGAACCCCGCGGTCGCGATGTAGCGCTCGCCGGTCGAGACGCCCGTCGTCGCACGGCTCTTGACGATCACCCGCCCGCTCGGGCGGACCGCGAGCGACAGGTGCGGTGAGTCGGGCGCCTCGGTCGACCGCAGCGTCACGCCGGCGTGGGCGAAGAAGCCCGCGTCGTAGGCGTCGAAGACGCCCGAGACCACGAAACTGCCGGCGGGGCGCGTGCTGGCCAGGCGTATGGAGTCCGCGGAGCCGAACAGGTCGAGCCCGCCGGTGTAGAGCGTGAGTTCCTCGGCGCTGAGCGAGCCGGTGGTGTTCACGACCGTCTGCCCACCCGGGCGGACGACCCCGCCGATATCGACAAAAGACCAGCCCGCCCAGGCGTCCTGCGCGGGGGCCTCAAGCGGGAGCAGGGGCAGCTGGGGCAGGACCCGCGGCGCCGGTTCCGCGAGCATCGCGTCGATGTACCCCTGGTCGACCGCGAGCGGCGCGAAGGCATGCGAGGTGAAGACGCCCGTGATCGTCGCGAGCGACGCGGTGCGGATGTCGCCCAGGCCCAGGGGCTGCTGGTTGGTGACGAGGTACCAGTTGTCGCCCCCGACGCCGCCCCCCGAGGTCACGATCTTGTGGCTCCAGATTGCGCTGTGGATCCCGAGCTCCTCCGACGCCTCGAAGTAGGCCCGGGCGGTCTCGTGCGCGCCGGCCCGGTCGAAGACGGGGTTGAACTCGCCCAGGAAGTAGGGGACATCCAGCGAGCGGGCGTAGTCCGCCTTGTGGCGCAGGTCGACCGTGAGGAAGCGGGCGTGATGCCCCAGCGTCGCCGGGCCCCCGTCGAAGAGGCCCGGGTAGGCGTGCTCGGTAATGCCGGTGTTGGTCCAGCCCCGGTCCCTGGGGTTGCCATAGAACGAGATGCCCTGGAGCGTGCCCGGGACGAAGATGAGCCGCTCCTCGTCGATCAGGCGGATGGCGCGGATGCACCGGTCGACGATCGGGATCAGCTCATCGCGGATGTCGCCCTGATAGTCGCTGAAGGGCTCGTTGATCAGGTCGTAGGCGACGAAGTTTTCCTGGTTCTTGAAGCGCCGCGCGATGTGCTGCCAGATCCAGGCCAGGCGCTCCTGCGCCTCGGGGTCGGTCCAGAGGTTGTTCTGCGTGATGTCGCCCGAGGGCTGGTCGGTGCTCTGCCCGCCGGGCGTGCTGTGCATGTCGACGATGACATACAGCCCCGCGTTGTCCGCCATCTCCATCGCCCGCCGGAGGTGGCCCATGCCCTCCTCGCTGATCACCCAGGGCTCGGGCTCCACGACGATGTGGCTCAGGGGGATGCGGACACAGTTGAACCCCGCAGCCGCGATCTGGTCGAAGTCACGCTGCGTCATGTAGTTGAGGTAGTGCAGCCTCATCAGCTGCTCCGCCTGGTCGTCCCCGAAGCGCGACCGCAGCACATTGATGAAGGTCGCCTGGTCGGCGACGCTCTGGGCGTACATCCAGGCCTCGATGAGGAACCAGTTCCCGAGGTTGATGGCCCTCAGCGTCACCACCTCCCCGTTCGCGTCCACGAGATCCGCCCCGTCGACACGCAGCGCGACCTTCGACTCCGGACGCCCGGGGGGGGCCGCGGGGCTCTGGCAGGCGGTCGCCGCGAGTCCGACCGACGCCAGCAGCGTCGCCAGCAGGCGCGATCGTCGTGGGCGGCGGGGCTGTGCGGGCGCGGTGGTCATCGGGCGGGCTCCAGGGCTCGTCTACAGAAGCGTGCAGGTTGAAGGGACTACCTCGGGGCGTTGCACCAGCCGTAGCGGTTGCCCATGCCCTGGGTGACGAGGTCCCCGTTCGGGACCTGCTCCACGCGGTCCTGGCGGATGTAGGACTGCCCACGGATGTACACCGAGCGGCCCTCGAACCCGCGCTGGCCACGCCGGCCCGGGGTCATGTTCCCGAGGTTGGCCTCGAGGGGGTACTTCACGGGCATCTCGAAGAGCTCGACCGAGCCATCGATGTACACGATGTATCCGCCCCCGGAGTGACGCTGCGTGATCTCGTCGTTGTCGGCCCAGACGCCGTCCGGGAAGAGGGTGTTGCTGTAGTTGTCCTCCTCGACGAAGATCGGCATCTGCCGGAAGCGGACCGCCTCCCCGTCGCGGAGACGCTGGGTCATGTCCGGGCGCGAGATCGAGACCTCGCCGGTGTCAAAGTCGGCGGGCTCCGAGCCCGTCAGGTAGACCACCTCGTGCTCGGTGTAGGTGTTGGCCCCGCCCATGCCCACCGGCATCGTGTAGTCGAACGCGACCTGGGCCCCCTTGGACTCCAGCCGATCCCGGAAGGCCGGGGCGAACCGGGAGTTGAAGTACGCGGTGTCCGCCGGGCCCAGGAAGGTGCCGTCGTAGCTCCGGCGCTTGTTGCTCGGGCACTCCGCCAGCTCGTCGACGTTCTCCGCGTACCCCACGATGATCCCGTAGTCCTGCACCGTGAACGCGGGCGCGAGCTCGTAGTAGTACGCCCAGTCGGCGAACTGGGCCGCCGTCGGCCCGCTGATCCTCGGGCGATTGGTGTACGGAACGAAGCTCGCCGGCCAGATCTGGTCGTCGTTGTCGCCCGCGTACAGCTGGGCGAGCGTGCCCACCGTCTTCATGTTCGCGGCACACACGACCTGCTGCGCCGTCCCCCGCGCCCGCCCCAGGGCCGGCAGCAGGATCCCGATCAGCAGCGCGATGATCGCGATGACCACCAGCAGCTCGATCAGCGTGAAGCCGCGGAGCGTGCTGGAAGGGCAATCGGCCCGATTTGTTTCAAGGTGTTTCATGTCTCGCCTTCCGCGTTTCGCGATGCGGGCGTATGTCGACCCCGAGCAGCATAGCGACGGGACGCCATTCTGACAAGATACCCAAATGAAAGCGCAAGCATTTTCTTCTGGCCATCTGAAACACAATGGCACAGCGGATGCCGAGAGCCGAAATCGGCTGCCGCGGACGCCGCAGCCCGCCCACGCGATGCCGGCAAGCGCCGGATATCCTCTCTGTGGATCTCGTCGGGGCATCTGCCCGGGAAAATGCCGCGCTCGGGGCCGGATTTCCGTCTTGACCCGGACGCGCGTCTGTTGCTAGACTGAAACAAACTGTCTCAGTTGACACCCGCGGCCGACCGTTCCGGCCGCTTCGAGCACACAGGGCCAAGGGGCCCGGAGAGACGCAGGAGAGAGCTCATGAAAGCGCTGAGCACGATCGCCGTCGGGGCCCTCGCGGGCCTCGCGACCACGCCCGCCCTCGCGGCGACCGAGTTGCTGCAAGACCCCGGGTTCGACCAGCAGGGCACCTTCTGGGGCAAGTTCGGAGCCGCCGACTTCAACAACTTCTTCGGCGCCAACCACGCCTCGTTCTTCGCCGACAACAACGGCAACTTCGGGGGCGTCTTCCAGTCCGTCGCCGCGGGCGAGGGGCTGTATCAGTTCGACCTCACGGACGTGCGGATCGAGTCGAACTTCAACGCCAACTTCCGCTTCGGGCTCGAGTACTACGCGCCCGACGACGCGACCAAGCTGGGCGAGACCTTCTTCGATATCGACACCAACGACCCGGGCGATGGCCTCGTCACGGGCGACGGGCTGTCCTACTCGATGCAGGGCACCACGGTCAGCGGGACCGCCTTCGTCCGCGCCGTCATCCTGTTCGATAACGCCGCCCCCCTGGGCTCCGGCCAGGCCAACGCGTTCGTCTTCAGCACGAGCCTCACCCTCGTCCCGGGCCCGGGCGCTCTCGGCGCCCTCGCCCTCGCCGGTGCCTCCATGGCCCGCCGCCGGCGCTGAGGCCCACCACCGATCGACCACACCGGGCCGGCGCCGACGCGCCGGCCCGGGCTTCCCGCGGCGCGATGATCGCCCGCCTGATACAGGCTTGAAGCCACGCAGGACGCCATGACACGCGTACAAGCCACCGTCCGAGACATCGCCCAGGTCGCCGGCGTCTCCGCCGCCAGCGTCTCCCGCGCCCTCCGCGATCCGAGCAAGGTCTCCGACCGCATCCGCGGACGCGTCCGGGACGCCCTCGAGCGCCTCGAGGCCCAGCGAGCGGACCATCCCGAGCGCAGCGGACGCCTCCCCTCCACCATCCCCACGCTGGGCTGCCTCTTCGTCGACTCCACCTCCGGCCCCCGCTTCGGCGGGTTCGACGCCACGATCTGGGCCGGCCTCGCTCGCGCCGCGATCTCCCATGGCGCCGAGGTCCTGCTCGTCAACGCCGACCGTCGGCGCCCGCAGGAGACGATCGCGGACCTCGTCGCCTCCCGGGGCGTCGGCGCCCTCGCGGTCCGCATCGACGAAGCCTCCAGCCACCTGCTCGACGAGATCGCCGAGGCCCGCGTCCCCACCATCGTCGTCGCCCACAAGCACGACCACCCCGACCTGGGCTACGTCTGCGTCGCCAGCCGCGAGACCTCACGCGATGCGGTCCGCCACCTCCTGCACCTCGGGCACCGTCGCATCGGCTTCTGCCGCAACATCGTCCCCGACCAGGACCACGCCGACCGGTTCGAGGGCTACCGCGACGCGCTCGCGGAGTTCGGCATCGACCCCGATCCCGCCCTTGAGATCACCGCCCCCGCCGACGCGGAAGGGGGCGTCACCGCGATCAACCGCCTCCTCGCCCTCCCCGACCCGCCCACAGCGGCCTACTTCGCCGACCCCGATCCGACCCTCGGCGCCCTGCGGCGCCTGCACGAGCTGGGGCTGAACATCCCGGGCGACTTCTCCGTCGTGGGCTTCGACGACGACGTCGCCCGTCACGGGGGCTGCCCCGTCTACACCGCGGTCTGCCAGGACGCCCCCGCCCTCGCCACGCTCGCCGGCCAGGTCCTCTGCCGCATGATGCTCGGAGGCACCAGCTCCCGCGTCCCCCGCATCGAGCTCGACAGCTTCCTCGAGGTCAACGCCACCACCGCCCGCCCCAGACCGGCATGATCCGGACTCTTCGTCTCTTCGTCTCTTCGTCTCTTCGTCTTTACCCCTACCCCTTCACTGCCCCCGCCGTCAGCCCGCTCAGGAACTCCTTCTGCAGGAGCAGGAACAGCACCATCACCGGCGCGACCGAGATCAGCGTCGCCGCCACCTGCGCCCCGTAGTCCTGGTAATACATCCCCCGCAGCTGCGCGATCCGGACCGCCAGCGGGAACATTGTGTCATCCTGCAGCACCACCTGGGGCGTGATGAAGTTGTTCCACCACGCCAGGAACGTGATCAGCATGAACGCCCCGACCATCGGCCTCAGCAGGGGCAGCACGATGATGAAAAACGCCCGCAGCTCCCCGCACCCGTCGATCCGCGCCGACTCCAGGAGCTCCCGGGGCACGCTCTGCACCGCCGCCTGGCGAAAGAGAAACACGCCGAACGCCGGCGCCAGCCCCGGCACCAGCAAGCCCGTGAACGTGTTCAGCAGACCCAGGGAGTGCAGCAGCTCATAGGTCGGCGCCAGCAACAGGGGAGGCGGGATGATCATCGCCCCCAGCACCACCACCGTCAGCCACCCACGCCCACGGAACCGGTACAGCGCCAGCGCCGTCCCCCCCGCAGCGCAGAACAGCGTCGCGAAAACCGCCGTCACCGACGAGACGAACAGCGAGTTCACGATCGCCCGCCCCATGTTCGCCTCGCCGAAGAGCTTCGCGAAGTTCTGCAGCGTCAGCCGGTCCCACGCGATCCCGAGGAATCCCTCCCCGGAGGGCAGGAACACGCTCGTGAAGTGGTCCTCCGTCGCCTTCACGCTCGAGGTCACCATCCACACGATCGGCGTCAGCACCACCAGCGCCACGAGGACCAGGGGCAGGTGGACCAGCAGGACCCGCCCCAGCCACCACGACCAGCCCCGAGGGCGATCCACGCGAGCCGCCCCCCCGCGATCCCCCTCGCCCCGCAGCAGCCGGCGCCCGAAGCCCGGCAACAGTGTGAGCAAGGATCTCATGCCCGCTCCCCCCGGTTCGCCGCCAGCTGCCCGAGCCCCGCCGCGAAGAGGACGATCGCGATCACCCACCCGATGGCGCTCGCGTACCCGAGGTCGCCCACCTCGAACCCCTGCTGGTAGAGGTACATCACGACCGTCAGCGCCCGGTTCTCGGGGCCCCCTCCGCCGAACTGCGTCTGCCCGAAGATGATGTAGGGCAACTCGAAGAGCTGCACGCTCCCGATGATCGACAGCAGCACGACGAACGTTCCGACCGGCTTGATCGCGGGGATCGTGACATTCCAGAACCGCTGCAACGGCCCCGCGCCGTCGATCATCGAGGCCTCGACCAGCGAGCGGTCGACATTCTGCAGCGCCGCGAGAAAGTAGATCATGTTGAACCCGACGAACAGCCACAGCGCCGCCAGGATCAGCATGGGCATGATGTGCACCTGCAGCCACGGGAAGTCGAGGCTCAGGCCCACCAGGTCGTGCAGCACGCGATTGATCAGCCCGGTCTGCTTCTCGAACATCAGGGCCGCGAGGACGCCCGTGAACGCCAGCCCCACCAGCTGCGGCGCGAAGAACACCAGCCGGTACAACGCCCGCCCCTTCAGGTCCGGCCGGTTCAGCGCCATAGCCAGCAGGAGCGCCATTGGCAACTGGATGAACACCGACCCCAGCGTGAAAACCAGCGTGTTCCGTGCCGCCAGCCAGAAGAGCGGATCATCCAAAAGCAGCCGGAAGTTCTCCAGCCCCACGAAGGTTGAAGCGTCCGGCCCGAAGCTCCGCTCCGTCGCCAAGATCAGGCTCCGCGCCAGGGGATACAGCACGAACACGCAGAACACCGCCAGGAACGGCGCCAGCAGCAGGTAGGGGGCCGCCCCCGCGCGGTCGCGCATCACCCGCCCTCCCCGTCAACGCCCCCCGCAGCGTCCAGCTCATGGAACGCAGCGGTCCGCTCCATCTGCCGCTCGATGATCGCCTCCACCTCACCGAGCTGCCGCAGCGCCTCGGGCCTCAGGCTCTCCGCGTCGTACACCCCGTTGGCGTTCGCCCAGGCGAGCAGCCTCAGCCCCGCGTCCGCGATGCGCTCCATCGCCCGGCGAAAGTAGGGCGAACTCTCGCGCACCGGGATGTGCGGCGCCATCTCGATATACAGCCGCCCCTTCGCCTGCCCGCCGAAGTACGGGTCCGGCTCGTCGTACACCGGGTCGTCCCAGTGCGTCTCGATCGGGCTGATGATGTCGCCATCGCGGTACAGGCGCCGGGCCATCTCGTCCGAGAGATACAGGTGCTTGGCGAATTCCCACGCCTTCTCGAAGTCCGGCACATCCTTCGGGATCGCCAGCATCGTCCCGCCCCACACGCTCGTCCGCCTCCCCCCCGGCTCCCACGCCGGCAGGGGCATCAGGCGCAGCTTCCCCGCCATCCCGGGCAGCTCGTTCTGCCACAGGTCGCACATCCAGTCGGGCATGAAGAACGACGCGGTGAACCCGCGGATCTTCAGGGCGTTCCCCGACGCGCTGAAATCCGGCGCCTCCCCCGCGATCCGGTCCGGCCCCACGCACCACGACACCATCTCCGCCAGCAGCTCCGCGTGCAGCTCGGTCGCGATCTGCGCCGACCCGTCCTCCGCGAACATCCGCCCCCCGCCCTGCAGGAAGAGCAGCTCCAGCTTGTCCAGCTCGCTGGGCCAGAACGCCAGGGGATACCGGTCGATCGTCCCGTCGCCATCGAGGTCGACCACCAGCGGGCGCATCTCCCGCTTGAAGTCATCCCAGGTCTCGATCCTGGAGACATCGATCCCAACCTCTTCGACGAGGTCGACCCGGTACCCCAGCAGCACCGGGTGCACATCGTGCGGGATCCCGAAGATCCGCCCACGGCTCATCCACGGCGCAAACGAGGGCGGGTTGATGATGTCGATCAGGCCCTCCTCCCGCATCCGATCGGTCAGATCCGTGAACCCCACCGACTCCAGGGGCCCCGTGAACGCCCGCCCCGCGATCGACCGCTCCACCTCGATCAGGTCCGCCGTCGGGACGCCCGCGAAGAAGCCCGAGAGCATCCGGTGCTCGAGCGCCGCCAGCGCGAACTGGTCGATCGCCACCCGCTCTTCCTCGGGACGCTGCGCGTTCCACTCGTCGATGATCGGGTTGTAGATCAGCACGTGCGCCCACGAGAAGGTCCAGATCTGCAGCCCCGCGTCCTCCTCGCGCGGGCGCAGTATCACCAGCACGCTCGACACCAGCGCGACCGCGACGATGATCCAGACGCCGAGAGAAAAACTCCGCACGACACCGCCCCTCGGGACCAAGGCTCCCAAACCGCGACTGTAACAGATACGACCCCCGCGCCACTACACTCAAACCGCGTGCCCCCCTCGACCGCAGCAACCCGCTCCCGCCCCCGCGCGCCGGGTCCACTCGCCCGCGCCGTCGAGGCCGAACTCGCCCCCGACCCGCGCCGCTCGCTCCGCTTCGCCGCCTGGCGCGTGCTGCGCAACGCCGCGGAGTCGGGCGATGAGGACCGCCTCGCCGAACTCGCGGACGACTACCCCCGCCTGCTCGCCCTGCGGATCGACCCCGGCCCGCCCCGAACCCTCGTCCCGGGCTCCGACGCCCGAAAGAAGGCCGGCTCGGTCTACACACCACCCTGGCTCGTCCACCATCTGCTCGACCGCGCCGCCCAGCCCATGATCGAGGCTTCCCGAGCGACCGGCGACCCGAGGGCCGTCCTCGCGCTGCGCTTCTGCGACCCCGCCTGTGGCTCCGGCGCCTTCCTCCTCCCGCTGCTCGAGCGACTCGTCCAAGCCCTCGCGTCCCTCGATCCCGGCGCCCCGCCCGCCGACCTCCTGCAGTGCCTGTGCGGCTGCGACCTCGACCCCGTCGCCGCCCGGGCCTGCCGGGCCCGCCTCTGCGCCCGCGCCGGCGTTCCCTGGCGGTCCGGGTCGCTGCGTGACCGAATCGTGGTGGGGGAGTCGCTGACGGAGGTGGACTGGCCCACGTGTTTCCCCGAGATCTGTGCCCGGGGCGGGTTCGACGCCATCGTGGGCAACCCCCCCTTCCTGGGCCAACTGAGCGCCGGAACCGCCCTCCCCCGCGAGACCGCCCGTCGCCTCCGAGAGCGGTTCGAGGGTGCCGTCCGGGGGTACGCCGATATCGCGAGCGCCTTCCTGCTGGCATCCACGGAGATGACCCGCGACGGGGGGCGGGTCGGCATCGTCCAGCCCCTCAGCGTGCTCGCCTCGCGCGACGCCAGCGCCGTGCGGGCCCGCGTGCTGGCGAGGGGCTCCATCGAGTCGGCCTGGATCGGCGAGGGGGGCGAGTTCGACGCCGGCGTCAACGCCTGCGCCCTCGTGGTGTCGGTCGGGCACCGGGCGATGGGCGAGGGGCACCAGGTCGAAGCCGCAGTCACCGTCGGGCGCGGGCTCGCGGCGCACCGTGTCCGACCGGTCGGGCTGGAGAAGACCTGGGCCGGGATCGCCGCCCCGGTGTGGGGTCTGCCCGAGTGCCCCTTCCGCCCGGGCGGGTCGGTGGCGGACCGCGCCGCCGCGACCGCGGACTTCCGCGACGCCTACTACGGGCTCCAGGGCCGGGTGCAGGAGGCGGGCGAGGACCACGCGCACGCCTCGAGGCTCATCACCTCGGGGCTCATCGGGCCCCTCGCCCTCCGCTGGGGCGCGGGAACGCGGATCCACAAGCAGGCGTGGACGCGACCCGTCGCCCGCGTCGACGCCTTCGAGGGCTGGCTCGCGCGATGGGCCAGCGCCCGCCTCGTGCCCAAGGTGCTCGTCGCGACGCAGGGGCGCGCGATGGAGGCGGTCGCGGACGCCCGGGGCGAATGGCTCCCGGTCACGCCCGTGATCTCGGTGATGCCCCACGAACCGGACGATGTCTGGAGACTCCTCGCAGCGATCGCCTCGCCCGTCGCGAGCGTGGAGGCCTACCGGCGCTGGGGGGGCACCGGCATGAGCGTGCAGGCCCTGAAGGTCAGCGCGAAGCAGGTTCTGGAACTGCCCCTGCCGATCGACGGGGCAGCATGGGACCGGGGGGCGCAACTCGCCAGGCAGATCCAGACCGGTTCCCTCGGAACGGGCCACGCCATCGCGGCACACCGCACAGATGGAGCCCCGAGCGCGAGCGAGCGGGCTGTACGGGCGAGCGGGCCCGATGTCGTTGCGGACGGTGGCCCCCCGGGCCCGCCCGAGTTCGGGGCGCTGCACCGGTTCGGCGCGACCATGCTTGACGCCTACGCGGTCGGGGGTCTCGATCGCGAGGCGGTGCTCTCGTGGTGGCTGGGGCGCCTCGGGGTGGCCTAGGCGGGCCGACACCGGCGTCCGGCACGCCAACCCCCGGGGTGGTCCCGAAATCTCGCTTGGGTTTGGTTCAGTCAGCCGGCGGCTCGCGGCTTTGGGCGGGGTTCGTGCGTACGCTCTCCCCTTGGGCCCGCGCCATCCTGGCGTTTGGCAGGCGGGCGACGGAGTGTTGGGAACGCCGAGGGATCGGCGGACGCGGGAGGGAACCAGTGCACGGACGACGGGGCACGACGGGGATGGTTCTGGAGGTGGGGGTAGCCGCGGGCAGGGCGCGGGCAAACTCGGCTGTACGGGTGGGGGTGCGGGCGTGAGCGTGCTGAGCGATCGCCCCGCGACGCGGGACGCGGGCGTCTCGTCGCTGGTGGTCCACTGCGTTTTCGTCGGTGGGCGGATCTGGCTCTGGGCCGAGTCCGGCGCGACCTTTGCCCGGGGCGCCGTGGAGATCGACCCCGCTGGCGAGGGCGTCGCCCCGGTGCACCCCTTCGCGTCCGACGCATCGGGCGTGCGCAGCGCGATCACCGGTGTCGGGCTGCTGGCGGAAAGCGATCGGACCGACGAGGGGCTGGTCGAGGTGCTGCTGCCCGCGACGCCGGACGGAGCGGTCCTGCCCAGCGTGCACCTGGCGCACGCGCTGGGGCGTGCCGCCCCGGGCGCCGAGGGCCTCCCGCCGATCCTCACGAGGGTCGCGGTGCCCGCCATCGGGCTCGACCCGCGGGGCTGGGGCCGGTTCTTCGAGCGGGTCGCGGAGTTCGACGAGGACGAGGGCTCGGTCACCTTCGGCCCGGGCGTCCGCTACTTCGAATTGCTGAGCGCCTTGGGCCTGCACCTTCTGAGCCAGCAGCGCTTCGTCCCGATGATGTGCCAAGACGGGGGCGGCGCCCTCTCCGCCACATGGTCGCCCTGGATGAACGACGAGGCGACCTCGGGCAAGGTCTCTGCGGTCCTGCGGGCGATGCCCGCTTCCGCCCGCGCAGGCGTCGACGACCTGGGGCACGACGCGTGGCGGATCACCGAGGTCTTCCTGCAGAGACTGGTCGACGCGGTCTGCCGCGAGGCGCTCGAACTCGAGGACATGTTCGACACCGTCGAGGGGCGCGACGCGGTCGCCGACGCCCAGGTCGCGTGGATGCAGGGACTGCTGGGCCCGGAGCCCGCGGTCGCCACCCCGCAGAGCCAGCGGGTCGAGGTCGCAAGGCGCGTGCGGCGCTGGATCGGCGCCCTCGAGGACCGGGGCCAGTCGGGCGCCTGGCGACTCCTCCTCCGTCTCAACGAGCCGGTGGACGAGGGGCTCGCGGACAACATCGACGAGCCCGACGACAGCCTCCTCTGGAGCGTGAGTTTCCACCTCCAGAGCCAGGAACGCAGCGAGGTCATCGTCGACGCCGCGGATGTCTGGCTCATGAGCCGCGACTCGATGACCATCGAGGGCCTGGCGCTTGAGAGTCCGCAGGAATTGCTGCTCGCGGAGCTCGGGCGCGCCAGCCGTCTCTACAAGAAGTTCGAGAGCGCCCTCTCCGACAACGAGCCGATCGAGATCAACCTCACCACCAAGCAGGCCTACGAGTTCCTCCGCGAGGTCCGCCCGATCATGGTCGAGCAGGGCTTCGGCATCGAGAGCCCGGGCTGGTGGGAGAGCCCGGTCGGCCGGCTCGGCGCCAGGCTCAAGATCGAGAGCGACCCGCTCGAGCAGCTCGTGGATTCCGGCCCCGGAGCCGCAGGCAGCGTGGGCCCCCAGCTCGGCCTCACCGCCCTCGTGGGCTACCACTGGGAAATCGCGATCGGCGACGCCACCCTGACCCTCAACGAGTTCGAGCAACTCGCGGGCAAGTCCAGTCCCTTGATCAGGGTGAATGGGCGATGGGTTGAGATCCGTCCCGAGGACGTGCAGGCGGCGATCAAGTTCATCCGGGAAAACCCCGGGGGCGAGATGAAGCTCGCTGAAGCGATGCGCCTCGCCTACGCCAGCGAGGCGAAGACGACCGGCCTCCCGATCCTGGGTCTGGACGCGACGGGGTGGGTGGACCAGCTTCTGGGGGGTGGGGGCGAGGGGCTGGACGAGGGGCCGGCGCAGCTGGTGCCGATCCTCGAAACCCCCGAAAAATTCCGGGGAACGCTCCGCCCGTATCAGCTCAGGGGATTGAGCTGGCTGGCTTTCCTGGAGCGCTTCGGCTTCGGTGCCTGCCTGGCGGACGACATGGGTCTGGGCAAGACGGTGCAGCTCCTCGCCCTGATGGCCCACGAGCGACAGGTCGCGGCGGAAGCGGGCGCCGGGGCGGGGAGCGGGGTCGCCGGGGGGGTGCTGCCCACGCTTTTGGTGGTGCCCATGTCGGTGGTGGGGAACTGGGTGCGCGAGGCGCAGCGGTTCACCCCCGAGATCAAGGTGATGGTCCACCACGGCATCGAGCGGATGATGGGCGACGAGTTGGTGGAGGAGGCGGGTCGGAGCGACATGGTGATCACCACCTACGCGCTGGCGAACCGCGACCGGGACACGCTGGAGAAGGTGGCGTGGGGCCGGATCGTGCTGGACGAGGCGCAGTTCATCAAGAACCCGAGCGCGAAGCAGTCGATGGCGGTGCGGAGCCTGCACGCGGACCGGCGGATCGCGCTGACGGGTACGCCTGTCGAGAACCGGCTGAGCGAACTCTGGTCGATCATGGACTTCCTGAACCCAGGGTACCTGGGCCCGAGCGGGGGGTTCCGCAAGAGGTTCAGCGTGCCGATCGAGCGGTACCGGGATGCGCAGAAGGGCGAGCAGCTGCGCGGGCTGGTGCGCCCGTTCATTCTGCGCCGGGTGAAGACGGACCCGACGGTGGTCGCGGACCTGCCCGAGAAGCTGGAGACGCGCGAGTACTGCCACCTGACGAGCGAGCAGGCGGCGCTCTACGAGAGCTGCGTGAAGCGGATGCTGACCGAGGTGGAGCAGACCGACGGGATCCACCGTCGGGGGCTGGTGCTGGCGGCGCTCATCCGGCTCAAGCAGATCTGCAACCACCCCTCGCAGATCCTCAAGGACCACGACCCGACCTCGCCCCGCCCGGCGGACGCGAGCCGGTCGGGCAAGTGCGTGCGCCTGCTGGAGATGGTGGACGAGGTGCTCGCGGAGGGCGAGCGTTGCCTGATCTTCACGCAGTTCCGCCAGATGGGTCACCTGCTCGCGGGGATGCTGAGGCACGAGATGGGCAAGGAGGTCCTCTTCCTGCATGGCGGGACGGCCCAGGGCCAGCGCCAGAACATGATCGACCAGTTCCAGGACCCCAAGAGCCAGAAGCCCATCCTGATCCTGAGCCTGAAGGCGGGCGGCGTGGGCCTGAACCTGACCGCGGCGACGCACGTCTTCCACTTCGACCGGTGGTGGAACCCCGCGGTCGAGAACCAGGCGACGGACCGGGCGTACCGCATCGGTCAGACGCGGACGGTGCACGTGCACAAGTTCGTGGTGCGGGGGACGCTGGAGGAGCGGGTCGACGAGATGATCGAGGCGAAGACGGAGCTGGCGGAGCGGATCATCGGCGCCGGCGAACGCTGGCTCACCGAGCTGGACACGGGCGAGCTGCGGAGCATCCTGGCGCTGCGGGCCGACGCCATCGGCGACGACGAGGAGTAAACGAGCGTGTCGACGAGCGGCAACGAACCTGCGCGGCTTTCGAGCACGCCCAAGCCCCCGAAGCTGACCGATACGGGACGCCAGTCCCGCGGGGGTCCCGCGGGCGGGTTCCGTCCCGAGAAGAAAATCGCCGCCAAGCCCAAGCGCGTCCGAGGGGGCGTCAAGCTCAAGTCGGGCGAGGGCGAGCCCATCGGCAACTGGGTCAGCCAGAGGCTCATGCGCGTCGTGGAGCAGGCGGCGACGGGCGAGGCCCTCCGCGAGGGTCTCGAGTACGCGAGGCTGGGCCAGGCCAAGAAGTTCGATGTCGAGGGCGACTTCGTCGCCGCGACGATCCAGGGGCGGATGACCCGCCCCTACACGACCGAGCTGCGGCTCACGATGTTCGACCACGGGTCGCGCGAGAAGGTCATCGGCGCGATGGGCGAGCAGGCGAAGTACGCCGCGAAGCTGCTCGCGGGGGAGCTGCCCCGGGATATCGAGGATCTGTTCGCACCCCTGGGCCTGCGGCTCCTGCCGGTCGAGGCGGACGAGGTCCGGCCGACGTGCACCTGCCGGGAGCCGACCCCGCCGAAGCCCTGGTGCAAGCACGCGGTCTGCGCCGCGGTGCTGCTGGCGGAGAAGCTGGCGGGCAGCCCGCTCCTGGTGCTGGGGCTGCGCGGGCTCCCGGTGGAGGAATTGGTCGAGCGCCTGCGGGAGAAGCGGGTGCTGGCGGGGGCGGGCGATGCGCCGACGCCTGTCTACACGCCCCATGTGCCCGGCGCGAGCGACGCGGCGCTGGTCCCGCTGGAGGAGCTCAGCGCGACCTTCTGGGACGACCCGGCGGAGACGGCGCAGCGTCCTGCGCTGCCCCGCGTCGCCCCCGAGATCGACAAGCCCCTGCTGCGTCGGCTGGGCCCGAGCCCGTTCGAGGCGCGGTTCCCGATGGTCGGCCTGCTCGCCACCTGTTATGAACTGATCGCGGAGCGCGTGGTGCGCACCGGGGACGCGGACCTGGCGGACGCGCGCGACGAAAAAACCGACGAAAGTCTGGGATCGGACGAGAGCTGAGGCCTCGTTCGAGGGTCGGTCGGGCCGATCTCGGGTCGCGTTCGTTCGAGTTTCAACAACTCGCGCATGTAAGCGGTGCAAAGGTGTCAGCCCGCTTGGCGGTACCGAAACCTCGGGGTACCTTTCCGCGGTCCGGGCGGTTTCGTTTCGCCCGGAGGGAGATCACGGGCCGCTGCGTCGCCTGAGAGAGGTCGCGGCGGTGAGGCCACGGAGAGAAGCGCGGGCGGTTCGAGAGACCGTTCGTGCGAAGGGCCGAGAAGAGATGCGCACCAGAGAAATTCATCGCCAGGGCGGTCATGCCGCCGGCAGTCTGTGGGTCAGCGTTGCCCTGACGGTCGTCGGGGCGGGCTGGCTCGCGACGGGCATCGCGCTCGCGGAAGCGGACTCCGCCAACCCCCCGTCTGGGGACGGGCTGGCCCTGCGATCGGCGGTCGTTCGGGAGCCTGGGAGTGCCCTGAGCGGGTTCGCTTCCGGGCCGCTCGACGGGCTCGACATCACCTTCCTTCCGCTCGCGACCGAGTTGCCCCCGCCCCCGCCCCTGGAGGCGACGGGGCGGAGCAGCGCGTTCGCGATCGTCCCGACCCCCGGTTCGGGGCTCCTGCTCCTGGCGGGTGGGGGGCTGAGCATGCGGCGAGTTGGGCTCGGGAAGCGTCGGTCGCGGGTCGCGGCGGCGCTTCGGGGCTCGATCGGGCCCGAGCCCCGCCTGGCCTGACCGGGCTGGCAGACTCTTCCAAAGGTGGCGTGGATCGGGTTGACCCGGGGTGGGGCCGATCTACTGTTGCAGGCGATCCGGGCGACGGGCCCGGACGCGTGTGGGAGCCGTCCGTGACGGATCGGGCTCGCCGGCTGGGGTCGGCGAGGCTGTGAGGCGCGGGCAGGGGTGCCTTGCTTGGAGGGCGGACGCGATCGAGCGTCGGCTCCCCGCGGCGGCGGGCATCCAGCTCCGGGTCCGATCGGTCGTCCTTCCCAGAGGGG
This sequence comes from Phycisphaerales bacterium, assembly GCA_036788215.1. GTDB lineage: Bacteria > Planctomycetota > Phycisphaerae > Phycisphaerales > UBA1924 > DAIQNV01. Next base: position 78,482 of record DAIQNV010000001.1, on the reverse strand, counting down.
AACGGCGGCGGGATTCGGATCATCGGGCCGCGGTTCCCGCTCCGGGTGAGGCACCCCGGGCGAGGCCGCGACAGGGCGGTTTCGTCGGGTGCGTTTCGGCGATCGAGTTGCTCGTCGTCGGGCGTGGAGCGGAGGAGCGGATTCTTCGCACAGACAGATTGGCGGTGCCCCGGCTCAGCGTGAGACCCTCGTGGTCGCGCCGGTCGTAGGGTCCTTTGGATGCCCGGTGGTGTAATTGGCAGCACAAGTGGTTTTGGTCCATTTAGTCCAGGTTCGAGTCCTGGCCGGGTAGTTTCGGGTTCGATCGCGGGATCGCGAAAGGCGGATGATGGCGGGTCAGGATGGTCAACTTGGCGGCGGCGACGGGGGCGGGCCTGACCTTGGCGCGACCCGGGGCCTGAGCGCGATCATTTTGGCGGCGGGCAAGGGCACGCGGATGCAGAGCGACCTGCCCAAGGTGTGCCATCCGATCGGCGGGCGTCCGATGGTGTGCGCGGTGGTGGACGCGTGCTTTGCTGCTGGGTGTGACCGGGTGGTGGTGGTGGTGGGGTATGGGGCGGGGAAGGTGCAGGACGCGGTTCTGGGCCATGGCCCGGCGGGCCCGGTCGAGTTCTCCCTGCAGGAGGAGCAGCTGGGGACGGGACACGCGGTGATGTGCGCGCGGGAGGCGTACGCGGGTCGCGATGAGGACGTCTTCGTGCTGTGCGGGGACGGCCCGCTGATCCGGTCGGCGACCCTGGCGAAGATGCTGGAGCTGCACCGGTCGAAGCGGTCGGCTGCGACGCTGGCGACGGCGACCCTGGACGATCCCTCGGGGTACGGGCGTGTGGTGCGGGACGCGTCGGGCTCGTTCACGGGGATCGTGGAGCAGAAGAACGCGACGCCCGAGCAGCTGGCGATCCGCGAGGTGAACCCGAGCTACTACTGCTTCCGCTCGGAAGATCTCTTCGGGGCGCTCGACCGCGTGGGGAAGAACGAGCTGACGGGCGAGTACTACATCACCGACGTGCCTTCGCTGCTCCTGGACGAGGGGAAGTCGGTCGAGGTGATCGACGCGGTTCCGGCTGAGGACGTGCTGAGCATCAACACGCTGGAGCAGCTCCGTGAGGTGGACCGTGTGTACCGGTCGCGGGACCTTGGCGGGGAAGGGGCTGCGTCATGGGCGAGCTGAACGAGATGAAGCTGTTCGCGGGGCGGAACAGCAAGCTCCTGGCAAGCCGGGTGTGCGATCACCTGAGCATGCCCCTGGGCGATGCGAAGACGCACGTCTTCCCGGACGGCGAGCTCCTGGTGAAGCTGGACGAGGACGTGCGGGGGCGTGACTGCTTCGTGCTGCTCTCGACGTGCTCGCCGGTGAACGACAACCTGATGGAGCTGCTGATCTTCGTCGATTGCCTGAAGCGGGCGTCGGCGCGGCGGGTGACGCTGGTCGTGCCCTACTACGGGTACGCGAGGCAGGACCGCAAGAGCGAGGGGCGGGTGCCGATCACCGCGAAGCTCGTGGCGAACATGATGACCGCGAGCCGTGCGGACCGGGTGCTGGCGCTCGACCTGCACGCGGCGCAGATCCAGGGGTTCTTTGATCTTCCGGTCGATCACCTTTCGGCGACGCCGGTGTTCTTCGAGTACTTCGAGAGCGTGCGCGAGGAGATCGGCCCGTTCTGCTTTGTGAGCCCGGACGTTGGGAACCTGAAGGTCGCGGAGGGGATGGCGAACCTGCTGGGTGTGGAGACGGCGGTGATCACGAAGCGTCGCCAGAGCGGCGAGGACGTGGAGGTCGGTCACCTGATGGGATCGGTGGAGGGCAAGGCTGTCCTGATGTTCGACGACATGATCTCGACGGGCGGGACGGTCATCAAGGCGGCGGAGTTCGTGATGGACCGCGGGGCGCGTGAGGTGATCGTGGCGGCGACGCACCCGGTGCTGGCGGGCCCGGCTGCGGAGCGCCTGGCGACGGGCCCGGTGAGCCGGGTGGTCGTGACGGACACGATCCCCATCGCGGACGACAAGCGATTGAAGCTGGCGGACAAGCTGGTGGAGGTCTCGGTGAGCAAGCTCCTTGGGGAGGCGATCCGGAACATCCACGAGGACCGTTCGATCAGCGCACTGTTCAGGAAGGTCGCGATGCGGCGGTGAGCCGCTTCGCCCGGGCGTCGCCCGGAACACAGAGGAATCCGGGGCGACGACGCCCCGCGGGAGGTATCAGCAATGCACGAGAACGCACCTGTCCTTGCGGCGAAGCCTCGCGAGCGCGTCGGCTCGCGCTACGCCCAGCGTGCCCGGGCTGCGGGCGGTCTGCCCGCGGTGGTGTACGGTCACAAGCAGGAGCCGGTGGCGGTGACGCTGGACGCTCACGAGGCGCTCCAGCACTTCCACAAGGGCGAGAAGGTCTTCCAGCTTCAGCTGGAGGGATCGGAGTCGGAGTTCGTGCTGCTCAAGGACCTGCAGTACGACCACCTGGGCACGCACATCGTGCACGCGGACCTGGCGCGGGTGAACCTGAACGAGCGTGTGCAGACGAGCGTTCCGGTGCACCTGATCGGTGCGGCGGACTGCGTGGGCCTGAAGACCGCGGGCACGACGCTGATGCACCCGACGAGCGAGCTCGAGCTGGAGTGCGTGGTGACGAACCTGCCGGAGTTCATCGAGGTGGACATCCGTGATCTGAAGGCTCACGGGACGATCCACGCGAAGGACGTCCAGCTTCCCGCGCCGACCATGAAGCTCCTGACCGATCCGGACGCGGTGGTCGCGCACATCGTCATGCACGGCGGCGACGCCGATTCGGACGAGGCGACCGAGGTCGGCGCTTCGACGGGCCCCGAGGTCATCACCGCCAAGAAGGAGGGGGCGTGATTCACCTCTGGTGAGTCGCGGCCACTGGGAGCAGCCTTCCCGTGAAGCTCATCGTCGGCCTTGGGAACCCCGGTGCTCAGTACGACCAGACCCGGCACAACGCGGGCTTCATGGTCGTGGACGAGCTCGCACGCCGCTTCGCGGCGGGTGAGATCGCGCGCGCCCGGTTCCAGGGGGCGACGGTGGAGGCGCGGATCGGTGGCGAGAAGTGCCTTCTGCTGAAGCCCACGACCTACATGAACCTCTCGGGGAGGTCGGTGGGCGAGGCGGTGCGGTTCTTCAAGCTCGAGCCGGCGGAGGACCTGCTCGTCCTGACGGACGACCTGGCGCTGCCGGTCGGGTCGATCCGGCTGCGGGCCAAGGGCGGGACCGGCGGGCACAACGGGCTCGACGATATCGACCGGGCCCTGGCGGGTGCGCCCTACGCGCGGTGCCGCGTGGGGATCGGCACGGTGCCGAAGGTGATGAGCCAGGTGGACTGGGTGCTCAGCCGGTTCACCGCGGAGGAGCTGGGCGATGTGCAGCGGTCGATCGTGGAATCGACCGAGGCGGTGGAGTGCTGGGTCGGTGAGGGCATCGACACAGCGATGAACAGGTTCAACAAGCGCCTTCCCGCGGACAGCAAGCGTTCCGAGAGCCATCCCAAGCAGGATGACCGGGGCGTGCGGGCGGGCGAGCAAGACCAGAAGGACGGACACTGAAATGACGACCGCGACCGAGACCGGACGGCTGTACGAGGCGATGTTCCTGCTGAGCCAGGGTGTGGCGGCGGAGTTCACCGCTGCGATCGACCACATCAAGGAGCTCTTGGGGCGTGCGAACGTCGAGATCGTCTCGATGCGCAAGTGGGACGAGCGTCGCCTGGCGTACGAGATCGACAAGCAGAAGCGTGGGGTGTACATCCTGGTGTACTTCACCGCGGTGGGCGATGCGCCGGCGCAGCTGGAGCGGGACTGCAACATGTCCGAGCGGATCATGCGGGTGCTGGTGACCCGGGTCGATCACATGACGCTCGAGGAGGCGCAGATCCTGGACGACCAGCAGGGCCTGGAGGCGGAGGCGAAGATGCGCCAGGACCGGGGCGTCAAGGAGGAGCAGAAGCGCTCCGGCGTCCGGCTGGGCCGCCCCGAGGACGAGAAGCCCGAGGGCCAGATGGACGACTCTTACGACGCCGGGGACGCCTCGGATGGCGAGGGCGACGACTCGGCCGAGCGGGGTTCGGACGAGAACTGAACCTCGCGGGGAAGCCCGCCCCCCGG
>DAIQNV010000001.1:32550-74267 GCA_036788215.1 Phycisphaerales bacterium | reverse complement strand
GCCCGCCCCCCGGGCCGACGCGGGGGACAGGCTCTCGTTAGGATGGTGCGTCCCGGTGGGATCGGCCCGCCGGGACGGTCGGCAGGCGCAGGTCGATGCCGCGGGGGGGCCCTCGCGGCCCGGAGGCGAACGCGATGGCGGGCAACTTCAACAAGGTCTTCCTGATGGGCAACCTGACCCGTGACGTGGAGCTGCGGCACACGTCGGGGAACCAGGCGGTCGCGAACATCTCGATCGCGACCAACCGTCGCTACAAGACGCAGTCGGGCGAGCAGCGTGAAGAGGTGACGTTCGTCGACTGCGAGGCGTGGGGGCGGACCGCGGAGGTGATGAGCCAGTACCTCGCCAAGGGCCGGCCGGTCTTCGTCGAGGGCCGCCTCAAGCTCGACCAGTGGGAGGGCAAGGACGGCACCAAGCAGTCCAAGCTCCGCGTCGTGATCGAGAACTTCCAGTTCGTCGACTCCGGCCAGGGCGGGGGCGCTGGTGGTGGTGGGGGCGGTCGTTCCGGTGGTGGGGGCAACTATGGCGGTGGGGGCGGGGGCGGCTCCGCCGGTGGCGGTGGTGGGGGTGGGGCTGGCGGATACGACGGTGGCTACGACGCGCCGGCGGACGACGACATCCCCTTCTGACTTGCGGGCGCGGGCCTGAGCTCCGTGGGTCCGAGAACACGCTGGGCGTGGTCGCCGGCATCCCGGGCGGAAATCAACCGAGCCGGGCGGGTGGGCGACGCCCGCCGGGCCGGCAATGATCGACGGATCGCTGGGGCCGACTCCCCCCGGGCGCGTGCCCGTTGCGGAGGGCTCCTCAACTCCCCCGCCCCACCTGAGGCGGGGAGGACAGCGGAAGGAGGCCCATCGTGGCCAAGAGCATCAAGCTGCTGCTGACGGAGAACGTGGACAACCTGGGCATCGTGGGCGATGTCGTGAATGTCCGCGTCGGGTACGCCCGGAACTTCCTGCTCCCCCGCGGGCTCGCGACGGTGCCCAGCGAGGACATCATCGCCACCCTCGCGGAGAAGCGGCGCAAGGCGGAGGCGGAGCAGAAGGCTCTGCGGTCCAAGCGTGAGGAGATCATCGGGCGCCTCGAGGGGCTCGAGATCACGCTGGAGCGTTCCTGCAACGACCAGGGCCAGCTCTACGGCTCGGTCACCCAGCAGGACATCGCGTCGGCCCTCACGGAGCTGGGCTTCCAGGTGCGCGGGCGCGAGGTGCGCCTCGCCCACACGATCAAGCGTGTCGAGAACTACGACGTGCTGATCAAGTTCGACACGGACCTCGAGGCGAACATCCGCGTCTTCGTCGTCGCTGACCGGCACATCGAGGAGGACGAGCGCGAGGAGATGGAGTTCGACAACGAGGGCAACCTCATCGAGCCCGGACGCCGGAAGCGTCGCGAGCAGCCCGCCGAGGCTCCCGCCCCCGCACCGGCTGCCACCGAGGCCTGATCCAAGCATCGCGCGGGTATCGACCCGGCCCCCGAACAACAACGCCCGCCCCCGGACCTGTCCGGGGGCGGGCGTTTCTCGTTGCGTCCTGTCGGCACCGGTCGTTCGGGAAGCCCCGGGCGTGGGCGGAGCGGGCCTGGCGCCGTCAGCCGGCGTCGACCGCCGGGTCCGGCTTACCGCTGCCTCTGGTCCAGCACGATCGGCGGGTTGATGTCGTAGGCGACGGTCTTCCCGTACGCCAGATACCTGATCGACACCCCGAAGCTGCACTGGAAGATCAGCTTGAGTTCCTGGTCCGTGCGGGCGCTCGAGAGCGTGGGCAGCTCGTTGAGGCTCTGGACCGGGTTCGCGGGGGTGAAGCGCACGTCGACGATCTCACGGTCGGTGTAGATGTAGCCCACCGCCTGGTAGACGGTGCCGTCCGCGTCGACGAGCTGCGGAGCGGCGCCGGCCTCGACCGACCGGGCGACCCGCCCGAGCAGGCCGGCGTTGTCGGAGCCGCTGATGTTGACCTGCAGGATCACGGTGTCGTCGCCCGACGCGAACCGGTCGACGCGCAGCTCCGGATTGATGCCGCCTCGCCCGGCGAGCTCGCCCGGGGCGTACTTGGCGGAGCCGCCGATGATCTGGTTGTTCTCGCTCAGCTCGAGGCCCCGCTTCTGCGTGGTCTGGAACTGGAAGCCCAGGAAGTTATCGACGCTGAAGACCGTGGCGTCCCGCCCGCGTGCGGTGGCGCTCTCTCCGTCGAACCGTTCGGCCATCGCGAGGTCGAGGTCGTCGACGCTGAGCCCGCCGCCCAGGAGGGCCCCGGACGCCACCGCGGCATCGCGGGCTGCGGGCGAGGGGAACCGGCGGGGCTCGAGGTCGTCGACCATGACGCGGGTGTGCTTCATGTACAGGGCGAGCGGGTTGTAGCCCTGGGGCACGACGAACTCGAAGCCCATGTCCACCGTCGTCGCCCCGCCCACTGAGGCGATGAAGGTCTCGGCCCCGTCGAAGCGCCAGCGCCCGAAGAGGTCGGCCTCGCTCGCCTCCGCCTGAGAGACGAGGGCGACCGGGAAGGCCTCGACGGTGTCCCCCTCTTCGTTCTGAGCGAGGAGGCGCAACTGCCCGTTGCCGAAGATCACCTGCCCGGAGCTCTCGCGGGCACCGGCGCCGAAGCGCACGGTGTAGCCCACGAGCTTGCCCGCCCCGATCGGCTCGCCGGAGATGTCGACGTAGCCCTGCGGGGGCTGCTCGGGCGCGAAGGTCAGCAGGTCGGCGGTGCGCCCCGAGCCATCGCCCACCTGCCAGGCGCCGGTGATCTGGAAGTCGGCCCTGCGCATGACATTCCGGCTGGCGCCGTTGCCATAGCTGATGCGCCCCGCGTAGCCCGCGAGTTCGACATTGGGGTGCCACTTCGCGAGTGGCTCGCCGGTCCGCAGGGCGGTCTCGGAGGCGAAGCCGTACATACCCGCGACGAACCGGTCGACGGGGACCCACAGCCCGCCGGTGCGCTCGAGGCTGCCCCCGCCGGCCTGGCGCTGCTCGGTGTAGTCGATGGCCCTGTAGCCCAGGAAGCCGGTCGAGAGGCGCATGTAGCCCAGGGCGATGACCACGATGCCGACGGTGATGACGCCGTTGCCAAGGCCACAGACGATAGCGCCCGCGTAGTCGACCGCCTTGTTGTTCTGCACGTTGGCGGGGATGGCGGCGTCGCTGATCGCCCGCAGGATCGCGAGCGTGGCGGCGAAGGGGATGAGGAGGGCGGCGCCCCACGCGATGCCCTCGAGGAAGCTCAGGAACCCGCTGGCGGGGGCGAAGCCCAGGATCAGGTAGGCCAGGGGCTCCCAGACGCCGAAGGCGACCGCGCCCGCGATCAGCGTGCAGACAAAGTGCAGCAGGCTGTTCCAGAGGCCCCGGGCCATCCAGAGGTAGCCCATCAGCAGCACAAGCCCGAGGGCGGCGATGTTCAGGATCATGTTCGTGGCTCCGGTCGGCTCAGGCTGTGGGCGTCGGCGTCTTGGCGGGCTGCTTGGAGGACGAGGTCTTCTGAGGCGGCGCGGTGATCCGCGTGATCTCTTCCACGCTGGTCACGCCCTCGACCACGCGGCGCAGGGCGGCCTGCTGGATGGTGGCGATCGACTTCTTGCGCATCTCCGCGCGGAGGCCCGACCAGTTCTGCTCGCGGATCATGGCCTTCTCCTCCTCGCCGAAGGGGAATACCTCGAAGATGCCGATCTGCCCGTTGTAGCCCACGCCCGAGCAGATCGGGCAGACCTCGGGCTTGTTGCGGATCAGGACCTGCCCGCCCTTCTTGAAGAGCTGCTTGACCTTCCCCTCGGGGAGGCCCAGCTTCTTCAGGAGGTCCGCCGGAGGCTGGTAGGGCACCCGGCAGTTCTCGCACAGCTTGCGGGCGAGCTTCTGGGCGACCGCCCCGCGGAGCCCGTCGGCGACGAGGTTCGCGTCCGCAGCGGCCTTCACGAAGAGCTGCGTCGCGGCGAGCGTCCCATCGGCCCGGACGGAGACGTAGGTGCGGGTGCGCTCGTGGTCGCCCTTGAGGGCTTCCTTGGCGGTCTCCCCGTCGGGCAGTTCGGCGACGCCCACGACATCGGGGTCGCGACGCAGGATCGATCGCAGCGTCGTGGCGAACTCCGCCCCCTCGCTGGGGCTGAAGATCACCTGGCGGACACCCTCGAGGGCGTGCTGGGGCTCGAGCTCGAGCGTCTGCACGTTCTGCGTGTAGGCGTCGTGCATCCGCACCACGGTGTACAGCGTCGTCGTCCGACCGTTGAGGGCGGGGGCGGCGAGGAGCACGACGCCCGACCCGTCGGCGACCAGCGACTTCAGCGTCTCCATCTGCGGATCGAGCAGGCCGAGGTACTCGGGCTTGCGGTCGACCGCCTCGCCCGGGTCGAGGGTGAGCGTCATGCGGATGCCGCCCTGCACGCCGGCGCTGGCGATGCGGATGTCGTGGCGCTTGGATTCGCCGGTCACGCGGCACTTGCCCACGAGGCGGCGGCGCCGGTCCTTGAGGTCGAGCTCTCCGCAGGACTTCCAGAAGTCGATGATCGCGACGCCCTGGGCGGCGGGCATCTTCTCGCCGGGCTGGTGCACCCCGTCGACGAGGTAGCGGGACTGGTAGGCCTCCGCGGAGACGGGCACGATCTCGGCCTGGTAGGCCCGGAGCTCGATCGCCTTGGTGAAGAGCTCCTCCGCGGCGCCGCGGATCTCGTATTCGGGCGTGTCCTTCTGCGGGGCGGTGACGGTGAGCCCGCTGCTGTTCTCGATCCGGAGGGTGACGGTGGCGGCGAGCTTCGCGTCCTTCTTGGCCTTCGAGGACTCGGCGAGCTTGCTGAAGTCGAGCTTGAGCTTGGCCTTGGCGGGCACGCGCTCGTTCTGGTTCGTCACGACCACGAAGGCGGCGATGTCGATCGCGAGGATCGCGAGCATGACGATGTAGCCCACGATGAAGCCCCACCAGGCGGCGACGGGGAAGAACAGGGCGACCAGCACCGCGAGGAGCCCCGCCACCATGTGGCCCGCGTTCCACGCGTCCCGCTGGAGGTAGAACCGCTGGGCGTGCTTGTCGAAGACGGTGGATACCAGCCAGGCCCAGGCCAGGAACGGCGGGAACACCAGCAGGGCCTTCCACCAGGAGACCAGGAAGAAGCCCTCAGCGAGGGTCTGCACACCGGCAGAGTCAGGGCCGAAACCCGCTGCTGTGATCATCAGGCTGAGATCCATCGGGCCGAATCCCTTTTCGCGTTCCGCTCGCCAACCGGGCACGCCCGAACCATCCGGGCGACCGTCGCTTTCCCGACCGCTCCGCCGGGCCGGGGAGCATACCGCGCAGGGCCCCTGGGCTCCGGCGGCCCCCTTTCGAGCCCCGGCGGGGCCCCTCGGTCCATGCCCGCCACCCGGGGCGGGGGGCCGGCTTCCGTCACTTCAGCTTCTTCAGCTTCATCATCAGTTCATCGACGTTCGGGCTGGCCTCCTGGGCGACCCGCATGTGGATGTACTCGGACTCCACGAGCTTCACGAGCGAGTCGTTGAAGTCGATCATGCCGACCTGCCGGGCCTCGACCGAGTTCAGCACCTCGCGGAGGTCGCCCTCGCGCCCGTCGAGGATGTACTTCTGGACGACGCCGTTGTTGATCAGGATCTCGAGCGCCGGGATGCGGGCGATGTTCTCGTGCAGCGTGGGGAGCAGCTTCTGGTAGACGAAGGACCGCATCTGGTAGGCGAGGATCTTGCGTACCTGCTCCACCTCCTCCTGCTCGAAGAGGCCATAGATGCGGCTGAAGGTCTGCGTGGTGCTCGAGGCGTGGATGGTCCCGTAGACCAGGTGGCCGGTTTCCGCGGCGTGCAGGGCCGCCTCGAAGGTCTCCTGGTCGCGCATCTCGCCCACGAGCACGATGTCGGGGTTCTCACGGACCAGCGCGCGGAGGGCGATCTTGAAGTCCAGGCAGTCGATGCCGATCTCGCGCTGGTTGATCGTGGCCTTCTTGTCCTCGAAGATGTACTCGATCGGGTCCTCGATCGTCAGGATGTGGACGGGCTTCCGGGCGTTCACGTAGTCCAGCATCGAGGCGATGGTGGTGGACTTGCCGGAGCCCGTGACGCCGCAGAGGAGCACGATGCCCTGGGGCTGCATGGCGATATCGCTCATGACCGGGGGCAGGTGCAGGCCCTCGAAGGGCAGGATGTTGCTGGTGATGAGCCGGGCCGCGACGGAGAGCTTGCCCCGTGCCTGGAAGAGGTTGACGCGGAAGCGGGCCGAGTCGGAGTAGTCGTACGCGAAGTCGACCGAGCCGAACTTGTAGAGGTCCGCCTTCTGCTCCGGGCTCAGGATGTGCTCGACGATCGCCTTGAACTCGTCGAAGGTGACCGGGGCGGTGTCGAGCTTCTTCAGCGCGCCCTTGAGGCGCACGCTCGGAGGCTGGCCCGTCTTGAGGATGAGGTCCGACCCCTTCACCCGGATGCACGCCTTGAGGAAGTCCCCCCAGCGCGTCGCGTGCGGGTCGTGCTTCGAGTGATCGCTCACCGGCGAAACATGGCCCGTGATCTCCGCTGTCGAGGGCTGCGTGTCCGTATCGACCGTTGTCACTGCCAGGTACTCCCTAATCGGTGTGGTAGACCGTTGCCCGACGCCGCCCCGGGCGCCCGCGACCCGCGCGGCGCCGCGACGATTCAGGCCCGGGACCGTCGGCATGCGCTCGCCAACGCCCGGAGGCTCCCAGGGGGTGGGAGCCTCGTGAAGGCCCGCGGGGTGGTGCCCGCGGTCCCGCTTCCCGGAACCCGATGATACAGCCTCTCGGGGCGGCGCCATCGGTCTGGTGCTGATTTCCAACCCGCGGCACCATTCGCCGGTCTTCCGTCGATACGCGGTCGCCCCGCCGGCGGATCCCCGCGAGGCCCGGGGCCCCGATCGTTCCCCAAAACGACAGCCCGGCCGGGGTGATTCCGGCCGGGCTGCGGATGATCTGCTTCCTCGGGGCGCGATCTGAGCGCTGCGATCTGAGCGCTACAGGGGCTCGGGCCGTTCAGTTGGAGGTGACCGCTTCGGACTGGTCGGGCTTGGGTTCGCCCAGGAACTTGGCCTCCAGCTCGTGGCGGATTTTCTCCATCGCCTTGTTCTGGATCTGGCGGACGCGTTCCTTGGTGACGCCGATGATCTGGCCGACCTGCTCGAGGGTCATGGGCTTTTCCTGGGCCCCCGTTTCGAGCCCGAAGCGGTGCTCGATGACGGTCCGCTCGACCTCGGTGAGGTCGGCGCGGTTGTCCATGACGATCTGGCGGACCTCCTCCGCAGCGTCCTTCTCGAAGGTGGCCCGCTTGGTCTCGAGGTAGTTGGACTTCTCGAGCTTGGGGTCGAAGTCGGTCGGGAAGCGCTGGCGGTACTTGCTGAGCTTCATCCCCTGGCGGCTGAAGGCCTTGAGGATGGCCCGGCAGGCGTAGGTGCTGAACTTGTAGCCTCGCCCGGCGTCGAACTTGTCGACGGCGCGGAGGAGGGCCATGTTCCCCTCGGAGACCAGGTCGGCGAAGTCGACCTCGCTCATGCGGGTGCGCTTGGCCATCGCGAGGACGAGGGCCAGGTTGGTCTCGGCGATCTGCTCGCGGATCCTTTCCGCCAAGCGGTGCCAGCGCAGGATTTCCTCCGCCTGCTCGGAGGTCGGTTTGCGATCGGCGTTGGCCCAGATCTCGTCCTGCAGCCCCCGGACGCGGTGGCGGGCGTAGTTGAACTGGTGGAAGAGGACCTTCTCCTCAGCGCCCGTCAGGATGACCTGCTGGCTCGACTTGACGGTGCGCGTGCGGGTGCCCGAGAGGTCGTCCATCACCGGGTGGTACCAGGTGGTGTCCGGCTTCTGGATATCCGGGGCTTCCTCGTAGATCTTCTGCTCGGCGTCCTCCTCGTAGAAGGCTTCCGAGTCGATGTAATCCTGAGCCTTGATCAGGATCTGGTTGAGAAGCTGCTCATCCGCGTAGCTCAGGCGCCGACGCGACGCCGATCCGGCCCGCGACGACCGCGTAACGCCCGTGCGGTTCCGACGACGGGCCTGCTCGAGAGGCCCCGGAGATTTCTGATTCGCCTGCGACATCGCCTGTCCTTGCATGCCGACGCTCGCGAGGGGGTAAACTTCCCCCGTAGCGGCCGCCGGAACATCTGCGAGCCCCACCCAGCCGGATACGCCGGACACACCCCCGGTGTGCCCTTCAATCCGTTGGGAACCTCGATTGTTTCACGCGGGGGCCTGCTTGTCCAGCCCCGTGCTCTGTCCACGCCGCATCCACACCATCGGCGGACCCAGCGTCGCTCGTCCACAACCGGGGCCTCCACCGGCATTTCCCGGCACTCCCCAATTGTTCAGCCGCATCGCGTGGCCCGATGCGGCCCGGTTATTGTGTACGGGAATTCACCCGACATGTTCTTGCCCGACACCCCTTCGGACGAAAGATTCTTGATCGATCCGCCCGAATAGGGGTAGGTAAGATACTGAGTCGCCTTCATCGGATCAAGCCGGCTGTCCGGGTCGCGACCCCTTCTTCACATTCCCACCCTTCCCCAGCCCCACCCACACCACCCTACCGTCCCAGAACCCATGCCCGCCCCGGGGCCGGCGCGTGCCGACCACCCTGAGGGCGGCCGGGCGACGACGGCGCGGCTCCAGGCCCCCCTGTCGCCCCGAACACACACCATCGCGGGACCCGCACCCGGGTCCAGAGCGACCGCACCTCCAAGGAGAGACCCACCATGACATACACCCTCCCCGACCTCCCCTACGCCCATGACGCCCTCGCCCCCCACATCGATGCCCGCACCATGGAGATCCACCACGGGAAGCACCACGCGACCTACGTCTCCAAGGCCAACGACGCCCTGAAGGGCACCAGCTTCGAGGGCAAGCCGGTCGAGGAAGTCCTCCGTCACCTGGGCGACCTGCCCCCGGACAAGCAGACCGCGGTGCGCAACAACGCTGGCGGGCACTACAACCACTCCCTCTTCTGGCAGGTCCTGGCGCCGAACGCGGGGGGCACGCCTTCGGGCGACCTCGCCAAGGCGATCGACCGCGACTTCGGCTCCCTTGACAAGTTCAAGGAGGAGTTCGCGGCTGCCGCTGCGGGACGTTTCGGCTCGGGCTGGGCCTGGCTCTGCTCGTCACCGGGGGGGAAGCTGCACGTCATCAGCACCGCCAACCAGGATTCGCCGATCATGCCCGCCCAGTTCGGCGGGGAGGGTGGGGACCACCAGCCCATCCTCGGGCTGGACGTGTGGGAGCACGCGTACTACCTGAGCTATCAGAATCGTCGCCCGGACTATGTCGGCGCGTTCTGGAACGTCGTCAACTGGTCCAAGGTCGCCGAGCTGTACGCCCAGGCCAAGGGCTGATACCGACCACCCGGGTCGCCCGGCCGCGAGAGCGGGCGGGGCCCCTTATGCCAGCCAAAGGCCTGCCCAAGAACCTCGCGCTCACCCTGTGGCTCATCGCCCCCCTGGGCGTCGTCGCGCTGCTCTGCTGGTGGATCTTCCACTCGTTCGCTGCGGGCCCGGCGATGAACGCCCCCGCCCGGGGCCAGGGCGCCGGCGACACCGGCGGGGCGAACGCGCTCGGGGAGTTCTTGGCGGGCAACGACCCCAACGAGGTCCAGCGCCAGAACCGCCTGCTGCGCGAGGGGAAGCTCGTGCATCCCGCGGACTGGCCCGGGGGCGTGAGGCTCGTCCTCGCGGCTCCACAAGACATGGAGATGGCCCCGCCTTTCGTTGTGTACACCTTCGAGGACGACCGGCCGACATGGAATGTGGAGCTCGAGCGGATGGAGCCACTCGAGGCGGGATTCTCGCTCGATATCCGCCCGGGCAGACTCGACCGGAACCAGCCGATCTTCATCGGCGAGCGGGTCACGACTTCGGGCATAAGGCATACGGAACGAACGGAGACCGTGGGCGGGAGTGTTCGCCCATCCGCGACTGCCCCGATGCTCTTTGCGAGTGGCGAGAACGACATCCCACTCGCATCCTTCACGCTTCGCCCGGTACCGCCCGGCGATACGCCCGAAGATGAGCCTCTTGTGATCGACGTCGCGAACCTGGGCTTCATGCTCTCGCATGTCGATCGGGGGCGGTTCTTCACCGACGGCGGGCAACAAGACCCACAGTGGGATGGCCCGGTGAAGTTCGTGCTCGACGCGGACGCGATCGGAACGCTCACTCCGATCGTGATCTACATCAGTCCCACTGAGAAAAACAGCATGAATGCACCGCAGCGCTCGATGCGCCCGGGCGACGGACGTTGGGAGCTCAGCGTGGATGCGGGCGAGATTGATGCCTCCTATCCGGTGTATCTGGCATACCCCGTCGACAGGAAGATCAACATGCTCCTGGCTCAGCCGGGCAACCGCTACATCGTCGGCCCCACCGAGGACACCCGCTTCCCGTCCGTCCGCGTTGTGCCCGGCGACCCGCCGCCCGCGGAAGGCGAACCGCTGATCATCGACCTGACGCCGCTCGCCCGGTTGCTGCCCGAGGGCTCAACCCCGTAGCTTCCATCGCGGATCGATCACCGGCGCCGCCCGGTACCGCCCGCCCAGAATCTCTCTACTCGCCCCGTTGCCCATCCAGTCCTCGAGGATCGCGGCGTAGATCGTGCGGAAGTCGACCGTGTGCTTGAGGTCCCCGTCGTCGAGGTCGCTCATCGAGGGGTGGGGGTTCAGGACGCCGGGCTTCACCATGGGGCCGAAGAGCATCACGGGGGCCGCGGTGCCATGGTCGGTGCCGGCGCTCGCGTTCTGGCCGACGCGTCGGCCGAACTCGCTGAAGCACATGGTCAGGACGCGCCCGTCGTTGCCCTGTGCCTTCAGGTCGTCGTAGAACGCCCGGACCGCGTCGCCCAGGGTCGCCATGAGGTTGGCGTGGCGTCCGTTGGCCCCGCCCTGGCCCGCATGGGTGTCGAAGCCCCCCAGCGAGACGAAGTAAACGCGGGTCTTCATGCCCGCGCGGATCATGCCGCCCACCATCTGCATCTGGCGGGCGAGATCGGAGCCCGGGTACTGCACCAGGGGCTGGGCGCTGACCGCGCGCCGGATCGTCTCGCTCGACACCCGGGCGTCGAGGCTGGTCCGCATGAGGAACGAGGCGGTCGAGTTCGGGTCGCCGGTGCCCTCACCCTCCGCGAGTTTGCCGTAGGGCTCCTCGAGGGCGGGGTGGATCGCGCCCCCGGTCCACTTGAAGAGGTCGGGCGTCTCGAACGCGATGGGCTTCACGCCCGGCCCGATCATCGCCAGCGGCGCCTCACGCCCGATCGCGATCGGCGCCGGCATCTCGCGCCGTTCGCCCCGGGGGGCCCGCCCGCTCTCGCCCTTGCCGAAGCCGCAGCATTCGGAGTCGACGTAGCGCCCGAGCCATCCGTCGCCGGTGCCGGTGGTGTCGGCGGTGTGCCAGATGTCCATGCTCTTGAAGTGCGAGCGGTTGGGGTTGGGATAGCCCACGCCCTGCACGATCGAGGCGAGCCCGTCGTCGTAGAGCGACTTCACGCCCGCGAGCCTTGGGTGCAGGCCGATCGCCTGGTTTCCGCGACCCAGCCCGAGCGTCTGGTCGCCCCGGATGCCGATCTGCGGGCGGGCGCGGAAGTACTCGTCGAAGCCGTGGGGGATGACGGTGTTGAGCCCGTCGTTCCCGCCCCCGAGCTGCAGGATGACCAGGACGCGGTCCTCGGGCACGCCCGGGATCGAGGCCATGCCGGCGCCGGGCTGCTCGATCGCGAGGGCGCTGCGCTGCACGAAGGCGGGCACGGTCAGCGCGGCGGAGGTGAAGACCAGGGACTTCTCAAGGAACGCCCGCCGGGTCCACGCCTTTGCCCGACTCGGATCCAGATGCAGATCGCTCATGCTCAAGCTCCCATCGCCGCCAACACCTTACCGTCCGCCCGTTTGCCGTTTGCCGTTTGCCGTTTGCCGTTTGCCGACCCCGATCGGTGATGGCCGATCCCCGGTCCCCTCCTCAAACCAACTGATACTCCGGCATCGACCCGATCAGGACCAGCATCCCGGTCACCATCGCCGGCCCGATCGACCCGCCGTTGGCACGGCAGAAGTCCGTGAGGGTGTCGATGTGGTGCGAGGGCGCCTGCCCGAGGGTCAGGTTCAACAGGTACGCCGCGACGGTCTCGGGGTCGGTGGCGCCCGCCGGGTCCGCCTTGGCGAGGGGGTCGAGCAGGGGCATGGGGTCGTAGCGGTCCTGGTTCGACGCGCCGCGTTGCCCGCTCGGGAGGGCGCCCGTCAGCAGGTAGTTCATGGCGTTCTGGCGTGTGAAGAGGGTCGCGGTGTTGATCCAGGATCGGCCCCCGTCCCAGCCCTTGACGCTGGGCGGGTAGAGCAGGCTCTGGCCCATGAGTTCCATCGCGTCGATCAGGACGCCCACGTCCCGCACCGGGGCGTTGAGCGAGCGGATGGCGCCGACGACCAGCTCCACCGGGCTCTTGATGCGCTGCGAGACGACCTCGGGGTGGTAGAAATGCCGGCTGAGGAAGAGCTTGCGGAGCGTTGGGCGGATCTGGTAGCCCGACGAGCGCAGCACCTCCGCGAGATCGTTCACGGCGCCGCGGACGGGCCTGTTGTCGTCCTGCGACCCGTCGGTGATGTGCAGCACGAAGAAGTCGTAGAGCTTGTAGGCCATATACGGGGCGCAGGCCCGGTGGGCCAGGATGGCGTTGACGAAGCCCTCGCCATTGAGCGCCCCGCGGTGGCCCAGGATCTCTTTGTCGTCCCCGTCGTGGTTCCGCTCGTTGAAGACGAACTCGTCGTCAACAAAGGTGTAGCCCGTGAGGGCGCGGGCGCCCTCCCTGATGTCCCTTTCGGTGTAGGCGCCGACGCCCAGGCTGAAGAGCTCCATGAGTTCGCGGGCGAGGTTCTCGTTGGGCTGGCCCCGGCGCGAGTCGTTGTTGTCGAGGTAGGCGAGCATCGCGGGGTCGCGGATGATCGCGTGCAGGAGCGTGGCGTAGCTGCCCACCGCCTGCGAGCGGAAGAGCTGATTCTGCAGGAACATGTGGTAGCTGTTCTCGATCGTGCGGTAGCTCGTCGCGAAGTGCCCGTGCCAGAAGAGAGTCATTTTCTCTTCCAGGGGCCTGGGCGTCTCGATCATGCGCGCGAGCCACCACCGCTGCATCTCGGAGGCCTGGCGCCGGTCGCGCTGCTGGGCCTGCTGGCGCTGCTGGCGGAAGACCGCGAGCGTGTCCTCGTCCCGGGCCCGCTGGGCACGCCGGTAGGCCTGCTGCTCCGCCTCGCTGGGCGGGCGCATGATGTTCCTGTCAAAGAGGCTGGGCCCGACCTCGCGGAAGGGCACCTGGCCCACGTCGAGGATGTAGTCGACCGCTCCCCGCGCCCCCATCGACGCGAGGCCCTGGATCTGGGCCGGCGTCCCCCCGAAGCCCGCCCTGAGGAGCAAGTGGCGGGCCTCGTCGAACCCGAACTCCTCGTCGCGGATCGGGCTCAGGCTTCCAGGCAGTCGTTCGGTCTGTATGGTCGGCATCGCGGAAGTCCCCCCGGAGGAACAAGGTCTGCCCAGCCCAACGCCCCCCGGCGGGACCGATTGCACACTCCGCCCCAGTATCGGCCCGGGGGCCCCCCGATGCGAGCGCATTCCCGGACCTGCGCCGGTCCCGTTGCGTTATGGGCCTTTCGCGGGCCCCGATTTCACCCGGTGAGTCTTGCGACCTGGCGGGCCCGGGTCGTCCCGAGCACGACGAGGGCGAGCAGGATCGCGCCGGTGGTCTGGTGCGCGGTGGTGAAGAGGGCTTCGGCGGTCTCGATGGGCGGCGCGAGGGCGAGTTCGTCCGCGGTCGGGATCGGGCGGACCCCGCTCCCGACGCCCACGAAGACGAGGGCGGCGAAACCGAGCGCGACCTGGAGCGTCAGTGTGATCGCGATCCCGCGACCGACGCCCCGCAGCTTGTCGCCCGCCTCGCTGAACCGGTCCGACGCGGTGAGCAGGAAGCCCATGATCGCAACGGAGAGCGTGACGACGAGAGCCCAGCCAATGTGACTCCACATCGCGTGCGCCGAGCCGGTGTGCCGGCTGAGGGCGCCGAAGGTCAGCTGGATGAAAAGGGCCACGATCGCGAACGTACCGATCTTGCCGGCCCGCCGGGCGGCCTTCCGCGTCGCTTCGGGGGTCTCGGTCTCGGTCAGCAGCACGGCGCCCGCCGCGGCGGCGGTCCACACCGCGAAGGCGAACACCCCTTGTCCGGTGATGCCATGCAGGGCGGCCCAGTAGGCCTCTCCGATGCTGGAGAAGCCCGGCCAGGTGCGGACGACGCTGCTGACGCGGGTGATGCCCAGGAGGCCCTGGATGATGACCATGACGAGGAGGATGACGCTGAGGGTGCGGACGCGGGCCATGCCGGTGCGGGTGCCCCCGGTCGCGGTGCGGACGACGAAGGCCTGCACGACGAGGAAGATCATCGAGAGGCCCACGAGCGAGCCGAAGAGGCGGTGGGTGTGCTCCAGGAAAATCCTGGGGTCGGCCATGAGGCTGATGGGGAAGAGGAACGAGACGCTCCCGTAGGTGGTGACCGCGTCGGGGACCGCCATCCCGCTCTCGGTGCTGGTGACCGAGCCCCCGACCGCGAGGAGGGGGATGACCGCGATCGCGACGGTCGCGGCGTATCGGGCGAGCCAACGGCTGGGGTCGAGGTCCCCCCGGGCGGGTGCTGCGAAGCGGGCGATGGCCCCCGCAGCGGCGCCGGCGAGGAGGCTGAGCGTCATGTACCCCAGCAGAATCATGGGGGCTCCCTCGCGGAAGCGGTTGGCGGCGGCGGTGAGGTCGGCGGTGCTGCCCGCCTGCTCGCCCAGGACGGAGCCCAGGATCAAGAGGTTGAACAGGCCCGCGACGAGCCCGCCCGCGAGGCCCACGCGGATCGAGGCGGCCCGGCCCGCTGGTCGGACGCACCAGGCGAGGACGAGGACCTGCGTGATGAGCAGGAGGACGAGCGTGACGGGCCCGGAGAGGCGGACGGAGGGGAGGTGGGCGAGCCACCAGACGAGCCACATCGCGACCGCGGTCGCGAGACCGGAGGAGAGGGCGGGACCGAGGAGGTGGGCGAGGCGGGCGTGAGCGTGGTCGCCAGAGTGGTCGTGGGTGGTGGGGAGGCCCTGCGTGGTTGGATCAGTGAGGGTGCTCACGGGTTGCTTCGCCTCCTGGTATCAGGGTAGTGTACGGTTATTGAGGGGCAGCCGCAAGCGGGATGGGTGTTGTGCGGGCCTCGTTGTATTGCTGCGACTCTGTCTCAATTACGGTCTGACAGTGATTCCGATGGGTTCGCGTGCGGATGGACGCGGGTTTTTGCGGTCTGACAGCAACACGACCGATTCCGACATGTGTAGGCTCTCGCCCGTCGGTCGGAGCGTGGATTCTCGGTCCGGGCGGCGGTTTGGATCAGGGCCCGGGGGTTCCTCTAGGAACAGACGGGCGGTTGTGCAGGGGATGATGGGTGCGTTGGGTCGGCCTGCGGGGTCGGCGCACCCTCACCGGTCAGTGTGCACGCAGAGGGCCAGGGGGCCCTGGCGCGTGCGCCTCAGGGGCGGAGGTTCTGCGTGCCAGGACTGTTCCCGAAGTGGATGAACGCGTTGCCGACGGTGGCTGCCCTTGGCGGCGCCGGCGGTCTTGTGGCTGTGGTGACGGGGACCTGGTACTGGGCGACGCCCGACTTCTTCGAAGTCGGGTACATGCCCGAGCAACCGGGTTCGGGGTACAACCACCAGCTGCACGCGGGGCAATTGGGCATCGACTGTCGCTATTGCCACACGCATGTCGAGAACGCTTCGTTCAGCAACGTGCCCAGCGTGTCGACCTGCATGGGTTGCCACACGGAGGGCAAGCTGGCGGCGTCGGCGGGCGGCGGCCCGGGTGCGCAGCTGCACAACCAGAAGGTGGCGTTCGTGCGCGAGGCGTACGCGGAGAACGCGAGCATCGAGTGGCGGAAGATCCACGTGGTGCCGGACTACGCGCACTTCCCGCACCACGTGCACGTGGCGGCGGGTGTGAGCTGCTACTCGTGCCACGGTCAGATCTCGGGGATGCCGGTGGTGTACCAGGCGGAAAGCCTGAGCATGGGCTGGTGCCTCGACTGCCACCGCAACCCCGAGGAGAACCTCGTCCCCCCGAGCCAGGTGACGAACCTGGTGTGGGTGGAGCAGGAGTGGTTCAGCAAGCCTGTGGGTGAGCGTGTGCACGAGGGCGTGACGCCCGAGGACCTCGTCGAGAGCCTGAGGCGGAACCCGCCCCAGCACTGCGCGGCGTGTCACTACTGATCGCGGCTCTTTGAGCCGCTCGGGATCGGGGATCGGCGATCAGCCATCGGGGTGAAGGCCGGATAGACGGGGAGAGGGCTCCCCAGAGAACTGAGAAGATCTATGAGCACGATTGATCAATGCCCTTCGACGCTTTCCGGTGAGAAGCAGCGGGAGATTCCCGCGGAGGCCCCGGCGCTGACGACCGTTGGCGGTCGGAAGGCCTGGCGGAGCGTCGAGGAGTTCAGCCGGAGCCCGGAGTTCCGCCCGTTCGTGGAGCGCGAGTTCCCGGCGGGTGCGAGCGAGCTGATCGGTGGCGAGGAGACGCGCCGGACCTTCCTGAAGCTCATGGGGGCGGGGATGGCGCTGGCGGGGGCGGCGACGCTGCCGGGCTGCCGTCGGCCGGACCACACGATCCTGGCGTACTCCGCGAACGAGCCGGAGCACGTGATCCCCGGGAAGCCCCTGTACTTCGCGACGAGCATGGCCCGTCCGGGCGGGGGCGCCGAGGGCCTGCTGATCGAGACGCACACCGGGCGGCCCACGAAGATCGAGGGTAACCCGATGCACCCTGTGAACCGGGGGCGTTCGAGCGTGTTCGCGCAGGCGGAGATCCTGCGCCTGTACGACCCCGATCGGCTGAAGAACCCGGTGTACGCGAACCCGGTGCGCGGGCGGCTGGACGCGACCTGGGACGACTTCCGCACCTGGTGGGCGGGGTACGCGGGCGAGCGCCACGCGGACGATCGCGGGGCGGGGCTGGCGTTCATCGTCGACCGCGTGACGAGCCCGACAATGGACAGCGTGCGGTCGAAGGTGCTGAACCGGTACCCCGACGCGACCTGGGTGTGGTGGGACGCGTTCGACCCGGAGCGGAGCGCGATCGAGGGGTCGCGGATCGCGTTCGGTCGGGCGGCGCGCCCGACCTACAGCATGGGGCGTGCTTCGTGCGTCCTGAGCCTCGACTCGGACTTCTTGAGCGAGGGGCCCGACGCGCTGCGGAACGCGCGGGAGTTCGCGGCGACACGGCGCGTGGACGGGCCGGAAGGCTCGATGAGCCGCCTGTTCGTGATCGAGAGCGTGCCCAGCGGGACGGGGTCGCTGGCGGATCACCGGATCGCGGCGGCGCCGAGCCGGGTGACGCGCCTCTCGGTCCTCATCGCTCGCGAGGTGATGTCGCAGACGGGCGCCGGCGGGATGGCGCAGGGCCTGGCGTCGGCGGAGATCGGCGAGCCAACGGCGGATGACACGCGGATCGCGAAGGTGATCGCGGACGACCTGGTGGCGCACGGGCGTGGGTCGGTCGTCGTGGCGGGCCCGTCGCAGCCCGCGGCGGTGCACGCGCTGGCGGCGGCGCTGAACGAGGCGCTGGGCTCTGTGGGCGAGATCGTCGAGTACCGCGCGGTCGACCCGGTCCTGGAGGCGGACCCGGCGGAGGGCCTGGCCGGTGTGGCGCAGGACCTGCGTCTCGGTCGGGTCAAGACGGTGGTCTGCGTCGGGACGAACCCCCTGTACGACGCGCCGGGGTGGATGCGGTTCGGGGAGGCGATGGGCCGGGCCGAGGCGACGGTGACCTGGAGCGTGCTGCCCACGGAGACCGGTGCGTCGAGCACCTGGGAACTGAACGGGGCGCACTTCCTCGAGGCCTGGGGCGACACGCGTGCGGCGGACGGGACGGTGGCGCCGACGCAGCCGGTGATCGCGCCCCTGTTCGAGCCGGCGATGAGCGACATCGAGTTCCTCTCGCTGGTGGCGGGCGAGGAGCGCCCGGACGGGTACGCGATCGTGCGCGAGGCGTGGGCGAACGGCCCGCTGACGGGCCTCGACGAGCGCGGGCGCGAGAAGGTCTGGCGTCGGGCGCTGCACGACGGGCTGGTCGTGGATTCGGGCGTGCCCTCTTCGCGTCCCTCAGCAGCGATGGGTCGCGTCGCGCAGGCGGTGGTGGGGCTGCGTCCGGGCAACGGGCCGACGATGGAGTCGCTCGAGGTGGTGTTCACCGCTTCGCGTGCGGGCGACGGGCGGTACGCGAACTGCGGGTGGCTGCAGGAGCTCCCGCACATCGGCACGCAGGTGTGCTGGGACAACCCGGCGGTGGTGAGCCCGCGGACCGCGAAGGAACTGGGCGTGCTGCCCCTCGGGCTGTCGAGCGACGAGGGCAACCTGGACGGTGTGTACACGCGGGCGCAGATGCCCCAGGCGCGGATGGCGACGCTGACGGTTCCCTCGGGCGAGGGCGGGACGGCGGGGACGGCGCAGGTCGAGATCGCGGTGTGGATCCTGCCGGGCATGCCCGACGGGGTGGTGCACCTGATGGTGGGCTACGGGCGTCCGATGGCGGGGCTCGTGGGCGGGGGCGTGGGCTTCGACGTGTACGGGCTGATGCCCGCGAGCGGCGTGGTGGCGGGCGGGGCGAGGCTCGCCCGGGCCTCCGGGACCTACACGATCGCGAGCACGCAGAACCACTGGGCGCTCGAGGGTCGCGACACGATCGTGCGTGCGATCGACAAGAAGTGGTGGGACAAGCACGCGGCGAAGCTGCCGAAGGCGGACAAGGACAAGATCTACGGGACGAACTACCGGAACCGCCCGTTGAACGTGGCGGAGCAGCTCGGCGAGCTGGCGCACACGCCCGACAACGTGTCGGCGTACGACAACCCCTTGAACGAGAGCGCGATCGGGCCGATCCCGGGCGCCGCCTACAGCAAGGGCCCGCAGTGGGGCATGACGATCGACCTGGCGAGCTGCACGGGCTGCGGCGTGTGCACGATCGCGTGCCAGAGCGAGAACAACATCCCGATCGTGGGCAAGAGCGAGGTGGCCAAGGGCCGGGAGATGTCCTGGATCCGCGTCGACCGCTACTTCACGGGCGATGACCTCAACAACCCCGACGAGATGATCGCGCAGCCTGTGGCGTGCGTGCACTGCGAGAACGCGCCTTGCGAGGTGGTGTGCCCCGTCAACGCGACGGTGCACGGGCCGGAGGGCACGAACAACATGGCGTACAACCGGTGCATCGGCACCCGGTACTGCGCCAACAACTGCCCGTACAAGGTGCGCCGGTTCAACTTCTTCGACTACGCGGTGACGAAGTTCAACGGGGCGTTCAACCTCGAGCCTTTGAACGAGGTCGTCGAGCTGCCGAACCAGCGGGAGTTCAACAAGAACTTCATCCCGCCCCGACTCCGGGAGAAGCTCGACGAGATCAGCCACATGAAGATGAACCCGGACGTGACCGTCCGGTCGCGCGGCGTGATGGAGAAGTGCAGCTACTGCATCCAGCGTGTGAACGCGGCCCGCCAGGAGGTCAAGATCCGGAACATCTGGAAGGACGCGGACCAGGTCGCGCCGATCCCGGACGGGTTCTTCCAGACCGCCTGCCAGCAGGCGTGCCCGACGGAGTCGATCGTGTTCGGCGACATCCTGGACCCGAACTCGCAGGTGACGAAGAGCCGGGACGGGGACCGGAGCTACCTGCTCCTGGGCTACCTGAACACGCGCCCCAGAACGAGCTACCTCATGCGGGTCCGCAACCCGAACGCGAGGCTGGGCGTGTACGACGAGCACGACCCGCTCGATCACAGCTACGGGGACGGGAAGGACCAAGCGGGCGGCTACGGGGGCGAGGCCCCCGGGTCGGCGGCGGGGTTCGTGGACCCGATCAAGCGGTTCGGCGACGACGGGTACGCGATGAGCCTGAAGGTTCTGAGCTGAGGGATACCGGGCTGACGGACGCGGGCGGACCGGCGGTGGAAGACGACTCGAGACGACCGGCGGCCCGCGGGGGCCGGCCTTAAACAGGACGGACTCATGAGCGCGATGCATCCTGATCAATTGACGGCCGAGCGGCTCGCGGGCCTCCGCGAGGGGGCGGCTGTGCCGGGGCGTGACGTCGATGTCGGGCTGGGCGACGGGACGCTGACGGAGGATCCGGCGGTCGAGAGCCCGCTGGTGCTCGGGAAGCGGTCGTTCGGCGACGTGACGAACATCGTGTGCGGGTACGCGGAGAACCCGGCGCCCCTGTGGTGGTGGCTGGCGTTCCTGACGTTCGCGCCGATCGCGGGCATCGGGACGCTCTTGATCCTGTACCTGATCGTGACGGGCATCGGCACGTGGGGTCTGAACAACCAGGTGGACTGGGCGTGGGACATCACGAACTTCGTGTTCTGGATCGGCATCGGGCACGCGGGGACGCTCATCTCCGCGATCCTGTGCCTCTTGAAGCAGAAGTGGCGGACCGCGGTGAACCGGTCGGCGGAGGCGATGACGATCTTCGCGGTGGTGTGCGCGGGCATCTTCCCGGGCATCCACGTGGGCCGGGTGTGGTTCGCGTGGTTCCTCTTCCCGATCCCGAACTACAACTGGATCTGGCCGAACTTCCGCAGCCCGCTCCTGTGGGACGTGTTCGCGGTGTCGACCTACGCGACGGTGTCGACGCTGTTCTGGTACATGGGGATGATCCCGGACCTGGCGACGCTGCGCGACCGGGCCGACTCGCGCCTGCGGGCGGGGACGAGCAAGCCCTTCGCGATCGGTCTTCCGGGGAACAAGGCGCTGGTCCTCCCCTGGTTCCGCCCCGACGTGGCGCGCGCGTACATCTACGGGCTGCTGAGCCTCGGGTGGCGTTTCAGCAGCCGGCACTGGCACCGGTACGAGTCGGCCTACCTGATCCTGGCGGGCATCTCGACGCCCCTGGTGCTCAGCGTGCACTCGATCGTGTCGTTCGACTTCGCGACCTCGATCCTGCCCGGGTGGCACACGACGATCTTCCCGCCCTACTTCGTGGCGGGGGCGATCTTCGGCGGGTTCGCGATGGTGCTGCTGCTGATGATCCCCCTGCGGGAGCTGATGCCGAACTTCAAGGACCTCTTGACGCTGCGTCACCTGGAGAACATGGCCAAGATCATCCTGCTGACCGGCATGATGGTGGGCTTCGCCTACGGGATGGAGTTCTTCATCGCCTGGTACGGGGGCAACGAGTTCGAGTGGTACGCCTTCATCGGGAACCGCGCGAACCCGGCGACGGCACCCTACTGGTGGGCGTACTGGACGATGATCGTGTGCAATGTTGTGAGCCCGCAGGTCTTCTGGTTCCGGGCGATGCGTCAGAGCCCGATCGTGATCTGGATCGTGGCGCTGTTCGTGACGATCGGGATGTGGTTCGAGCGGTTCGTCATCATCGTGACGAGCCTGCACCGGGCGTTCCTGCCGGGCGAGTGGGGCATGTTCTTCCCGACGTGGGTGGACATCGGGATCTTCGTGGGCTCGATCGGGATCTTCGGGACGCTGTTCCTGCTGTTCATCAAGTTCCTGCCGGTCTTCGCGATGGCGGAGCTAAAGGCGGTCATGCCCCAGGCCGACCCCCACGGGCACGGCGAGTCCCACGATCCGGCCCACGCGCCGATGACCAGTGACCGCACGGAAGGGGGGCACTGAGATGTCGATCCTGCATACCGCCGCCGATTATTTCCCGTTCCTGCCCAAGCCCAGGCCCCGGTTCGTGACCGATCGCGGGAGCCGCGTGCACGGGATGCTCGCGGTGTTCAGCGATGCCCCGACCGCGTACCACGCGTGCGAGAAGGTCCGCGATGGCGGGTACAAGAAGTGGGACTTCAACTCGCCCTTCCCGATGCACGGGATCGAGGAGGCGATGGGTATCCGCAAGACGATTCTGCCCTACATCGTGTTCAGCGTCGGGCTGGGCGGGGCGTTCGTGGGCTGGCTCATGCAGTACTGGATGAGCGCGGTCGACTACGAGATCGTGGTGCAGGGCAAGCCCTACGGGGCGTGGGAGCCCCTCGTGCCGATCATCTTCGAGCTGGGGGTGCTGCACGCCGCCTTCGCGGCGCTGATCGGCATGCTGATGCTCAACGGGCTGCCCCGGTTCAACCACCCGGTGTTCTCGAGCGCGGGGTTCCTGAAGACGAGCGATGACCGTTTCGTGATCGCGATCGAGGCGGACGACCCCGCGTTCGACCCCGAGGCGACCCGGGCTCTGCTCGAGGGCGCGGGCGGCAAGGACATCGAACTGATCGAGGAGGAGGCGTGATGCCCCGTTCTGTTTCGCCAACCGGACTCGCGGTCGTGCTGCTCGGCGCGTGCGTCACGCTCGCGGGCCTGACCGGCTGTCGCGGCGACCGCAGCGAGGCGCCGCCCCGCCGCTTCTTCCCCGACCTCGACGACCAGCCCAAGTGGGACCCGCAGGAGGCGACGGAGTTCTTCGCTGACAAGCGGACGAGCCGGCCGGTGCCCCCGGGCACGGTGGCGTTCAGCGGGTTCGAGTTCGACCCGATGGGCCACGCGGGCGAGGAGTGGGCCCAGGAGTTCCTGGTCGAGCGTTCGATGCTGCTCGCGGAGGACGAGGCTACCTTCACCGGCGCGGTGACCGAGGGCGGGGAGCAGCAGTGGGTGCGCTTCTCGCCGGTGCCGGTGACGATGGAGATGATCGAGCACGGACAGGAGCGGTTCAACATCTTCTGTGCCGCGTGCCACGGGTATCTCGCCGACAGCCAGGGCATGGTGGGGCGGAAGTGGAGCTACCCGCCGGCCAACCTGCTGGGCGAGCCCTACACCGACCGTTCGACCCGCCAGGGCACGGACGGGTGGCTCTTCCACGTGATCCGCGAGGGCGTGTGGGGGACCGACGGGGCCAACCGCATGCCGGGATACAAGCACGCGGTGGACACGATGGACGCGTGGGCGATCGTGGCGTACCTGCGGGCCCTGCAGCAGAGCCAGGGCGCAACGCCCGACGACCTGACGCCCACGGAGCGGGCGACCCTGAATGTGGCGACGACGCCCATGCGGGGGCCGGCTGGTGGGGCTGGTGGGGCGGGTGGGGCGGGGAGCGCCGTGGCGACCGCCGACACGACGACGGGGGGTGACTCGTGAGCCTGATCCAGAGCGACTACTCGACCGTCGTGACCCCGCAGCCGGCGCCCTCGTCGCGGGGCGACGGGCCGATCATGACGGATGACGCCTACGCGAAGTACCTCGACGGGCTGGGGCGGAACCCGCTCCTGCAGGGGGACAACATCGAGGCGCCCGGGGCGGCGTCGGACAACCTGAGCCGGCTGTTCCTCATCATCGGTGCGATCGGGTTGGCAGTCACGCTGCTCGGCGTGTTCACGCTGAACCTCGGTCACGCGATGGCGGCGTACAAGGTCGGCGTCTTCACGGCGCTGGCGTGCAGCCTGGGCTCCTTGTTCCTGGTGATGGTGTTCCACGCCACGAACTCGTACTGGCCCACGACGATGCGGCGGATCCTGGAGCAGATCGCGGGGCTGGTGTGGCTCCCGGTGCTGCTCATGGTGCCGATCGTGGTCGTCGAGCTCGCGGCGGGGGGGGTGCTGCTCACCTGGTTGAACGATGACAAGCGGGGCACCTTCCTGATCGAGCACAAGGACCCGTACCTCAACGCGGGGTTCTTTGTCCTTCGCTTCCTGGTCTGCGGAGCGGTCTGGGTCTGGCTGAGCCGCTCGCTCTTGAGCCTGAGCAAGCAGCAGGACGTGACCGGCGACCGCTGGCTGACCAGTCGGATGCGGAAGCTGAGCAGCATCGGGCTGCTGCTGTTCGCCCTGACGGTGCCCTTCGCTGCCTTCGACTTCCTGATGTCGATCGACTACCGGTTCTTCAGCACCATGTGGGGCGTGTACTACTTCGCCGGGGCGATCATGTCCGGCGCAGCCCTCTCTGCGGTCGTCGCGGCGGTGCTGCGTTTCTTCGGCCGGCTCAACGGGGTCGTGACCGAGGAGCACTTCCACGACCATGGCAAGCTGCTCTTCGCGTTCATGGTCTTCTGGGCGTACATCGGGTTCAGCCAGTACTTCCTGATCTGGTACTCGAACATCC
Organism: Phycisphaerales bacterium; assembly: GCA_036788215.1. Classification (GTDB taxonomy): domain Bacteria; phylum Planctomycetota; class Phycisphaerae; order Phycisphaerales; family UBA1924; genus DAIQNV01. Next base: position 50,212 of record DAIQNV010000001.1, on the reverse strand, counting down.
CCGAGGAGACCGCCTACTTCGTGCACCGCCAGCAGGGAGGCTGGGAAGTGCTCAGCTTCCTGCTCATCTTCCTGCACTTCGTGGCGCCCTTCCCCATCCTCATCAGCCGCAAGGTGAAGAGGAGCACGCTCGGGCTGGCGTTCTTCGGCGCGTTCCTGCTCTTCACGCAGGTGCTCGACATGGTCTGGATCGTCCGGCCCATGGTGTACCTGGACGTCGCCGCGGCGGCTGGCCGGGAAAACCCCGGGTTCGCGGGGTGGTGGCTGGATGTCGTCGCAGTGGGCGGCGTGCTGGCCCTCTTCCTGGGGATGCTCGTGAGGAGCCTGACCACCGCTCCCCTCGTTCCGGTGAAGGATCCGCGGCTCGGGCGTTGTCTGGGTCACAAGAACTATGTGTGAGCCGGGGCCCGACCCCAGGAAACCCTGTATTGGGGGTTTGGTGGCAGATCGGGTCGTCTCGGGGTGTTGTAGAACTAGAATCGTTCCGGTTTCGCAAGACCGCGGCATCGGGCGATACGAACAAGTCGAAACCAGAAGGGCGGGATGGCCCGCCAGCGGAGACGATCGACGATGAGCGCTGCACAAGGCCATGACGATCACGGGGACCACGGGCACGACGATTGGTTCCGGCACGGCTCCGACGAAGCGGCCCCGCAGGCGGAGCATGCGGGTCAGGTCAGCACGCGCGCGGTCGGTGTGACGCTGCTCGTGATCGTCTTCGGCGTGCTGTTCGTGATCCTGCTGCTCTCGGCGTACTTCTCGAGCTACACGACACAGCTCAAGGCGGAGAAGCAGGAGGGCGTCGGCAGTGCGCAGGAGTACATGAGCTACCGGACGACCGCCCAGCGCCGCCTGGAGGCCGCGGGCTGGATCGACCGCGAGGCGGGCAAGCTGCACATCCCGCTCGAGCGGGCGATGTCGATGGTCGTCGACGAGTATCGCGAGGCGGCGGCGCAGGGCCTGACCGAGGGCTCGGCGGACACGGGCCTGGCGGCGGCGCAGGACTGAGGCGGGGGACGGATCGGCGAAGCATTGGCAAGGAAGGGACACGCACGGGACCACCCGCGCATGCGATGAACAGAGCGACAGCACACAACCCGGTCGGTCTGCGAGCCCGCTTCCAGCGGCTGGTGACCGGTCTGGCCTTCGCGTTCGCATCGTGCGCGGTCTCTCCGGCATTCGGGCAGATTCTGCTGAAGGAGAAGCCCGAAGAGCTCCAGGGGGTCGCGATCGACGAGCGGCTCGGCGAGTCGCTCCCCAAGGGGCTGACCTTCACCAATCACCGGGGCGAGCGGGTGGCGCTCGATGACGTCTTCGATGGCTCGAAGCCGGTCATCTTCGCGTTCATCTACTTCGACTGCCCGATCGTGTGCACGGTTGTGCTTGACCGGGTGCAGAAGTCCATCAACGCCCTCGACTTCACGGTCGGGCAGGACTTCAACCTCCTGGTCATCAGCTTCGACCACACCGAGGGCATCGCGGAGGCGGATCGGCGGCGCACGCTCGACTTCACGGGCTACGACCGCGCGTCCGAGCCGGGCGTCAGCGATGGCTTCATCTATCTCACCGGGCGGGCGGGCGACCTGAAGGCCCTGAGCGACGCGACCGGTTTCCAGTTCAAGCAGTTGCCCAATGGCGAGTACTCGCACCCCGTCGGGATCATGGTCCTCAGCCCGAACGGGCGGGTGACGCGGTACCTCTACGGGTTCGACTACCCGACGCGCGAGGTCAAGCTCAGCCTGCTCGACGCGAGCGACGGGCGGATCGCCAAGAGCCTGGGCGACGCCCTGCTGCACTTCTGCTTCCGCTACGACCCGACCGCGGGCGCCTACTCGGTCGAGGCGATGGCGGTCATGCGTCTCGCTGGTGCCGCGACGGTGGTCGGGCTCGCGGTCTTTATCGGGGCGATGTTCCTGGGCGAGCGGGTGCGGCGGGCCGGGAGGGCGCGGGCGGGCGAGCACGCCTACGCGGGAGGGACGACACGATGACGATGCTGACCACGCTCACCCACGCCCTGTCGGGGGGTATCCCGGCGGCCAGCCTGGCGACGGTTCCGCCCCTGCGTCTCGCCCACACGGACGAGGTGCAGAATGTCACAGGCGGGTTCTGGGAGCGCATCTTCTTCCGCAGCGGCGGGCTGACCGAAACCTCCGCAGCGACCGACGGCCTGTTCATGCTGATCTTCTGGTTCGGCGTGTTCTGGTTCGTGCTGCTTTCGATCCTGTGGATCTACTGGGCGATCAAGTACCGCAGGCGGCCCGGCGTGCCGGCGGAGCCCAGCCCCTCGCACAACACGCTGCTGGAGATCATCTGGACGATCGTCCCGAGTTCGGCGCTGATCGTGCTCTTCCTGCTGGGCTTCTGGACCTACATGGAGAAGCAGGTCTTCCCGGGCGATGCGATCGAACTCAGGGTGTCGGGATGGAAGTGGGGGTGGTCGATCACCTACCCCGACGGCGAGGAGAGCGGCTGGTCGGTGCCCCTCGACGAGGGCAACACCTTCAACAACGGTCAGGGCGTCCCGGTCTTCGTCGTGCCCGAGGACACCAATATCGGGCTGCGGATGCTGAGCCAGGACGTGCTGCACTCGTTCTGGATCCCCGACTTCCGCGTCAAGATGGACCTGCACCCCAACCGGTACACCGGCTACACCTTCAAGACCCCGCTCCTGAAGCCCGGGGCCCCCTACCAGGACCACTGGATCTTCTGCGCCGAATACTGCGGCGACCTGCACGCCGAGATGGCGGCGATTCTCCGCGTGGTGCCCAAGGCGGGCTCCGAAACCAGCTACGACGCCATCCTCGCGGGCTGGAACCAGGGAGACATGTCGCCGGTGGATATTGGCCGCTCCGTCGCCGCGGGCCGGTGCTACACCTGCCACTCGATCGATGGCTCGGGGATGACCGGCCCGACCTGGAAGAACCTGTACGGCTACGAGGTCCCGCTCGCCAGCGGGGGCACCGTGCTGGCGGACGAGAACTACCTCCGCGAGTCGATCCTGGTGCCCGGGGCCAAGATCCACGCGGGCTATGCGAACCAGATGCCCAGCTTCCAGGGCCTCTTGAGCGAGGCCCAACTGGAGGGTCTCATCGTCTACATGAAGACCCTGAGCGACAAGTACGACCCCGATGAGGAGGGCGCCGAGGCGCCTGCCGAGGGTGAAGCGCCCGCGGAGGGCGAGGGCGACGACGGGGCGGCGCCGGGCGAGGGCGAGGCCCCCGCAGAGGACGAGCCCGCGACGGACCCCGAGGGCGGGGTGCCCGCCATGGTGTCCACCGACTGACCGATGAGGATTGACGAGGCAGGCGCCCGCCAATGGCGGGCCACAGGCCGAGAGGTTCGAGCATGAGCACCATCGACCAGACCACCCACATCCCAGGCGATCACGGGCATCACGAGGGCAGCTACCTGACGCCCAAGTCTTCGACGCTCGCGACGATCCTGAACTGGGCCGTCACCGTCGATCACAAGAAGATCGGCGTGATGTACCTGTTCGCCGTCCTGTTCATGTTCTTCCTCGGGGGCGTGGCGGCGATGGCGGTCCGCATCGAGCTGCTCGACCCGGTCCGCATGACCGAGGTCGCGACCGCCGCGGGGGGGACGGAGACGGTGATCACCGGGCAGATCTTCGGGGCCGACCCGGAGAACGTCAGCGCGGGCAACAACGTCTACAACCGCCTGTTCAGCCTGCACGGCATCATCATGACCTTCATGTTCATCGTGCCGAGCATCCCGGCGAGCCTGGGCAACTTCTTCCTGCCCCTCATGCTCGGGGCGAAGGACGTGGCCTTCCCGAGGCTCAACCTGCTCAGTTGGTACATCTACGTTGCGGGGTCCATATTCGGCATCATCGCGATCGTGGGGGGCGGTGTGGACACAGGGTGGACCTTCTACACGCCCTACTCAACGACGACCGACGCGGACCATTGGCGGGTGCTCTTCGTGGTGCTCGCGGCCTTCATCCTCGGGTTCAGCTCGATCCTGACGGGCCTGAACTTCATCGTGACGACGCACAAGCTGCGGGCCCCGGGGATGGGCTGGTTCGACATGCCCCTGCTCGTGTGGGCGCTCTACTCGACGAGCATCATCCAGGTGCTGGCGACGCCGGTCATCGGGATCACGCTGCTCCTGCTGATGATCGAGCGGGTGCTGCACATCGGCATCTTCGACCCGGGCCTGGGCGGTGACCCGTTGCTCTACCAGCACTTCTTCTGGTTCTACTCGCACCCGGTGGTGTACGTGATGATCCTGCCGGGCATGGGCCTGATCTCCGAGATGATCGCGGTCCACTCGCGCAAGCACATCTTCGGCTACCGCGCCATCGCGTTCAGCTCGATCGGCATCGCGGCGGTGAGCTTCCTCGTGTGGGGCCACCACATGTTCACCTCGATGGGTGAGCTGGCGGCGGCCCTGTTCAGCGCCCTGACCTTCCTCGTCGCGGTGCCCACCGCGGTCAAGGTCTTCAACTGGACCGCGACGCTGTACAAGGGCTCGATCGCCTTCAACACGCCGATGATCTACACGCTGATGTTCCTGTTCACCTTCTCGATCGGCGGGCTGACCGGCCTGCCCCTCGGCGCCCTGGCGACCGACCTGCACCTGCACGACAGCTACTTCGTCGTGGCCCACTTCCATTACGTGATGATGGGCGGCACGGTGGTGGCGTTCATCGGGGGCATCCACCACTTCTGGCCCAAGATGTTCGGCAAGATGTACTCGGAGCGGTGGGGCATCATCGGCGCCGTCCTCGTCTTCATCGGGTTCAACCTCACCTTCTTTACCCAGTTCTTCCTGGGGACGCAGGGCATGCCCCGCCGGTATGCGACCTACGTCGACGAGTTCCAGCTCCTGCACATCATCTCGACCGTCGGCTCGTGGATCCTGGCGCTGGGCCTCTTCGTCCACCTGCTCAACTTCGTGCACTCGCTCATCGCCGGCCCGCCCGCCCCGCCCAACCCCTGGGGCGGCCTGACCCTCGAGTGGGAAGCGGAGAGCCCGCCCATCGAGCACAACTTCCACAAGGAGCCCGTCGTCCGGCACGGCCCGTACGACTTCGACAAGGTCGTCCCGCCTCACTGCTCGGCGGACGAGTACCCGTTGCCCACGCAGGCCCAGCCCGGCTACCCGAACCGCGGGTGACCCACTGACCGAGCCGGCCGACGCCCGGCCCACCGGAGACCGCGATGACCGCGATCGACACGCCCACGCCCACCGGGCCCGACAGCCAGGCCGGCGCGAAGCGCATGGCCTGGGAGGACTACCGCCCGGGCCACCACTGGCGCAACGCTGAGGACGAGTTCGATGCCGCGAAGTTCGGCATGTGGCTCTTCCTGTCGACCGAGGTGCTGCTCTTCGCGGGCATCTTCGTGGGCTACGCGATCCTGCGGATGAAGTTCCCCGAGGCGTTCATCAACGGCTCGCTCTACCTCGACGTGAACTGGGGCCTCACGAACACGGTCGTGCTGCTCATCTCCAGCTTCACGGTCGCCATGGCGGTCCGCTGTGCGCAGCTCAACCAGCAGTTCTGGCTGAAGGTCAACCTGATCATCACGCTGATCTGCGCCGCGGGATTCTTCTGCATCAAGATCTTCATGGAGTACATCCCGAAGTGGACCGAGGGCAAGCGCCCCGGCATCCTCTTCGACTACCCCTACGCGTCCGATCCGAACGAGCCCCTGTGGTGGGGGCTCTACTACGTCGCGACGGGCGTGCACGCGTTGCACGTCATCATCGGCGGGGGCCTCCTGCTCTGGGTCCTGGTCCGCTCGTACAAGGGCATCTACGGGCCCAAGAACTACGCGATGGTCGAGACCTCGGGGCTGTACTGGCACCTCGTCGACCTCGTCTGGATCTTCCTCTTCCCGCTGCTGTACCTCATCCACTGAACGCCGTCGGACAGGACCCTCTCCGCTCCCGGAGTCCCGCACCATGTCGAGCGACCCCTCATCCATCCAGACCGGCGACAACCTCCACCAGCGCGGCCCGGGCTACGACTGGGACGACCCGCACAAGATGCACGCCGGCACGCCCGTCGACGACGAGGGCCACCACCACGAGGAGCACCATGTCTCCTCATGGCAGCTGATGGTCGGCGTGCTCGGGGCGCTGCTTTTCTTCACCTTCCTCACCGTCTTCGTCGCCAAGGGCGAGGTCATCCTGACCACCTACACCGACTTCCCCATCACCCAGCTCTGGAACGTCAATATCGCGATGAGCATCGCCACGATCAAGGCGATGTTCGTCTGCCTCTACTTCATGCACCTCCGCCACGACAAGCCGCTCAACGGCATGGTCATGCTCACCACCATCATCACCCTCGGTCTCTTCATGACCTTCCCCGCCATCGACCTCGCCAACCGTGACCTGGCCAAGCCCTGGGGCGGCACCACCGCGGTCGACGGCGGCAGCGGCGTCGGCATGTCCCGCTGGAACGGTGCCGACATTTCCGGCCCCATCGTCACGCAGTCCCGCGAGAACAAGATCGCGGAGGTCGGCGAGGAGAAGTTCTGGAAGTACTTCTACACCAACTACGCCCACTATCACCACGGGAATGTCCCCCGTCACCCCGCGGACGAGAGCGACATCCACGCCAAGTGGATCGCCGCGGGCGGCGCCGGCCAGGCGGACAAGCACGCGTCCGAGGACGCTGCGACCGACGCAGAGGGCGTCCGCGCGAACGCCCCCGAGGTGTCGACCGCCTCCCGGCGCGTCGTTCGCACTGGAATGACCCCGGGCCTCTTCGACACCACCCCGCCCCAGGCCATTACCCCGCAGGCAAGCGACGAGCAGAACAACGAAGCCCCCGGCGCGGTCGAGCCGGAGTGAGTCCCGCCCGCGACACCCGCCCTCCCACCGCGCTAGCGTGAATGGAGCCATGACCCGTCCGCCCTACGCATCCCGTCGCCCCGCCCGTCCGTTCGTATGGACGCTCGCGGCGCTCTCGCTCGTCGGGCTCGTGGTCAGCTCCATCTTCCTGGCCCAGCGCATCCACGCGTACATCCAGGATCACCAGAAGCCCATCTGGTTCTTCATCCGCACCGACCAGCCCACCTTCAACTTCGCGGGGCGAGAGGTCGCCTTCATCCCCGACCTCGCGGAGGATGGTTCCGGCACGATCACGCTCCGCTACGCCGAGCCCGCCCACGACACCAACAACCCGACGAGCGCCACCGAACTCATCATCCCGGTCGAGGTGCCGAGCGAGGTCGCCCGCCCCGGGCTCGACCGCTACACCGACTGGATGGGCGTCTTCTTCTTCGCCGACTCCGAGCGCCGCCCGCTCAGCGAGTTCCGCGAGCTCTACAAGGCGGGCGAGCTGCCCGTCCGCTGCGCCGTCGTGATCCGCGACCCCGACCCGGGCGTGATCGAGGGCGGGCGTTTCAACCTCGCGGTCGACGCCGACAGCTGGGGCTTCGGCGAAGTGATGCGCCACCGCTGGACCTTCCGCTTCCACGAGCTTCTCCCCGATGGCACGATCGAGACCACCGAGCGCCGCTTCCCCGAGAGCGGCAAGAGCTTCTACCGTCGCCAGGTCCGCGCCTACCAGCAGGGCGAGGAACCCCCGCAGCGGGCAGAGGATGAACTGCGGGAGGGCACCTGGCGATGGGATGCCGCCCTGCAGATCATGCCCAGGCCCCCCGCGATCACCAAGGAAAACCAGGCCCTCGTGAGCGCCGGCTGGACACTCCCCGTCGCGAGCGCCAGCGCCCTCGGGCTCATCCTGAGCCTCGCCTTCGCCCTCGCCCCGGCGAAGCGCACGAGGGAGTCCGACGCCTTGGACGAGCCCGAAGCGCCAGCGAGGGACTGACCAGACTCCGGTGTCACGACCCGCGAAGCTGCGTGCTGACCACCCTCAGCCGTTCGCTGACCCCAACGAGCCCGCAGCGCAAGCAAGGGACTCCCCAAGCGCAGCGCCTTCTCCTCTCCAAGCCTCGTCTCTCACCCCACCCCCAGACAACAACGACTTCAGCGCGCCGGCACCGCACTCAGAGCCGCGTTGGTGGCAACGCGGACGGTCGCAGGACTCGATCTCGAGCCCACGATCTCACGATCGTGGCTTTGGCAATTCCTCTGACCCCAAAAACAAAGAAGCCCCGAGCGATCGCCCGGGGCTCCCAAGGTTTCATCTTCACCCGATCACTTCGTCGGATCGGTCGCCGGCGCGTTCAGACGCTGGCGGTCGACATTCGCGGGCGTCCCGCTGTCTTCCTGTGCGGGCGCCATGCTCGACGCGGTTGAGGGCAGCAGGAAGATCTCCACGCGCCGGTTCTCACGCGTGTTGCCATCGGGGTTGTTGGCGACCGCCGGGCGGAACTCGCCCCACCCCGCGGCGTACATCCGCGCCGGCTGCAGGCCCATCGCCAGGAGCTCCTGACGCACCGCGATCGCCCGGTGGGCCGAGAGGTGCATGTTGGTCGGGTGGCGCTGCCTCGTCCGGGCGCTCGGGGTCGCGGAGTCGGTGTGCCCCACGATGCGGATGTCGTAGCCCGACGCCTCCGGCGACCGCAGAATCTCGCCCAAAGCGCTCAGGCTCTGCTTGGCCTCCGCCTTTACCTCCGCGGACCCCGAGTCGAAGGTCAGGTCGCTCGCCAGGCGGATCATCCCCCGCTGCGAGTCGTACCGCAGCAGGTCGGGGAACCGCGCGGCGAGGCGCGTGAGCGCCAGGTCCGTCGTCGGGTCGATCTCGCTGAGCTGGATCGAGTCGAGCCGGTCCTCAAGGTCGAGGATCGTCGCCCGGCTCTGGTTGAGCTGCTGACGGAGCATCGCGTTGGCCCGGTCCAGGTCGCTCATCGCCCCGCGCGAGTCCTGGGTGTTCTGCTGCAAGCCCCGCGACATCTGCTCGAGCTCGCCCACCCGCCCCTGCAGGTCGACATTCCGGCTCGTCAGCGTCCGGTTCTCGCTCAGCAGGTCGTCGTAGGCCTGCTGGCTCACGCACCCGCCCGAAAGCAGGGCCCCGAGCCCCAAAATGCAGGCCGCCAAGCGCGGACCCGCCGACATCGTCGTCTTCATCATCGGTAGACTCCTCGGTTTGCGAACCCGCCGACCGGGCGCACGCGGCGGCCCGGCGGCCTCGCCACCGCCTTCCCCGCAGGATATCGGCCCCCGGCCCCCGCGACCATGAACACGCCGCCACGCACCCCACCTTCTCCAAACACCGACCCCGGGGAACCACCGATCCGCCTCCGCGTCCACGCTTCGGGCGCTGCGGACCACCGGCGGGAATGGACCGAGGGCGTCACCCTCATCCTTGAGCTGCACGACGCCGCGGACGCACGGGCCCTTCTCGACGAGGGCCGGCCCCTCCGCCCCGCCAGCGCCAGGCTCGCGTCGATCGGCCACCCCAGGGCTTTCCCGGAGCCGTCCCCCGGTGACCTGGTCCTCGACCTGCCCGGGGCCATCCTGATCCCGGGGCTCGTCAACGCCCACGCCCACCTCGACCTCACCCACATCGGCCCCCGCCCCTTCGATCCGGGGGGCGGGTTCATGGGCTGGGCGAAGTCGATCATCCCCGCCCGCGCGACCACGCCCGGGGACATCCGCGCCTCCGTCCGGCGCGGGGTCGAGCTCTCGATCGCCGGTGGCACCGCAGCAATGGGAGACATCGACGGGTCGGCGGGCGCGGGCCTCCCGGGCGAGGCCACCCGGGCCCGGGCCGACCTCCCGGGCGTCGCGTTCCACGAGTTCTTCGGATTCGGCGCCGGGACCGCGGGCGCAGCGGAGCGAGCGGCTGACGAGGCGGCCCGCATCGCGAGCGAGGCGCCCAGGGGCCCGCGCCCCGGGCTGGGCCCGCACGCGCCGTATTCGGTCGGGCACGCGACCTATCTCGAGACCGCGCGCATCGGCGTCGGGCGCGACCTGCCCCTGTGCACGCACCTCGGTGAATCCACGGAAGAGCGCCGCTTCCTCATGATGTCCGATGGGCCCATGCGCGAGTTCCTCTCGCAGATCGGCAAGTGGGATGACACTGGACTGGGCATGATGGGCCCGGCGAAGAGCCCGCTCGAATACTTCGAGCCGGTGCTGCGCGCCGCGCCCGGGCGGTGGCTCCTCGCGCACCTCAACGACTGCGCCTCGGGCTCGATCCGCCTGCTGCGGAAGCACGGAGCCAGCGTCGTGTACTGCCCCCGTGCGTCCGCGTATTTCCGGGCGGAGACGGACTTCGGCCCGCACCGCTACCGCGAGATGCTCGATGCGGGCGTCAACGTCTGCCTGGGCACCGATTCCATCGTGAACCTCGACACGCCCGACCGCATCAGCGTGCTCGACGAGATGCGCCTGCTGCTGCAGCGCGACGATATGGACCCCGGGGTGCTCTTCGCGATGGCGACCGTGCACGGGGCGCGGGCCCTGGGCCTGCGCGAGGATTCGTACCGCTTCCAGCCCGGCGCCATGCTGGGCGGGCTGGTCGCGGTGACGCCCCCGGCGCTCGGGGAATCCCTGCGCCGCGCCGCCCTGGCACAGGGGGCGGGCGTGCGCCCGGTCTTCGTCGGGCGGGGTCCGTCGCGCGACGAGCACGAAACCTTCAGCCCCCCGACGAACCCGCGCCGATCGGCGCCGTAAATCGCGTCCCGGCGGGGGCCCGGGGGTCCGGATCGACCTACCCTCCGGGCGAAGCCGGGGGGCATCGCCAAGGCACGGACGAGCGAACCCTTGGCAGGGCCCATGCGCCCGAAGTTCCGGGGGAAAGCCGCGACCGATGAGCCGCAAGTGGCAGCAAGCGAAGCGTTGGGACGACGAGCACCTCTCGAGCCCCACGCTGCGCCCTGTGAAATGGGTGCTCCGGTCGCTGAGCTCGATCTGGCTCGCGGTGATCCTGCTTTCCATCGTTTCTCTCTATGGGATGTTCGCCAGCGTGCCGATCGGCCTGCTGGCGCTCGCGCCCACCTGGGGTGTCTACAGCCTGAGCGTGATCGTTCCGGTCGCGTTCGCCGCGGCGCTCGTCTTCCTCGGCGCCCGGGGGCTCGTGGGCGGCTCACGCCCGGCGCTGCGCATGGGCCTCGGGCTCACCGGCGCCATCGTGGCGGGCGTCGGCGTCGCGTGGCTCTGGGGGCTCTACGCGTGGCCCGTCCTGCACTACGACCCCGTTGACCAGACCGGTCTGCGGTTCTTCGCGCCCTTCGTCGCAGCGAACGAGGCGGTCACGCTGCGTCGCCTGCCGGGCTTTGAGATGTCCGAGCTCGAGTTCTACAGCTGGTGGCCCCTGCGGATCGTCCTGCTGCTCTTCGTGGTGAACATGATCGTGACGACGGTCCGCCGGATCGAGTTCACCTTCAAGAACATCGGCGTGCTCACGGTCCACACCGGCATCGTGGTGATCTCGCTGGGCAGCATCTATTACCAGGGGCTGAAGAAGGAGGGGGACACCATCCTCTTCGCCGCCCCGCCCAATGCCCCGGCCACTCCGGGCGAGACGCCCGGCGTCGGCATCATGCAAACCGGCTTCTACGACAACACCTATGTCGCGCTCTGGATCGCCCAGCGCCGCGCCTGGACCGGGCAGCCCGACTGGGAGCAGCGCCCGCTCTCCGGGATCCCGCGTTACAACGCGTACAACCTGGGCGCTGCGACCGGGGGGGATGCGCCCCTCCTGAGCCGCGTGCTGAACGAGGGCCAGCCCCAGGAGACGCCGGTGGGCGACGATGGCGGTCGCGACCTCTCCCTGCCGGTGCGGGAAGGCCCGGGCAATCGCATCGATCCGGACATCGCCTTCCGCGTCGTGGGCTATGCCCCCTACGCGGAGCCCCGCGAGGACTGGCGCCAGGCCCGGCCTCCCCTCTCGGGCGAGGCCCGCCCCGTCCGCGTGGTGGAGTTGCTGAGCCGCCTGAGCGCCGAGGACGACGCAGCGGGGGGCGTCCCGGTGATCCGCGCCCCGATGCACCCCCTCGACCCGGCGCACCGCATCGCGGAGAACGAGGCCTTCGTCCTCGAGCACGAGATCGACGCCGACCCGCGCCGCGTCGCGGACCTGCTGACCCGCGTCCCCGCGCGCACCGCCCACGCCCTGATCGTCGAGGTGCCCAGCGTGCCCGGGGGCGTCGAGGGCGTGCGGACCGTGATCGCCGCGGAGGCGGGCAACGAGTACGTGATCGGCGAGACCGGCTGGCGCGTCGGCGTGAAGGAACTGCTGCCAGAGCCCCCCTTCCCGATCATCACCGAGGGGTACGACGGCGCGACCTCGCCCGTCGCGGTGCTGCAGATCACGCCCCCCGAGGGCGACGCCTACGAGCGGTTTGTCTACGACCGCTTCCCCACGATCAACCAGGACATCCTGGGCACGCAGGAAGACGGGCGTCCCAATCGGCGCGACGCCGACCCCGCGATCCGCATCTCCTACCTCGAGCTCACGCGCCTGCGTGTGCTGCTCAACGAGAGCGCGGAAACGGGGCTCATCCAGGCGATCGTCCGCGAGCCCGGCGGGGGCCTGAAGGTCCTGCCCCCGGTGCGACCGGGCGAAGTGATGCGCGACATCGTCGCCAAGATCGACCTCCGCGTCAGCGAGGCCTGGGCCCACGCGGACCGCGTCGAGCAGCCGATCCTCGTGCCCGACCGGGACCGCGAGCGCCGCTTCGTGGGCACGCACGACATGGCGATGCTCGCGGTCGAGGTGAGCGTGCCCATGACGGAGACCGGCGAACGCTGGACCCGCGTCGTGTGGCTCCCCTTCGCCCGCTACCTTGAGACCGCCGCGGACCAGCACCGCACGCTGACGCTCCCGGGCGGTCGCGAGGTCACGCTGGCGTTCGGGCGGATCCGCCACGGGTTCCCGGGCTTCGGCGTGCGTCTCGTCGACTTCGAGATGATCGCCTACGACCACCGCGGCGCGCCCCGTGACTACCAGTCGGTGCTCCGCGTCGTGCCCGCCCGCAGCCCGGGCTCGAGCCCGCCGATCGACCGGCCCTACGAGAAGGTCGCCAAGCTGAACGCCCCGCTGCGGGCACCCTTCATCTGGAGCGACGAACGCGGGTGGTTCGCCAACGCCGCGATCCGCCTGACCAGCGGGCTCAACCCCAACCAGTACAAGCTGAGCCAGGCCGGCTGGGACCAGCAGGGCTGGGAAGAGACGCAGCAACTCGCCGACCAGGGCGTGGTCCCCGGGCCCTTCGCCCGGTTCACGATCCTGCAGGTCGGCAACAATCCCGGCATCCATGTGATCGCGTTCGGGGGCATCCTGATGGGCATCGGCATCCCGTGGGCGTTCTACGTGAAGCCCTGGCTGGTGCGACGCGAGAAGGCGATCCTCGCGGCACGCCACGCGAAGCCCGCGACCGCCAACAGCGAGCCGGCGACCGCGCCGCACCAGCCGAGTTTCGTGGAACAGGAGACCGTGCAGGCATGACCAAGCGACTTGTACCGGCCCTTGTGCTCATCCTCGGCGTCTTCGCGGGCCTCGCCCCGGCGCAGGGGTACGGGGTCTCCGAACGCGAGGCGGCTCCGGCGGAGGTCGGCCCCGCCGGCAACGCCCATCCCGAGCAACAGATCGTCGGCGCGCCCAGCCCCGCGGTCGGCAACCCCTTCGGCGAGGCCCAGGTCCCGAGCCAGACGACGCTCGCGGAGAAGGTGGCGCTCGCCCGGGAATTGGACCTGTCCCCGCTGAGTGACCTCGCGGTCTTCCACAACGGGCGAGTGAAGATCCTCGACACGCTGGCGCTCGAAACCGTCGAGTACCTCACCGGTCGCTCCACGCTCCGCCTCCCGGTCGCGGAGGGCGAGCGAGACTCCATCGGAGGCCCCGAGGCGCGGTTCGACCGCCTGTTCGTGCTGCTCGATCTCGCGATCGACCCGGCGTTCTATGTCGATCGCCCGCTCATCACGATCGACTACCTCCCCCTGCGCGAGGCCTACCTCGAGCTCGCCTTCCAGGGCGACGACGAGCAGGTGAGCCGCTGGAAGCGCACGGGCCGCGTGACCCCGCTGATGGTCGACCGGCTCACCCAGCCGATCTTCGACGCGCACGCCGGCGAGACGCCCTTCCGCGATGGCATCCAGAAGACCGAGAACCGGCTGGCGCTCTTCAAGAACTCCGTGTCGAACTTCCTCGTCATCGCGCCCAACGACCGGACCGACCTCTGGCACCACATCGCCGAGTGGCCCGCCGACAGCCCGGTGCGCCAGGTCACCGCCCGCCTCGGCGCCGCCTGGCGCGCCGGCGATGCTCCGGGTGTCAACGCTGCGGTCGCCGAGCTCGCGAGCATCCTGCCGACCGTCAACGCCGAGCTCTACCCCGGCGGACGCCGCGCCCTCGAGCTGGCGTACAACGAGTCGAACCTCTTCGAGTGGGGCTACTGGACCTACCTCGTCGCGCTGCTCTGCCTGACGATCGCGTTCGGGACGGGCCGGCGTGGCATCGGCATGGCGGGCCAGGGCTTCCTCTTCCTCGCGGTTGCGCTGCACGCCATCGGGTTCACGATGCGGTGCATCATCGCGGAGCGGTTCGCGATCCAGAACCAGTTCGAGTCCATGACCGGGCTCAGCCTCTTCGCCTCCATCGTCGGCATGGGCATCATGTTCGCCCGTCGCCAGTGGCTCTTCGGCGCCGCCGCCGCCGCGTCGGGCTTCCTCGTGCTCATCGCCGCGACGGAGACCGGCATCCCCGGTCGCTCGATCGAGCGCGAGGCCGCGATCCTGAACACGAGCGTGCTGCTCAAGTACCACGTGACGACCGTGCTCACGAGCTACGGGTTCATCACCCTGGGCTTCGTCATCAGCCTGTTCTACCTGGGCGTGCACTACGCGTCCCGCCTCCTGGGCAGGACCGAGTTCGAGACCGTCGCCGCCGGGGCGCTGGGCTCGGGCGAGGCGCCCCGGCCCGAGACCGCAAACGCCCGCCCCACGACCGCCCGCACGCTGGGCGACCTCGACACCGCCCAGATGATCGTGCTGCAGCTCGCCTTCTGGACGCTGGGCGTCGGCACGCTGCTCGGCGCGTGGTGGGCCGACCACTCCTGGGGACGCTGGTGGGCCTTCGACCCCAAGGAGACCTGGGCCCTCATCACCTGGATCGTCTACCTGATCGTGATCCACGTCCGCTTCGTCACGGGCGGCAACAAGGGCCTCGTCACCGCGTGGCTCAGCGTCGTCGGGTTCTTCGTGATGCTGTGGACCTACTTCGGGGTCAACCTGCTGCTGCCCGGGCTCCATGCCTACGCGTGAGTCCCGGACCGCTGTGCAGCCGAATCGCTGTGGGCCCGCGAGCGGAAGTGCCGGAGCAGGCCGAGCACCAGCGCATCGTCCGCCGGCCCGTGGACGTGCGTCAGGAAGTCCGCGATCACGCGGAACTCCGCCAGCGACGCCGCCGGCGGGTGCTCGAAATCCGCGAGCGCCATGCCCCAGTCGGGGAACAGGCGATGGTCCGTCGGCTCGTCGATCAGCCGGCTCACCCAGGTGTGCCTCGGGTCCGCCTCGATCCGATCCATCAGCGTGTCGATCGTCGTCTCGGGGCCCTCGAGCAGCTGCATGAAGTCGCCGCACGAAAAGAGCAGCACGCCGGTCACGTCCCGCAGCGTGTTCGCCTCCGCGGAATGCCGGACGAGCGCCGCGAGCGTCGCCGCGTCGAAGTCGGACACCGCTGTGCTGACGTACACCACCCGCTTCATCCACCACCTCCGGCTTCCGCCCCCGGAGGTCCGTATCGACCGGCTGTCGGCTCCAGGCGAGCCACCCTCGGGAGATCCCGACCTTCCGGGGTGATCACCCTTGCGAACAGCGCCCGCGCGACCGCGACGACGGCCCCGGGAGCCCACCCGACGTGCAACGACTGACCCGACCCGACTACGCCCTCGATCCCGAAACGCTCGCCAGGCAACTCCTGGGGTGCACCCTGGTCCGCCTGCATCGCGGACGCCGTCTCGCGGGCGCGATCGTCGAGACCGAGGCCTACTGCGGGCCCGAGGACAAGGCCGCCCACTCCGTGGGCTGGCGGCGCACGGCGCGCACAGAGCCCATGTTCGGGCCCCCCGGGACCAGCTACGTCTTCCTGACCTATGGCATGCACCACTGCTTCAACGTCGTCTGCGGCGCCGTCGACGAGCCGGTCGCGGTCCTCGTCCGGGCCCTCGCCCCCACCCAGGGCCTGACCACGATGCGACGCCTCCGCGCCCGCCCGTCGAGCCCGAACGCCAGGCCCCGCGACGCCAAGGCTCTCCGCGAAACCGACCTCTGCTCGGGCCCCGCGAAACTCTGCGCCGCCCTGGCGATCGACCGCTACCTGAACGCCATCGACCTCGTGGAATCACCGGCCCTCTGGATCGAGGCGTCCGATCCAGCCCGGGCACCCAGCCGGATCATCAATACCACCCGCATTGGGGTGGATTATGCCCAGGAGTGGGCACTCGCCCCCTTGCGGTGGTACAACGCCGACTCGCCCCATGTCAGCGTCCGCGACCGCGTCCGAGAAGCAGGCGGCAAACCGCACGCCCGCCGCTGGCGTACAGACTGAGCCGGACCCCACCCCAGCGAGCACAGGTCCGACCGCCGCCTTGTGTCCCCGGGGGGCGTTCGCCCGCATCGGAGCCTTTGTCGGGTCCGATTTCATGGGGTGGAATCCGCGGGCCGATGAAGTCGTTTGGTCCGGTTGAGCGGATTCTCTAGGATGAGGGCTCCGGCACCCGGAATCGGTGTGTCCGAGGGCCGAAGGAAACGCCCGTGTCCGAGCTCATCGATCTCAAGGACATCATGGAACGCGCCGGTGGCTACAGCCCGAAGGCCTACGAGTTCCTCCGGGACGGGCTGGCTCACGCGGTCCGCTCCGTGCACGGCGAGCACGCGGCGAACACCCCCCCGACCGATGAGGACGAGTCTCGTCATGTCTCTGGCCAGGAGCTGTGTCTGGCCCTGCGTGATTTCGCGATCGAGCGATACGGGCTGCTCGCGCGGTCCGTTCTGGCGAAGTGGGGCATCCGGCGAACCGACGACTTCGGTCGCATCGTCTTCGCGATGGTCGAAGCGGGGCTCATGCGCACGACCGACGAGGACCGGCTCGAGGACTTCCAGGGCGTGTACGACTTCGACGAGGAGTTCGGCGCGGGCCTGCTCGACTCGATCGCCCGCGAGTAATCGCGCCGGGCGTTCTCCCAGTATCTTCTCCTCATGGCGATGAACCGACCCGAGGGCCCGGCGTGGGCCCGGCTGCACCTGTGGCAGATCCAACCCCTGCGCGATGTCGTCGCAGTGCTCGCACTGATCGGGCTGATCTGGCTGGGCTCGGTCATCTCCATCGTCACGGTGCCCCTGCTGCTGGCGCTGCTGCTCGCGTATCTCGTCGAGCCCGTCGTCCGCTGGCTGCAGCGCCGCACCGCCCTGCAGCGGCGCGGCGCCGTCATCGTGATGCTGCTCGTCATCGCTGTCTCGGTGGGCGTGCCGGCGGTGGTGGGCGTGGGCGTGGGCGTGGCGCAGGGCGTCCGATTCGCCCAGGACCTCCGGCGCGAGGTCTCCGCCCTCCGCCAGAGCCTCGCGGAGCCCGAGAACGAACGCCTCGCCCGGCGCGTGCCCGACGGCACGTGGCAGGGCGTGCGCTCCGCGATTCTCTGGGTCCGCGAGAAGATCGAGCCCCCGCCGATCGAGCCCGAGTCGGCGGGCGCCTCTCAGACGCCCGCCGATCCCCGGGAGGGCGAGCCGCAGACCGACCCCGAATCGACCAGCGGCACCGACCCACCCGACGAATCACC
>DAIQNV010000001.1:12059-32450 GCA_036788215.1 Phycisphaerales bacterium | reverse complement strand
CACCCGACGAATCACCGGCCCCGAGCGCTGTCGACCGGGAGGGCACGCGCCCCGAGGCGACACCGACGGACCCAGCGATCGCTGGGGGGGAGCGCGCGGGCTCGCTCGACGCAGTCCTGCGCTGGATCGAGGACAACGCCGCCGCGATCACGCGAGGGCTCTTCCAGACCGGGGGCAACGCGATCGCGGCGCTCTTCGGGCTGCTGGGCACGCTGACCACGCTGGGCGTGATGCTCTTCCTGACCGCGTTCTTCTTCTTCTTCATCTCGACCGGTTTCCCGAGGGTGACCGACTTCGGCGAGGAACTCGTCCCCGAGAAGCACCGCGACCGTGCGGTCGAACTCGCGACCAAGCTCGACCGCGTCGTCTCCGGGTTCGTCCGGGGGCGCTTGCTGATCGGGCTGATCCTGGGCGTGTTCTTCTCCGTCGGGTGGTTCGCGGTGGGCGTGCCCCTCGCGCCGGTCATCGGCATGGCGACCGGGCTCCTGGGCGTCTTCCCCTACGCCGCCCTCGTGGGACTGCCCGTCTCGATCGTGCTGCTCGCACTCGAGAACCACACCGGCTTCCGCGGAAGCTGGTGGTGGATCCTCCTCGCACCGACGGTCATCTATCAGATCGGCCAGCTCGCCGACGACTACATGCTCACGCCCAGCATCCAGGGCAAGGAGACGGACCTCGACATCCCCTCGATCATGTTCGCCGTCTTCGCCGGGGGTGCCCTCTTCGGCATCTACGGGCTGCTGATCGCGATCCCGCTGGCCGCCTGCCTCAAGATCGTCGTCCGCGAACTGCTCTGGCCCCGCTACCGGGCGTGGGTGCGGGGGGAGCGGGCCGATGCCCTGCCCCTCGACCGGGAGTGAGCAACGAACAAGTTCCGTGCAATCCGGCGACGAACGCTTGATCCGCAGGGTGCGAACCGCTACATAGTAGTGATGAGGAAGACCGGAAAAATTGCGGCGATGATCGCCTTCGCCTGCCTTGCCCTATTCGCCCAGACCGCCACCGCCCAGAAGGCCGGCGAGACCAGCATCGAGCGTTTTGTCGATTTCGAAGCGCCGGTCGATGGCGAGGGCACGATTGAGAGCCCCTGGAACACCCTCGTGGACAAGCCGATCGAGGGCAGCCAGGAGGTGATCCTGTGGCTCCAAGGTGAAGCGAACCCTCTCCAGATCCCGATCGCGATCAAGGCGACCGGGCCGGGCGTGGAAACGCTGCGGATCCTCTCGCGCCATCTCGTAGACAGTTCCGTCCCCCGCGCACACCTGACTCGCGGGTTCTCGGTCGACGAACTTGGGTACGAGCCCATCGGGGGTGGCATCTACCGGACGACCCTCCCGCCGATGGGCTGGACGCCGGTCGCGGTGCTCCGGGGATGGGCCGTACCGGCTCACCGTCCCATCCCGCCGGAAGGCCTGATCAGCGACCTCGCGTTCAACAGGTCGTATGTGGAGTCATTCCGAATTATGGAAGAACCCCGTGTGGCCCTGCGGCCGGCGGGATCGCTCGCCGAATTGCAGGCTGTCGACGAAGGCTGGGTGGTCAACGGGGCCGATGTCTACTTGAAGACGCCTTCCGGTGACGCCCCGGGCAGCGGTCAAGAACCGGCGTACCGCGTAGCGGTGAGCCTGGCCTCCGAGCAGCGAGCGTTCATCACCGTCAACGACTTTGATCCGTATCCGATTCAAGAAGTTGAAGTCGCCGGACTGACGGTTTCGCTGATGCTCCGCTACGGCTCGAAGAGAACGCTCGAGTTCTACCCCGGGGCGGCTGTGCTGATCCGCGACATGCTCTTTGTGGCGTGCAATGACGATGACAATATCGCTGTGGTGAACGGCGGCGGGCCGGGCGATATCGTGCGAGCCTTTCGGAATCAGCACATCGGCATCGGTACCGACGGCGGGCCCCTTGTCGTCAGCACCCAGGGCAACCGCCCCCCGTACGAACGCGTCGAGATCGCTGATCAAGTCGTGCACGCGGGGTACGAGTTGCTCTACCTGGACGGGTCCGATGCCAACCTCGGCTTCCCTCCACGCTTTGGAATCGGCTCATTCCATGAGGGTAAAGTTGCATCCGCAGACTTTCGAAGAAGCATCGCGCTCTCCTATAACCAAGCGTCTTTCGCTCCCTTTCAATGTCCCATGGACCCAGCGCAGATCGCCGGCATCGACGCACGCGACGGGGACGCGATGCCCGTGCAGGTCGCCGATGTGTATGTCGAATCTGTCCGCGAGATGTGGAATTTCAACGCCCGTGGGGTCGCCGTGCGCCGTTCGTACTTCGGCCCGTCCCCCGTCCGCATCAACCAACTGAGCCGCTCGTTCGGTCTTTCATACTGGGAATCTTGCTTGTTCGTAGTCGATGGTCGCTACGCGGTCCTTGGCGGCATCGCCTCCGAAGATGTGGCTTTCGCGAACAGCACCATCCGGTCACAGGGGGATAGCCGAGCGGCGCTCTTCGGCGTGGCGTCGAACGCAACGGGCCGCGCGTTCATCCACGATCTGGTCGTCGAGCGTGCAGGCAGCGGGGCTGGCCCGCGATTCGTGAACAGCGCTCTCGGCTTCGGGCCGCCGCCGTTGCTGCCCGGCGTCGTCGTGGGTTGGGACGGAACGCCGGACCTCGGACAGATCTGGTTCGGCCCCAACACGCTCGACGCCGGTTCCGCAGGCTTTCAGACGCCGGAGCTCGGGGCGTCGGCCGGTGACCTCCCTGCGTTCCGGGAGATACACGGCAACGGTGTGCGCGTAGAGGTCACCGGCGCCGAGTCGCTGCCCGCGAACCCGTCGCCCGCCGACCTTGCCGCCGCCTACGCCTCGTCCGACCTCGCCCGCCCCCTCTCCTCCGCGAACACCGGGCCCATGGGGCTCAATCGTGCCGGCTTCAGCGGGCGACTCGGCGCCTTCCAGTCCGGACACCCCGACGCCTGCTCGGTCGCCGACCGTGCCCCGCCCTACGGCCTGATCACCTTCGCCGATCTCACCGCGTTCCTTGTGGCCTTTGCTGCGGGCGACCCCTCGGTCGACGCGGAAGAGCCCCGGGGCCTCACCTTCGCCGACGTCACGCGCTTCCTCGCTGTCTACGACGCCGGCTGCCCCTGAGCGGAGGCAGCCGCACGCTCACTTCCGCTTCTTGCGCTGCTTCACGCCCCGCTTCTTCTGCGCCGTCGCCCCCTTCGTCCGCAGCATGGGCATCCCGGGCATCCCCCCGCCCGCCCCGAGGTCGCGCACCGCGCCGACCCGGCCCGCGGCGCTCATGCCGCCCATCTGCTTGCTCAGCTTGTTGATCGTGTCGAACTGCTTGACGAGCTGGCCCACGTCCTGCTGATCCGTCCCGCTTCCCGACGCGATCCGGCGCCGCCGGCTCGGGTTCATCAGGCCCGGCTTGCGCCGCTCCTTCGCGGTCATCGACTGGATCATCGCCTCCACGCGCGTGAGCTGCCCGTCGTCGATCTCCACGTCCTTCAACGCCGAGCCCAGGCCCGGCAGCAGGCCCAGCAGCTGCTTCATCGGTCCCATGCGACGCAGTGTGCGGAGCTGGCCCAGGAAGTCCTCCATCGTCATCTCGCCCTTGGCCATCTTCGCCTGCAGGGCTTCGGCCTCTTCTTCCGAGACCTCCTGCTGCGCCCTCTCGACGAGGCTGACCACGTCGCCCATCCCCAGGATCCGCCCCGCCATCCGTTCGGGGTGGAAGGCCTCGATCGCGTCGAGCTTCTCGCCCACGCCGATGTAGCGGATCGGGGCGCCGGTCACCGTCTTGACGCTCAGCGCCGCCCCGCCCCGCGTGTCGCTGTCGAACTTCGTCAGGATGATCCCGTCGACCGTCAGGCGCTCGTGGAACGCCTTCGCGCTGTTCACCGCGTCCTGCCCGGTCATCGCGTCGACGACCAGGAAGATGTGGTGCGGGCTCAGCGACTTCTGCACCATGTGCAGCTCGCCCATCAGGTCGTCGTTGATGTGCAGCCGGCCCGCGGTGTCGAGGATCAGGACATCCACGCCCGCCTTCTGCGCCGCCTCGTACGCCCGACGGCACACCTGCACCGCGACGTTCACCGCTTTGCCGTACTCCGCCGCCTTGTCGGGCTCCCCGTGGAAGCGGATCGTGGGTCCGCTCGCGACCAATTCGTTCGCGCCCTGGGCCACCGTCTCGAGCTGCTCGATCGCCGCGGGGCGTTGCAGGTCCGCGGCGCACACCATCACGCTCCGTCCCTGCTTCTTCAGGTGGGCCGCCAGCTTCCCGCAGGTCGTCGTCTTCCCCGACCCCTGCAGCCCGCACATCATCACCACCGTGGGCCCGGGGCTCACCTTCATGATGCCCGGGTGCCCACCGCCTTCTTTGACCGCGACCTCGCCGGTCTCGGGGTCCCCCCCCAGGAGCTCGACCAGCCGGTCGTGCACGATCCCGATCATCTCTTGCCCGGGCTTGAGGCTCTTGGTCACCTCCCGCCCGAGGGCGTCCTCCAGCACCTTCCGGGTGAAGTCCCGGACGACCTCCTGGTGCACATCGGCCTCCAGGAGAGCCGTGCGCACCTCCTCCATCGACTCCCGGACGTTGTCCTCGGAGATCTTGCCCTGCCCGCTGAGTTTGCGGAATACGCCGTTGAAGCCGTCGGAAAGTCGGTCGAACATGCCCCCACTTTAGGACCGCCGGGGCCTCGCCCATGGCGCCACGGATCTGGCTCCGCGGGGTCCGTGCATCCCCGCCCCAGACCCGATCCCGCCCTGGCCCCGCCCCCCGCTCAGGGCTCCGTCGCGTCCTTGTCGAACCCCAGCCCGTTCCACAGCCCATTGTCGCCCAGGTCCACCGCGACCCGCTGCGTCCGGGCGCCGTTGTCCTCGACTACGTAGCCCAGTTCCTCGAGCGTCCGGGCGTCCGCGTGCCCGTCGAGCCAGGCGACGTTCACCTTGCCCCCGTGGCGGGCGTCCGCCGGGCTCGGGTCGCTGTCCTGGGCGAACGTCTGCGCCCCCGTGTTCCCGGGGTCGAGCCGGGGCGGGTCCATCGTGTAGGCGTGCTCCCGCAGGCCCTCTTCCGCGACGAGCCTCTGGTTCCCACGGCTGTCCGCGAACCCGACGGTCGCGTAGGGCCTCAGGATCCTGTGCTCGCGGACCGGGTAGTTCGCCGCCCGGCCCCCCGGGCCCTCACCCCGGGAGTTCCCGAGGTAGAGGTAGTTGTACCCGTAGCTCCCGTTGCGGAAGGCCATCAGGTCGCCCGACTTCTTGCTGCGGAAGTCCTCGGGCTTGTGGCTCGGGTCGAGAAAAACCGGGTTGTCCACGCGTCGCAGGTCGTCCTTCGCAGCGCTCGGGTTGCCCCCGCCCGTGAACTCGAGGTACTCCTGTTCGCCGATGGGCGTGAAGGGCTGGCCCACATACTCGCCGATCGGGAAGTGCCAGCGCGCCCGGGGGCGACCCGAGGGCTCGTGCACCTCGAGCCCCGGAAGGCGGTGGGCGGGGAAGAAGCCCTTTTCCGTCCCGTGCAGGCTCAGCCCCACCGAGAGCTGACGCATGTTCGAGAGGTCGACCGCCGCCCACGCCCGCTTCCGGGCCGCGCCGAGCGCCGGCAGCAGAAGGCCGATCAGCACCGCCAGGATCGCGATGACCACCAGCAGCTCGATCAGGGTGAAGGCCCGACGGTTGCTCCGGCTCATCGCTTCCCCTTCAGCCACGTGTGCAGCTTCGTCTTGCTCCAAGCGTTGATGCACAGGTCCTTCGTCAGCCAACCCCGCCGGCCCGTCATCACACCGTACCTCAGGTTGTCGAAATCTCCAAGAGCGTGCACATCGCAATCGATCGCGATTTTCACCCCCGCCTCCACCGCCGCTGCGACGTGCGTGTCGCGCAGGTCGAGCCTCAGCCAGTGCGCGTTGATCTCGAGCGCCACGTCGTGCTCCTTCGCGGCGCTGATGATCTCGTCCATCGCGGCTTGTAACCCCGGTCGGCGCTGCAGGATGCGCCCCGTGGGGTGCCCCAGCACATGCACGAACGGGTTCGCGATCGCCTTGAGCAGCCGGGCGGTGGCCTTCTTCGGGTCCTGGTCGAGCGCGACATGCGGGCTCGCGACCACGACATCCAGCGCCGCCAGCGTCTCGTCGTCGAAGTCGAGCGACCCGTCCGCGAGGATGTCCACCTCGCTCCCCTTCAGAATCGTGATCGTGTCGAACGCCGCCTGAGCCTCCTCGATCGCCGCTGCCTGCTCCGCGAGGCGTTTCTCGTTCAGCCCGCCCGCCTGGGCGCTGCTCTTGGAGTGGTCCGTCACCGCGATCGTGTGGAACCCGCGGCTTTGGGCCGCTTCGACCAGTTCCGCGAGCGTCAGCCTGCCGTCGGACGCGGTCGTGTGCGCGTGCAGTTCCGCCTTGATATCCGCCAGTTCCACCAGCTCGGGCGTCTCGTCGACCGCCAGCTCCCCCCGGTCCTCGCGCACCTCGGGGGGCACCCACGCGATGCCGAGGCGGGCGTAGACCGCTTCCTCCGTGTCGCTCGCTTCGGGCGTGATGCCACGCTCCTGCGGGGGGCCGGCGTCGGGATCATCGTCGGGAAACAGCCCGTACTCGTTCAGCGTGAGTCCCTGCTGGCGGGCCTTCTCGCGCAGCTTCACGTTGTGCTCCTTCGAGCCCGTGAAGTACATCAGGGCGGTTCCCCAGCTCGCCGCCGGCACCGTCCGCAGGTCCACCTGTACGCTCGACCCGCCCTCGGGCTCGAAGCCCTTCCACCGCCCGTAGGCTTCCTCGATCGAGACCCGCACGCTCGTCTTCCGCTCGCCCGACGCGATGACATCCACCACGCCCGCCATCTCGCGCAGCGCCGCGTGCGCCCTCGCCGGGTCCTGCGCGACGACCAGCACATCGATATCCCCGATCGTCTCTTTCCCCCGGCGCAGGCTCCCCGCCGCCTCCGCCCGCTCCACGCCCTCGACCCCCAAGAGCGCCTCCACCACCCGCTGCGCCACGGGCCACGCCACCCCCAAGTGCAGCCTGCGTCCCGACTGCTCCAGGAACTGCAGACTCCGCTCGATCTTCGCGACCGCCTTCTCCCCCATCCGGGGCAGCTCAGCCAGCTCGCCCGAATCGATCACCCGGCGCAGCCCGTCGAGATCCTCGACGCCCAGCTCCTCCCACATCGCCTTGACGGTCTTCGGTCCCAGGCCCGGCACATCCATCACATCCAACAGCCCCGCCGGCACCTTCGCGGTGAGTTCCGCGTGATCCGCGAATTCCCCCGTCTCCGCGAACGCCCCGATCTTCTCCGCCATCCCCTTCCCGATCCCGTCGAGGGCCGTCAGCGCCTTCGGATCCCCCGCGATCGGTTCCAGATCAGTCGCCGACGCCTCCACCGTCCGCGCCGCCTTCGCGAACGCGTTCACCCGGAACCGATCCCCGCCCGTCAGCTCGAGAAGCTTCGCCGTCTCCTCGAGCACCGCCGCCAGTCGCTGGTTGAAACTCATGCCCGGACTGTACGGGCCCCGAAGAGGGGTGCTATCCCACATCCGCGATCCCGAGCGCATCCCCGTACTTCTTGAGCAGCCGGCGCTTCGCCAGCCCGTCCTCCGGCGCACCCAGTTTCGGGCTCCGCTCCAGCCACACCTCCGCGTCCTCCCGAGCCAGCCTCAGCAGCTCCCAGTCCCGGCTCAGGTCCGCCACCTCGAAGGGGGGCAGCCCCGACTGGCGATCACCGAAGAGCTCGCCCATCCCCCGGATCTCGAGGTCCTTCTCCGCCAGTTCGAACCCGCTCGTCGTCGCCGCCATCGCGCCGAGGCGCTGCTGGGACTCGGGCGTCGTCGCGTCGCCCACGAGCACGCAGATCGAGGGCTTGTCCCCGCGCCCCACGCGACCCCGCAGCTGGTGCAGCTGCGCCAGCCCGAACCGCTCCGCGTTGTGCACCACCATCACCGTCGCCTCAGGGACATCCACGCCCACCTCAATCACCGTCGTCGCGACCAGGCAGTCGATCAGCCCCAGCCGGAACCGCTCCATGATCGCGTCCCGGCTGTCCCGCTTCAGCCGCCCGTGCAGGCCCGCCACCCGAAACTCCGCCAGCGGCCCCCGCTCCAGGCGGCGCACTTCCTCCCGCACCCCTGCCAATTCTCCCTCACCCCCCGCCTCTTCCCCCTCGATCGTCGGCACCACCACGAATCCGCGCTCCCCCGCCCGGATCCGCTCCACGAGCACCGCGTCCGAACGGGCCAGCTCCTCATTGGTGAACACCACCGTCTCCACCGGCGTCCGCCCCGGGGGCAGGGCATCGATCGTCGAGACATCCAGATCCCCGAACACCGTCATCGCCAGTGTCCTGGGGATCGGCGTCGCGGTCATCACGATCACATGGGGCGTCACCGCGCTGATGTCCGCTGCGCCCACCGTCGCGGTCGTCCCCTTGGTCCGCAGCGTCGCCCGCTGGTGCACGCCGAACCGGTGCTGCTCGTCGATCACCACCACGCCCAGCGACCGGAACCCCACCGACCCGGTCAGGAGCGCGTGCGTCCCGATCACGAGGTCCACTTCCCCCGCCTCGATCCGCCGGAGCAGGCGCTCCCGCTCATCCCGGGCGAGCGACCCGGTCAGCAGCGCCACCTTCACGCCCGAGCCCTTCAGCGTCCGCGTGATCCCCGCGAAGTGCTGCTCCGCGAGCAATTCCGTCGGCGCCATCAGCGCCCCCTGGTGCCCGCTCGCCACCCCCATCAGCAGCGCGTACAGCGCGATCACCGTCTTCCCCGCCCCCACATCGCCCTGGATCAGCCGGTTCGTCGGCACCGTCTTCGAAAGATCCGCCGCAACTTCCTTCACCACCCGGTCCTGCGCCCCGGTCAGCGTGAACGCGAACCGTCCCCGGATCCGCGCGTCCACCTCGTCATCCAGCCGAAGCGCCGGTGCTGTCAACTCCCGGCGCAGGTGCGCCCGGCGCAGGTGCACACCCAGCTGCAGCATCAGCAGTTCGTCGTACGCCAGGCGCCGGCGCGCCTCCCGCGTCTCCGCCTCGTCCCGCGGCGCGTGCGACATCCGGTACGCCTCCGCGAGCCCGGGCATCTCCCGCTCCCGCCGGTACGCCTCGCTCAGGTGGTCCTCGATCTGTTCCAGAGCACGGGGCAAGACCAGCCCGATCGCCCGCTCGATCTCACGGCTCTTCACCCGTTCGCTCGCGGGGTACACCGGGCGCAGCCTCGCGTCCCCGCCCTCCCCTTCCAGAGAGTCGACGATCCACCAGCGAGGGTTCGCGATCTGCCCCTGCCCGCTGCGCAGCTTCAAGGTCCCCTGCACCCGGAGCCTCGTCCCCGCCCCGATCCGATTCTGCAGGTAGGGCTGGCTGAACCACACCAGGTCGACCCGACCCGTCTCGTCCGCCAGCACCGCCTCGAACCGCTTCTTCCGCCCGAACCCCGACACCCGGCACGCGGTCACCTCGCCACGGGTGGAAACGATCGCCCCCGCCTCCAGCCTGTCGATCGTCGCCTCCGCCTCCTCGCGCTCGTGCCTCATGGGCAGGTGCGCGATCAGACGCCCCACATTCGTCAGCCCGAGCGCCTCCAGCCCCCGCCAAACCGGCTCCGCGATCCCCTCAACGAAGCGGACGGGCGTCGTCAGCTCCACCGCATCCGCCCGCACCAAGGCCCCCGCCCCGCTCACTCGTCCCCGCCCCCGCCACCCGAAGGCCGAGCCCGCCCGAGCGCCAGGGGATCACTGTGGGGAGAAGCCTCATCCCCCGGCGCCGGGGAGCCCTCCTCCCGGTTCGCGGGGTCGATCTCCCGGAGGTAGTCCCAGGTGTAGATCCCGGTCGAGTGCCCGTCGCTGAACCGGATCCGGATGGCGTAATTCCCCACCAGTTCCGCGTCCACCGCCACGATCTCCCCGCCCGCCGGCGTCGTGGGCAGCACCGTCAGGGGGTTTTTGCCCATCGCCTTCCGCAGCTCCCGCTGGTCCGCCGACGGGCTCATCCGGCGCAGGTACGCGATCGAGTAGTACGACCCCGCCCCGTCCGCCCACTCGATCGTGAGCCCGCGGTCCTTCTTCAGGTCCAGGTGCTTCGGCGTATTCGGCGAACCCAAGGCTTACACTCCGGCATGCTCAGCACGACCAGCGACACCACCCGCCCTGGCCATCAGAGACAGCGTAGCCCGAGCCCCCTTGGCGCGGTCCTGCCCGCCATCCTCCTCCTGCTGGCCCTCGTCGCGCCCGTTGCGAGCGCCAGGACGGACCACCCGGGCATCGCCGAACTCAGGCGAGCCGGCCCCTCCGACGCCTCCCTCCCCACGCTCCTGCTCATCCCGGGCCTGGGCCTCGACGCCTCCAGCTTCGACCCCTTCATCGAAGCCCACGACGACGACCACCGCATCCTCTCTGTGACCCTGACGGGCATGAACGGGGGCACGGTCCAGGACGCCGCCCCGTTCAACCGAGTCTGGAACGAGGACCGCTCCGCATCGCCCTGGCTCGATCGCGCGGTCGACAGCCTCGCGGCCATCCTCCGCGAGGAAGCCCCGGGCACCAAGGCGGTCGTCGTGGGGCACTCCATGGGGGGCCACCTCGCCCTGAGGCTCGCAGCCCAGCACCCGGGCCTCATCGCGGGGGCCATCACCCTCGACGGGCGCCCCGTCTACGAGGCGCCGGGCCTCCCGCTCACCGCGGACGAGGGAAGGCGAGCCCGCCACGTCTGGCGCGTGCAGGCCGACATCATCGCACGCGTGCCCAACCAGGGTTGGACCGAGGTCCTGACCCGCAACACCCGCGCCGAGGTGAAGAGCAGGGCCCGGGCCGACGCCCTCGCCGGGCTCATCGCCCGCACCGATCCCACCGTCTCGAAGCGGTACTACCTCGAGCTGCTCGCATCCGACGCACGCCCCGCGCTGGCGGAGGCCGAGGTCCCGATGCTCGCCATCATCGGGCCCTTCGCGCAGCGCCCCACGAGCGAGGCCGACCTGCGGGCCGAGTGGGCTGAACTCACCAAGGGCTCAGCGATCCGCGTCGAGCCCGTCATGCAGGGCGGGCACTGGCCCCTCGAGAACGCTCCCGAGAAGACCACCGAACTCATCCGCGCCTTCATCGACGAAGTCACGGGCCAGGGCGGATGACCAACACCGCTTCCGACGTCATCGACCGGCTCGCTGCGCTCATCGACGAGCGCCGCGCCCCGCTCTGCGTGGGCCTCGACCCGGTCGTCGAACGCATCCCCGAAGCGATCCGCACCCACCGCGAGCCCGCAGCGGCCCTCGAGGCCTTCTCCCGGGGGGTCATCGAAGCGGTCGAGGGCGTCGCCTGCGCCGTGAAGCCCCAGGCAGCCTGCTTTGAACGCTGGGGCAGCCCGGGCTTCGCCGCCCTGGAGCGCACGATCTGGGCGGCCCGTGAGGCCGGCCTCTTCGTCCTGCTCGACGCGAAGCGGGGGGACATCGGGACGAGCGCCGCCCACTACGCCGCCTCCGCCACAGCGATGGGAGCCGACGCGGTCACCGTCAACGCCTACCTCGGGCCCTCGGGCATCCGCCCCTTCCTCGACGCGGGGCTGGCGGTCTTCGCCCTCGTTCGCACGAGCAACCCCGACTCCGACGCCATCCAGGCCAGCACCCTCCGCGACGGGCGCACCGTCGCGGAGCGCGTCGCGGAGACGATCGCCCAGCTCGGCGCCGAGTACCGCGGAGCCAATGGCCTGAGCGCCCTGGGCGCGGTGGTGGGGGCCACCAAGACCGACGCGACCGCGAAGCCCAGCCCCAGCGCCCTCCGAGCCGCGATGCCCGACCAGGTCTTTCTCACCCCGGGCATCGGCGCCCAGGGAGCCTCGCCAGAGGACCTCCGCCCCCTCGCCCGACCGGGCGCCGCCACGCCCGGCGCGCTGGGCCTGCTCGCGACCGCCAGCCGCTCCGTCACCTACCCCGACTTTGCCCAGCATGACGACGCGGGCACCGCCCTCGCGGAAGAAGCCTGGCGCACCGCGGTCCGCAGCGAAGCCCAGGCCCTCGCGGCCCAGCTCCGCGACGCCCTGGCCTGAGGACCGGCCCCGGCACCCCGCTGCACCCGTGTGCCTGCCCAAAAAAGATCGACGCCGCGAGCAAAGCCCGCGGCGTCGTCGTTCTCACTCGTCTCGTCACCCTGGGTCGCGCATGGACTAGGTGGGGGACGGGCGGGCGAGGAGATGCTCGCCCCGAAATGGATGTCAGGCGCGGCGGCGACGGGTCATCGTCGCAAGGCCGACCAGACCGATCACCGCGGTCGCGGGGGTCGGGATCAGGATGCCGTCGGCCTGGACGTTGGCGCCCTGGAACGAGTCATCGAACCCGCCCACGCTGCGGAACAGCATGCTGAACGCACCGTTGAGCTGCAGAGCCTGCAGGTCGCCGAACTGGAAGCTGCCCCCGTTCGGGCCGTCGAAGGTCAGGTCCTCGCCGGGATCGCCGTCGCTCTGGAAGCTGGCGATATCGATCATCCCGTTGAAGAACACGAACCCGAATGCCCCGACCTGCCACGAGCCGCTGAGCTCGCCCTGCAGGACGTCGCCGTCCGTGTCGGTGATGCTGAAGCTGCCCGAGCCGGTCAGGTCGCCACCGATGTTCACCACCGAAAGGGTGATGAACACGGACGCCTCGTCAACGTCGTCCGCGAAGTTCGCGTCGAAGTTGGCGGTCTGGCTCGAGAGGCCCAGGAGGCGGGTCACATCGCCAGCGGACCCGTTCGGGCCAGCGCCGGTGGCGTTGGCCGTGAAGGTACCGCCGTTGATGTCACCGATATAGCTGCCGGTGAGGTCGGTGAAACCGAACGAAGCGACCAGGTCGTTCGTCGCGGCTCCAGCCGTCCCGGCAACCCCGGCCAACAGGGCCAGAGTCATAGTCATGCGGATCATCTGATCTCCTTCCGTGTGCTCAATCTTTATCCGAACGACCGCCTCGTCAGCGGCGTCGGCGCGTTCTCCGCATCAACAGGTACACGCGCCCCCGGAACCTGCCAGTCAAACCAGAGGAAATGTGCCCATTGAGCCGCGGTTTTTCGGCAGGTTGCCCGCCCCGTTCGAGCGAGACCCGCGAGCACCGATCGAAAAGCGAAAACGAAAGCGTTTCCGAGGTGAATTTTGGAAAACTTGGCTCTCTTTCCTATTTGGGCGAGAACGCCCGCGCGGTATGCTTATCGGTGCTGTGCTTGGGCCGGCCCGCCACCCCATTCCGGGTGCGGTGAGGAGAAAAAGGGATGCAGCGGATAGCCTTATCGGGTATAGTTGTCGGTCTGTGCGGGAGCGCCGCAACCGCCAACCTGGTGTTCGAGTCGGAGCCCAACGATTCGATCGCGCAGGCCAATTTCGTGGGCAGCATCAACCCGCTCGGCGGCGCCATCGCGGTGGACGGGCGCATCACCCCGGGCGATGTCGACTGGTTCCGGCTCGACCTGAACGGTCTGACGACCCTGTTGATCGCCACGGTGGGCAGCACCACGCCGGGCGCCGACGCCCAGCTCATGGTGGTCGATGGTTCGGGGACCGATGTGCTCGCGTGGGACGACGACTCGGGCGTCGACCTTCTGCCCGCCCTGCAGCTCTTCAACCTCTCCGCCGGCACCTACTTCATCGGGGTCTCCGCCTTCCCCGACATCACCTTCGCCGATAACGCGGTCGACAACGACATCCTGTTCGATGGCCTCGACGCGAACGGCCTCGCCCACACCGCGAACTTCGACTACAAGCTCTCGATCGCGGCCAACGTCATCCCCTCACCCGGGGCGATCGCGCTGCTCGGGCTGGGCGGGCTCGCCGGCGCAAGGCGTCAGCGCCGCTGAGGCTTTCGCGGGCAATCCGAAAGAAGCGCGCGCCCCGGTCTCTGCGATCGGGGCGCTTTCGTGCGCACGGCAATACCCCGCCCCGGGCCGGTCGGCGGGACACGAAGCGTCCGACTCCCGCCGGTTTACATGGGCTTCTTGTCGATCGTGACGTCGTAGATATGCAGGAGCTTCTCCTTGTCGAAGATCATCTCCTGACGGGTGAGACCCACGATGTCGTACTCCGTCGTCAGCTCGATCGCGTCGACGGGGCACGCCTCCTCGCACATGCCGCAGAAGATGCACCGAAGCTCGTCGATCTCGAACTTCTTGGGGTACTTCTCGCGATCGTCCCAGGGGCTTTCCGCCGCCTCGATGTGGATGCAGTTGGCGGGGCAGATCGTCGGGCACATCATGCACGCGACGCACTTGACGCGCCCGTCCTCGTCGCGGTTGAGCCGGTGGACGCCCCGGAAGTTCGGGGCGTGCAGCCCGCCCTCCAGGACGCTGTAGTGCTCGCGACGCTGCTCGGGGTACTGGATGGTCCGGCTGGTCTTGCCCTGGCCGAAGCTGGTGAAGAAGTGGCGCAGCGTGGTGCCGAAGCCCTTGAACACCTCCGGGAGATACATGCTCTCCGAGCGGTTCATGGGCGCGGTGGTGATCTGGATGATGTCTTCTTCGCGGATCGCCATGAGGTCGCAGTATAGGGGTGAGCCCGAGCGGTGTCGGCCTCGGGATCGTCCCGCCCGGGCGACGGATGCGGACCGGGAGGTACACTCCGGGTTATGGCAGGATCGCGTGGGCCGACGCCGCTGTTTGAGGTGCTCGCGGGGCACGGGGAGAACCGTCCCCCCCCGTCGTCGCGCGATGCCTCCGGACGCGGGCCGGACGAGCGCCCGAGCGAGCGCCCCGAGCGTTCTGGTGGGGGTGGGGGCGGTGGGGGTGCCTCACGACTGAGCGTCCCCCTGCCCACGATCTACGCCTCCTTCGCGGTGGTGCTGCTGCTCTGTCTCCTGTGCTTCCTTGTGGGATACCAGTCCGGGTACGGGCGGGCAGAGGGCGAGCTGGCGGGGCTGGGGCCCATGGATGTCGTCCCGCTCGACCCCCTCTCCGAGGATGGCGGGCTGGACCTCCCGGCACCGGCGCCCCGGACGCAGCCCGGCGGAAACACCGGTACCGGCACGCCCACGAGGCCCGGGGGAGCTTCGGACGCGGGCCGCGGGCCAGCGCCGGAATCTCGTCCGGGGACCGATCCCGGGGCAAACTGGGTGCTGGGGCTGGACGGGGTCCGGACGGTCGACCCGCGTGTCGAGGGCAATAACTACCTCGAACTGGTGACCCTCAGCCAGGCCCAGGCGGAGGAGGCGATCGCGTACCTGGACGGGAATGGCGTGTCGGCGATCGGGGTGCCGGTTGATCGGGGGGCCCGGGGGACAAACAATCCCGCCCGGTATCGGATCGTGACGCTGGAGCTGGCGATCCCGAGCGGTCGGTTCTCCGAGCTCGACGGTGATCGTCGGCGTCTGGAGCAGCGGCTTCGCGGTCTGGGCCGGGCTTGGGTGGCGGAAGGCGGGTGGTCCGACTTCCGTGATCCCCTGTGGCGACGGTACGACCCCTGAGGGCCTTCAGCCCGCGGGCTCGTCGGGAATGCGGGAGCGTGCGGGATGAGTCTCGATCCTTCTCTGAAGACCAAGGGCAAGCTGAGCGGGACGCGCAGCGTCATGACGCGCGCCGAGCGCGTGCTCGAGCTCGCCAAGTCGAAGCGTCTCGACCCCAAGAAGGACAAGGCGCTGGGCCTGCCCAAGACCAAGGTCGTTGAGTGATCCATCGCGGATCGCGGACGGGCGTGACCCTTGCTTCCCATTGACCGGCTGATCTCGGATCGGTCGCGCGCGGTCGACGCGTCGGGCATCCGGCGCGTCTTTGAGCTTGCGCGCACCATGGTCGACCCGATCGACCTCAGCATCGGGCAGCCCGACTTCCAGCCCGACGCGTTGGTCAAGGCGGCGGCGATCGCTGCGATCGAGGACGGGCGGAACGGGTACACGCCGACGTGGGGGTGGCAGCCCCTGCGCGAGCGGATCGTGCGCCACCTGCGCGAGGACGTCGGGTGGGAGGCGTCGGCGGTCGGAGGCGCGGGTGGGGACGGGGCGGAGATGCTGGTGACAAGCGGGACGAGCGGGGCGCTCTTGCTCGCGTGCCTGGCGCTGCTCGAGCCCGGGGACGAGATGGTCGTCCCGGATCCGTACTTTGTCGCGTACCCCGCGTGGGCGTCGATGTGCGGCGCGAACGCGGTGAAGTGCGATACCTACCCCGATTTCCGGCTGACCGCGGAGCGCGTCGAGCCCCTGCTCACCCCGCGCACGAAGCTGGTGCTGGCCAACAGCCCCTCGAACCCGGCGGGCGTGGTCATGTCGCCCGGGGACTGGCGCGACCTGAGCGAACTGTGCGCCCGCCGGGGCGTCGTGCTGATCAGCGACGAGATCTACGACGAGTTCGTCTTCAGCGAGTCACGGACGGAGCGGGCGGTGCGCCCGGAGGCGTTCGGCGGAGGGGGGCAGATGCGCTGCCCCAGCCCGGCGCGGCTCGATCAGTCCGAGGGGCACGTGCTTCTCGTGCGGGGGTTCGGCAAGACCTACGGGGTGACCGGGTGGAGGCTGGGGTACGCAGCGGGGCCGGGCTCGATCATCCGCGAGATGGCGAAGCTTCAGCAGTACACCTTCGTCTGCCCGCCCACGCCCCTGCAGGCGGGTGCGCTCGCGGCCTTCGACGTGGAGATGGCCCCGCTCATCGCGGAGTACGAGCGCCGGCGCGACCTGGTGGTGGGGATGCTCCGCGAGGTGACGGAGGTCGCGACGCCGGGCGGGGCGTTCTATGTGCTGCCCAAGGTGCCGGAAGCGACGGGCCTCACCGGGGCGCAGGTCTTCGAGCGCTGCGCGGAGAAGAACGTGCTGGTGATCCCGGGCGGGATCTTCAGCGGTCGGGACACGCATGTGCGTCTCAGCCTGACCGCGTCGATGGAGAAGCTGGAGCGGGGCGTCGGGGCGCTGTGCGAGGTGCTGCGGGGGTAGGGGCGCGGGCACAGTGGCAGAGTGACCCCGGCTCTTTCAGAGCCACGATCGTGAGATCGTGGTTTGGGGCTGGGTGTGGGGACGGGTCGCGTTGTGACCGACGCGGCTCGGGTTGGGGTGGTGCGGACGCGGGGTGGTCGGGCGTCCTGCATGCGACGAGGCTTGGAGGGGTCGAGGCGCTCCGCTTGGGGAGTCCCTTGCTTGCGCTGCGGGCTCGTTGTTGTGCGTGAGGCCGAGCTTTATCGCCCGGCCCGAGGCGCCGCGCTGCGGCGGTTTGGGTGAACGGGCTCCGAAAGCAAAAAAAGAACCGCCCCGAGTGCGGGGCGGTGTGTTCAGATCGACGTGATGTGAACTGCGTCAGGCGCTGGCGGCTTCGGGCTGCTTCTTGCCGTTGTCCGCACTGTTGGGGATGCCCTCGGGGAGGGGGCCCAGGCCGGTCAGGCCGGTGCGGATGGCGATGCGGGCGAGTTCGACGCGGTTGGTGACGCCCAGCTTGTTGCCCAGCGCGACGCGGTGCCACTCGATCGTCTTGACGGAGCGGTGCAGGACCTTGGCGATGTCCGCGGTGGAGAGCCCGTACCCGATGAGGCGGAGCACGTCGAGCTCCCGGCTCGTCAGCTTGCTGAGGGGCCCGGTGTCGTCCTCCGCAGACGCGGGCAGGGCGTCCCGCAACGCGGGGTGGTCCTCCGGGGGCCTGCGGACCCAAGTCGTCAGAACCGGGGCCTGCTCGCCCGCGGGGCTCGTCGGGCGGAGGGCGATGAGGCAGCGGGTCCCGTCGATGACGGTGTCGACCGTGACGGGCCGACCCGAGCGACGACAATCAGCGGTATGGCTGAGCAGTTCGCTCGCCACGCTGGCGGGCAGGGCGTCGGCGATGCGGGCGGGGGGCTCACCCTCCGTCGAGCGGCCGATGTCGCGGAGCCAGGCGGAGCTTGCAGCAGCGACGGACCCGTCCGCGTTGATCAGGCAGACGCCGTGGGCGGAGTCGTGGACCAGTGCGGCCCAGGCGGCGTCGACAAGGTGCTGGGTGGAGAGATCGAAGCTGCTCGCGTCGCTTTCGTGTGAACCGGAGAGGAGGCGCGTCATGGTGTATCCCGTCTTTGGGTTGCGTCCGTGCTGATGCATTCGTTGCCCGGGGGCCCACAGTTTCGTGGGCGTTCGGGCAGGTTGTGTGCCCCACCCAGGTTTCGGTGGGGCGGGACGCCAGGGGGTGGCGGTCCCTGTGCGGGCGTGCCGAGGGAGTAAAGTGACCCCGCCTGGGGAAGATTCCTGTTCTTCCCGGACCGGGGAAACTTCTTGCGGCGGTTTCTCTTGCCCGGATCTGGTAGCCAGTGATCGCAGTATGCCAATTCCTGA
The DNA here is from genome assembly GCA_036788215.1 of Phycisphaerales bacterium. Taxonomy (GTDB): domain Bacteria; phylum Planctomycetota; class Phycisphaerae; order Phycisphaerales; family UBA1924; genus DAIQNV01. The sequence continues at coordinate 14,312 of DAIQNV010000001.1, read as the reverse complement.
CTCGACCCGCGTTTGAACTACCGCAGTTTCCCTATACGGAGAGCATATGGCCGTGGATCGGACGGGTGTGAATGAGAATCGCCCAACTTTGACGGTTCCCCCTGATGCGGGTGGGCTTCGCGGTGGGCTGCGGGGGCTCATGAAGTGGGGCAAGCGTCCGCCCAAGGGGGACGACCACCGATTGCTCGGGGGTGCGGGTTTCGATCGGCACGACCTGCTGCGCGTTGGTCGGATCGCTGGGGAGTTCACGAGGGGGTTCCGGGCGTTGCGCCGGGTGGGCCCCTGCGTGACGGTCTTCGGCTCGGCGCGGTTCCCGGAGGGGGACCGGTACTACGAGCTGGCGCGGGCGGTGGGCGGGTCGCTGGCGCGCCGGGGGTTCGGCGTGATGACGGGGGGCGGGCCCGGGGTGATGGAGGGGGCGAACCGGGGCGCGAAGGAGGCGGGGGGACTGAGCCTGGGGTGCAACATCGAATTGCCCATGGAGCAGGAGCCCAACGCCTACCTCGATCGGTTCGTGGAGTTCCGGTACTTCTTCGTGCGGAAGGTGATGCTGGTCCGCTACTCATCCGCGTTCGTGGTGCTGCCCGGCGGGTTCGGGACGCTGGACGAGGTGTTCGAGTGCCTGGTCCTGATCCAGACCGGAAAGATCGAGAGCTTCCCGCTCATCCTGATGGGGACCGAGTTCTGGGCACCGATGATGGGGTTCCTGCGGGAGCAGCTCGTCGGGCTGGGGACGATCGGGGCGGGCGACCCCGACCTGATCATCCTGACCGATGACCCGGAGGAGGCGGGGGACCTGGTCAGCCACTCGTACGAGCAGAAGCGGGCCCTGGCCCTGGCCCGGTAGGGGGCCTGTGGTCGGGCTGGGCGACCGCTTCTGCTTCGTCGTCGAGGGCGGCGATGATCGGGGTGTCGCGCGAGCTGGCGCCGGGGCCGACCGAGAGCGGTCGGAGGGGGAGGGGCTGGACGCGGATGGGCCTGGTGGCGACGCGGAGGCAGAGCGGTGCCGCGAGCAGGCGGAGGGCGGTCGAGAGGGCGAAGAGCGCGAGGTAGGCGGTGGTGGTCTGCTCGAGGAGGGTGAGGATGGTCGCGCCGATGGCGGCGCCCGCAGCGAGCGCCGCGGCGTTGAAGAGGTTGAAGCGGGCGAGGAGGCCCACGCGCCGCCCGGCGGGGATGGACTCGAAGAGGAGGAGGAAGGTGGAGAGCTCGTAGCAGGCCCAGAGGGCTCCGGAGAGGGCGTTGACCGCGAGGAGCCACCAGAAGTTCTGGCTGACGAGCCAGAGGGCGGCGAGGGGGACGATGCCAAAGGCGCCGATCTTGAGCAGGCGGTAGGGGCCGAAGCGCTTGGCGAGGGAGCCGATGGTGGGCAGGCAGAGGGACTTGGCGAGGAAGTTGATCGCGATGAGGGTCATGAACTCGGTGTAGGTGAACTGGAGGCGTCCCAGCATGAACGGGGCGAAGAAGGGCCCGCAGACCGCGACCGCGAAGGTGAGGCTGAGCATGAGGATGAGCAGGCGCCCGCCCTCGTCGTTCTTGAAGCCCCTGATGAAGTCCTTGGTGGTGACGTGCTGGTGGTCGGGCGGAACGGGCTCGGGCTCGGACTGGCGGGAGAGGAAGAAGGCGGAGCCCAATCGGGCGAGGCCCGCGACCCCGAAGAGGATGGTGTAGGCCCAGAGGTACTCGTCGCGGTCGGTGGCGCCGCGCCCGAGGATGAGCCCCGCGACGACGAGGCCCGTGATGGTGCCCAGGTGCTGCAGGCGCGTGCGGGAGCCGAAATAGCGGGCGCGGATGGCCCGGGGGTAGATGGAAGTGGCCCAGACGTTCCAGACGGGCCCCGCAGCGAGGCCGGCCGTCCAGTAGAGCGCCGCGAGGGTGAAGAGGAAGGGGGCGGGGACGGTGCCCGATTCGGAGGTGGAGGCGGTCAGGGCGATGGCGGCCAGGGCGAGCAGGGCGATCGCCTGCACCAGGACGAGGGCGACGGTGACGCGCCGGATGGAGCCCACGCGGATGAGAAAGGCGGGGAGCAGCAGGCCCAGCGCAGCGCCGACGAGCTGGGGGACGGGGTTGAGCAGGCCCGAGGCCCGCTCGGACAGCCCGACCGCGAGGGCGAAGGCGACGAGATAGCTCTCGCCCATGCCCACCATGACGGAGTAGAGGGTTCCATCGATGGTGCCGGAGCGCATGTCGCGCCGGAGCGTGGAGCGGGGCTTGGAGCGGGATCTGGAGTGGGCGGGGGGCACGGGGCGAGGGTAG
>DAIQNV010000001.1:3251-11959 GCA_036788215.1 Phycisphaerales bacterium | reverse complement strand
GGAGCGGGGCTTGGAGCGGGATCTGGAGTGGGCGGGGGGCACGGGGCGAGGGTAGCGGGCGTCGTCGCGGGGGCGTGGGAGCTGTCAGAGCCACGATCGTGAGATCGTGGTTCGGGTGCTGGTGGCGCGGGCGGTCCGCGTCGTGACCACAAGGCTGCGAGTCGGTGGGGCGTAGAAGGCTGGTGTGGTCCGGGGATGGTGGGTGCGACGAGGCCTGGAGGGGGGAAGTCGCTGCGCTTGAAAGCCCCCTCCGTCATCGCTTCGCGATGCCACCTCCCCCGTCGCCCCACCACGCGACGGGGGAGGAGAAGGGGGGCACTACCCGCTTCGCGGATAGTGGCACCGGGCTTCGATCAACTCACGACCTTGGTGCCATCTTGGGCGGTCCGCTCGCGGAAAAGCGCGGTGAGGCGGGCGGTCGTCTCGCCCCGGGAACCGCTTCCGATCGTGCGTCCGTCGACCCGGCCCACCCAGGCGAGTTCGCCCATGGTGCCGGTGGTGAAGCACTCGTCGGCGCGGTAGACCTCGGGCATGGAGATGTCGCGTTCCGCGTGGGCGATGTTGTGTTTCCTGCAGAGGTCGAGGACGGTGGCCCTCGTGATGCCCTCGGGGCAGGCGACGAGGCGGGAGGTTTCGACGAGGGGGCCTTCGGGGCGGTCGGTCACGATGAAGACATGGGTGGCGTTGGTCTCGGCGAGGAAGCCCCGCTGGTCGAGCATGATGGCGTCGTCGGCGTGGGCGTGGTTGGCCTCGATCTTGGCGAGGATGGACTGGATGAGGTTGCAGTGGTGGATCTTGGGGTCCATCTGGTCGGGCGCGAAGCGGCGGATGGAGCTGGTGATGAGGCTGAGGCCGGAGGACCCGACGGCGGTGTCGTAGACGGGGGGCTTGTGCTCCGCGAGGACGATGAGGGTGGGGCCGGCCTGGTTGAGGCGCGGGTCCATGCCGCTGGTGACTTTGACGCCCCGGGTGAGGGTGAGGCGGATGTGGACGCCATCGGTCATGTGGTTCGCGGCGAGGGTTTTCCTGATCTCATGGGTGATGTGGTCGTGGGAGGGGATCTCACTGAAGGCGAGGGCCTTGGCGCTGTCACGGAGTCGATCGAGGTGCTCGGTGAGCTTGAAGATGCGGCCCTGGTAGACGCGGAGGCCCTCCCAGACCGCGTCGCCCCCTTGGACGGCGGAGTCGAAGGGGGAGATGCCGGCTTCGGAGCGGTGGAGGAGCTTGCCGTTGATGTTGATGAGGAGGTCGGCGTTCTTCTCGTTGAAGGTTTGGAGCATGGGGGTTCCGGGGGTTGGGGCGAGGCCCGGCGCTGACGCTCCGGGCTAGTTGTGGGGGTCGGTGGTCATCGTGCGGTGCTGGGCGAGGTGGTCGTAGAGGGCCTGGCACTCGTCGAGGACGGGGTGGAGGTGCTTGGGGACGAGGTCGTGGGGGTCTTGCGTGGGCGGGGTGTAGGGGGCGAAGGTCGTCGAGTCGTAGACGCTGGCGTACCAGTGGGGGGCCCAGACGCCATCCGCGGGGTGGGGGCCTTTGGGCCAGGTGAGCATGGCGCTGGTGTAGGGGATGTTCACCGCTTCGCAGAGGGCGCGGAGGCCATGGGCGGGGTGGCGCAGGATGTCGGCGCTGTCGAAGACGGGCGGGGTTGTGCCCGTGCTTGCGCGGAGTGCGTCGAAGAGGGCGACCTGCTGGGGGAGGCCCAGGTCCGCGGGGGTGGGGTTCGGGATGACCTTAATGAAGCTCGCGATCATCTGGGCGGGGCTGCGGATGAGAAAGCAGTTGGTGAGCTCGCCCAGCCAGGCCCGGTCGATCGCGGGCGTGAGGTGGTGGGCCATGTGCTTCTGGTACCAGACCGGCGTCTCGCACGGGCCGGTGAGGTGGGAAGCAACGGCGCGCCAGTCGGTGGGCTGGCTTTGCATGACCTCCGCGGCGGCGGGGTGTTCGGCGCGGGCTTCGGGGGCGAGGGCCCCGAGGTAGTGGGCGTAGAGGGGCTCGTCGGTGACGGTCGTGTCGGGGCGCGCGGAGAAGGACCGCATCATCGCGGTGGAGATGTTGCGCGGGCCGGACCACATGGCGAGGCGGGTGGTCATGCGCCAAGATTACCGAAGTCTCACATTTGGAGTGACAAATTGGGCCTATGCTGACGGTTGTTGGGTCGTTCGTCGCACCGGCTTTCGGGTGGTCAGGTTGGTTGCCGTTTCCACACGCGCCATCTCAGTCTTCAGCCCTTCGATCTTCTCCCAGAGTTCGTCGATCTCTTCCTGGCTTCGGCTCTTGCCAAAGGTGCGTAGGAGCCCGACGACGCCGATTCCGCCCGCGCCGAGGATCCCGACGGCTTCCTCCAAGCTCAGACTGGTATCGCCGGCGGCGAGGCGCTCCAACGATTCGCGTTGCGCGGGGGTGAGATCAGCATTCTCCAGGGCCTCGCGAGCTTGGGTTCGAATCTGCGCGTTAAGCTGATCGGTGAAGCCTTTATCGCTCAGAGCCTCGGCCCGCAGTGTGGAGAGCACTTGTTTCTCTAGTTGCTCGCGATCGGACACCGGCATCCTGCGGATATGAGCATCAAGGGCCGAGATTCGCTGGTCGATCGTCCCGCCGCGCGATGTCGCGAGTTCTTTCTGGACCTTTCGCTCGAATTCAAGCTCCTCGATTCGCTTCTCAAGTTCCGCGGCTGTCGCGAGCGTCTTAATGCGCAGATCGTCGATTTCAGTGTCGATCCTCCGCGTCAGATCGCCTTGCTCGTCTGCAACTTCTTTCTGCAGCGCCGCGAACGCTCGCACGGTCCTTGCGACCCAAGTGACGCCGGGAATGAAGTCACCGACGAGATTGGCGAGCCCGTTTGCAAGGTTGTCCAGAGCCTGTTCTTGTGCCTCGATACGTGACATGAGTTCGCCAAACCGACGATTGACGGCCTCGACCTGACCTTCAAAGTCGGCTCGGGCTGCCGCGATCTTGGACTGGTCGAGCGTCGGGTCGGCGCTGGCTACATCAAGTATCGCTTTAGTTTGACGATCTTGCGACTGAATGCCCTCTTGCACATGTTGCGATGTCTGGCGGGGGGTCACCTGACAGCCAGCGATGAGAACTGAGAAGACGATAGTTACCAAAGCGCCCATGAAGTGGCCGCAGCGAGCATGCATCATCGCGAACCCTCGTACATGAGAGACAGAAACGCTGGAAGCCAGCACCCGGTGATATCCTAGTCACGCAAGGCAAACCATAGCGATGTCTCGTAACGAGGAAGCTCGAAATTTGCCGAGTGCATTCTGATTGGTGTGGAATTCCTAGGAACGGAGCGATCGCTACGCGTTTGCCACATCAAATCGACTCTTAATAGTTTCTTGCCCCTTCGTCGCGATCTCGGCCTTGATCCCCGCGACAAACTCGTCCAGCGGCATCGTCCCCAGCGCCTCATTCAGCCCGAACGCCCGGAGGGAAACCGCGCCCGCCTCCTCGTCCCGCGGGCCGACGATGACGGTGTACGGCACCTTCCACTCCGCGGCGTTCTTGATCTTGCCCTGCACGCGGTCGTTGGCGAGGTCGGCGGTCACGCGGACGCCCGCCTCCCGGAGTATCGCCTCGATGCGATTGGCGTATTCGTCGGACTTGCCGGAGACGGGGAGGACGCGGACTTGCTCGGGGCTGAGCCAGAGGGGGAAGGCGCCGTTAAAGTGCTCGATGAGGACGCCCACGAAGCGCTCCATCGAGCCGAAGGGGGCGCGGTGGATCATGACGGGGCGGTGGGGCTTGTTGTCGGCGCCGGTGTACGTGAGGTTGAACCGCTCGGGCAGGTTGTAATCGACCTGCACGGTGCCGAGCTGCCACTCGCGCCCGATGACATCCTTGACGACGAAGTCGATCTTGGGCCCGTAGAAGGCGGCCTCGCCCTCCTCCTCGGTGACCTTGTTGCCCAGGGCCTTGGCGGCGCTGCGCACCGCGGCTTCGGCCTTCTCCCAGACCTCTGGGGAGCCGACATACTTGGTGGATTTGGGGTCCCGCAGGCCCACGCGGACGCGGAAGTCGTTGAGCCCGAGCGTGCCCAGGGCGATCTTGACGAGGTCGAGGCAGCCCGCGACCTCCGCCTCGACCTGGTCGGGCGTGCAGAAGAGGTGGGCATCGTCGACGGTGAAGCTGCGGACGCGGGTGAGGCCGCTGAGCTCGCCCGACTGCTCCCAGCGGTAGACGGTGCCGAACTCGCTGAGGCGGATGGGCAGGTCGCGGTAGGAGCGGGGGCGGGAGTCGTAGATCTTGATGTGGTGCGGGCAGTTCATGGGCTTCAGGAGGAAGCCCTCGACCTCGCCCTCCTCCAGCATGGCGCTGAGCTCGGCGCAGGAGCAGCTGTCGCTCGACAGGCGATCGAGGAAGGCCCGCTCGAGCACGGGCACGAACTGGCTCTCCGCGTAATACGGAAAGTGGCCCGAGGTCTGGTAGAGCTTGAGCTTGCCGATGTGCGGGCAGAAGACATCGGTGTACCCCCGCTTCTGCAGCTCGTCGCCGATCCAGTTCTGCAGCTCCTTGCGGATGACCGAGCCCCGGGGCGTCCAGAGGACGAGGCCCGAGCCGACGTCGTCGTCGAAGTGGAAGAGGTCGAGCTGCTTGCCCAGCACGCGGTGGTCGCGGGCCTTGGCTTCTTCCAGGCGGGTCAGGTGCTCGTCGAGGTCCTTCTTCGTGAAGAAGGCGGTGCCGTAGACGCGGGTGAGGCGGTCGGAGTTCTCGTCGCCATGCCAATAGCTGCTGGCGAGGGACATGATCTTGAAGGCGCCGATGCGGCCTGTCGAGGGGACATGGGGGCCTCGGCAGAGGTCTTCCCAGTGGGATCCGGGGGTGCCGGTGGCGTAGAAGGAGAGCGACGGAGCGACGGAGCGACGGAGCGACGAAGTGTCTTCCGTACCAGCGCCCTCGCCCGCCCGGCCCACCTCCGTGGCTTCGTGGCTTCGTGGCTTCGTGGCTGCGAGCGCCCGCTCCGCGTTGTCGACCTTGTACTTGTTGCCCTCGGATATCAGCTTCGCCAGCCCCTCGTCGGGCGACATTTCGTACCGCGTGAAGCGCCGATCCTCCGCGACAATCTTCGCCATCTCCTTCTCGATCGCCTCGAAGTCGCCCTCCTTCAGCGGGCGGTCGGCGGGGAAGGCGATGTCGTAGTAGAAGCCGGTCTCGAGGGGAGGTCCATAGACGAGCTGGGCGCCGGGGACGATCCGCTGTATCGCCTCCGCCATGACATGGGCGGTCGAGTGGCGGAGCAGGTAGAGGGCGTCGGGGTCGTGCTGCTTGTCCCGTGTGGTCGGCGTCACGATCGCGAGCTGGCAGTCCGCGGTGATGGGTTCGGTGAGGTCGGCGAGGCGGCCGTCGATCTTCGCCCCGACCGCGGCCTGGGCGAGGCGGGCGCCGATGGACTCGGCCACCTGAAGTGGGGTGACGGGTGCGTCGAACTGCTTCTGGGAGCCATCGGGAAGGGTGATCGTGGGCATGGCGGGATGGTAGTGGGGGCGGGGGGGGGGGATGGGGGTTGGATTTTCTCGGGCCTTGTGCAACTTTCTGGCTTGATCGATATATCAAGAGTCGATATATCTGGTTTGGCGGGCGAAATCTGTACGGTGCCCCCGGCTGGAGACTGGTTGTGAGCGAGCGTGACGCGGAAACGAGCCCGACCCTGACCCCCGAGCACGCGGAGCTCCTGGTGCTGAGCGTGTTGGCGGGGGGGAGTGCGTACGGGTACCGGATCGGCAAGCGGGTGTCGGCCCTGTCGGAGGGGGCGTTCAGCCTCGGGCCGGCGAAGCTGTACCCATTGATGACGAAGCTCGAGAAGCAGGGGCTGGTGACCGCGTCGTGGGAAGAGGTGAAGGCGGAGGGGGCCGACCCTGAGGCCGGCGGACGCCGGCGGAAGTGGTATCGGCTCAGCGCCAAGGGCGAACGCCGCCTGGCGAGCCGGATCGAGGCCCACCGCCGGTTCACCGCGATCGTGGAGGCGTTCATCGCGCCGGTGGGGGATGCGGTCGAGGGCGGGGGTGCGACGGCATGACCACAACCCGGAAAAAGACGGAGCTCGACACGACCCCCAGCGGGCGGGACCCGATCGGCGACTGGCTCGATGTGCTGGAGTCGATGCTGGGCGTCCCCGCGGCCCGTCGGCGGGCGATCCGGCAGGAATTGGAGGACCACCTGCGGTCGCGGGTGGATGACCTGACCATCACCGGGCTGAGTGAGCCCGAGGCGGTGCGGGCGGCGGTGGGGGAGTTGGGCGAAACGGCGGACCTGGCCAGGCGGTTCCGTGAGGCCGCTGCTGTGAACCGAAGGAGGCTCTGGATGCACGCGGCGATATTCGGACTGGTGGGCGGTGCGATCGCGATCGGGACGGTGGGGGTGACGGGTGGGCTGAACCAGCCCGGGTCTGGTGGGGCCGGTGGGGCGGGTGGTGCGGCTGCCGGCACATTCGCGGGCGAGGTCGAGTTCGCCAGCAATGCCTTTGAGGGCATCCGGCGGTATTCGGTGCACGGGCTCGGGCTGTCGGACGAGCCCCTGGGCACGACGCCGGCGGGCGAGCGGCTGGTTGAATCGATCACGGACCTCGTGAAGCCGGCGGAGTGGGAGCGGTTCGGGGGCGAGTCGCGGATCAAGCTCCTGGGCAACACGCTCTTCGTCGTCGCGCCCGCGGATGTGCAGGAGGGCGTGGAGTGGGTGCTGGCGTCGCTGGAGGAGGACGCGGAAAGGCTGCGGGCGGAGCGGGAGCGCCGGGCGGAGGAGGTTGTCGAGTCGCGGCGGGCGGTGGTGGAGGGGCGGGTTGAGGAGTTGAACGCGGAGTTGGAGCGGGTCTTCGACCAACTCGGCGACTTGTCGGACCGCAGTACCTTGATTCAACGGGCCATGGCCCAGTCCAATCCCTTCGGGCGATCCGAACTGACAGAGGAACAACAGCGGGAGGGCGGCGAGCGATCGATGAAGTTGATACGCGAAAACAGCTTGATCGAGGCAGAACGCAAGTTGTTGAATCAGCGGATCGAACGCATCCGGGAGGTGCTGCTCGATCTCGAGTACGGCGTGCCGGGGCGGCCGGACCTTGCCGCGTCGACGATGGCGATGTCGGACGGCGCGCTGCCTGCCCCCCAGAGCAACCGCTCGGCTTCGCGGGGCGATTCGGATCGTCGGGCCGCGCTGACGGAGGAGAAGCAGCGGCTGGAGACCGAGCGGGTGGCGATCGATCAGCGGTTGGGGTCGCTTCGGGCGGAGTCGAGCCGGGTGGCTGTGAGCCCGTTCGAGAGTGTGCCAGCGCAAGAAGAGGCCAGAAGGTCAGCGCGACTGGCGGAACTGGAGCACGAAGCCGCAACTTTGGAGCTGCGGCTGAAGGATGTGGACGCGCGGCTGGAGCGGGTGCGGCAGGTGCTGCTGGATGTGGAGTACGGGCGGGCGGCGGACGCTGCCTCCGATGCGGATGCTGTCGTTGGTGCTTCGATATCGGGTCGTGCGAGCGGGTCGACACTTCCGGCCTTTGATCCCGAGCCGACCCCGGCCTCGTTCGTACCCGCGCTGACCGGTGAGCAGATGTCCGACCGGCTCCGGGCCAAGCGTCGGGAACTGGCGGTGCAGCTGGGCCAGCTCGAATCGCTGCGGCACGCGATGACGCGGACCGAGTCGATCGATCAGCGACGCAACATGGAACAGTCGGAGACCAGCCTCCTCCGAACCATTCGGGGCGTCGAGCACGAGATCGCCCGTCTCGAACGGTCCATCGCCGAACGCAGCCCCACTCCGCGCGACAAGGGCGGCGGCTTGATCTATGTGGTCGCGGCTTGGAATGACAACGAGCCCATGACCTTCGGTCTGCCGGCGAACGGGCGGCTGAAGGTCGACCAGGTTTTGCGCGGGCTGGACATTCCGACGGGCAACTGGGAGCTCTCGCTGGAGCGTGCTGGGGCACCTTCGGCAACGGTTGCGGTCGAGGACCTGCTCTCCGGCAAGGTCGAGTCCGGGTTCATCGAGCCGGGCGACCTGTTGGAGCTTTCCGCTGCCGACTAGCCCGGCAGGTGGGCCGCGTTGACGCCGGACCCTCCAGACGCCACACTGAGCCTCTCCCCCCACCCGAACCCCCGCCCGTCGTGGGGGCCGAGGCCCGGTGCCCCATGATCTGCCCCTACTGCCAGGCCAACGAGGACAAGGTGATCGATTCCCGCTCCACCGAGGGCGGGAAGGTCATCCGGCGGCGCCGCCAGTGCCTGGAATGCGAGAAGCGCTTCACCACCTACGAACGCATCGAGCAGCCCAACCGCCTCATCGTCGTCAAAAAGGACGGCACCCGCGTCCCCTTCGCCCCCGAGAACATCCTCCGGGGCGTCTCCGCGGCCTGCGGCAAGCGGCCCGTGGGGGAGGAGGCCAAGGCCCGGCTGGTCGAGGAGGTCGAGGACGAGCTGCACGCGGAGTTCGAGCGCGAGGTGCCCAGCCTCGTGATCGGGGAGCGGGTGCTGGCGAGGCTCCGGGCGATCGACGAGGTGGCGTACATCCGCTTCGCGACCGAGCACCTGGAGCTGGGGACGCTGGAGGACATCCGGCGCGAGGTGGACGACCTGATGGCCCGCCCCCCGGAGGCCCGGAACCAGCAGGACCTCTTCAAGAAGGGGTCGTGAGGGTGGGTGGTGGTCGGGGCGTAGGCTCTGGTATGGCAGATGCAAAGGACAGGCTGGCGTGGGTGCGGCGGGTGGGGGCGGCTGGGCCGGTGGTTG
>DAIQNV010000001.1:0-3151 GCA_036788215.1 Phycisphaerales bacterium | reverse complement strand
GCAAAGGACAGGCTGGCGTGGGTGCGGCGGGTGGGGGCGGCTGGGCCGGTGGTTGTGCTGGTGCTTGGATTGGCCGGCTGCACGACGCCCGCGACCCCTCCCAAAGAGCCGGCGCCCGCGGTGACGCAACTGGAGCGGACGACCCCGGAGGAGCCCGCGCCCCGGGCGACCGAGCCCACGCCTTCGCCGGTCGCGAGCACGCTCGAGGTGCCCGCTGCGGCGCCCGCCGAGCCCGAGCCTGAGCCTGCGACCGATCCTGAGCCCGAGCCCGAAGCAGCGGAGGAGCCCCTGCCCGAGGTGCCCGAGTGGTACGCGCTCGGGCCCAATGTCTCCGGCATCCGCGTCAGTGCCGGGGGCGACGCGATCGACCCGGATCTCCGCGAGGCCCGGCGGACGGCGCTCGGTGAGGCGCGCGAGCGCCTGGTGAGCGTGGTGGGCGAGAGGCTGGCGCAGGGTGCGATCCCCGATCGGACCGCGGTGCGGGAGGTCGAGGGCGGGTACCGGGTGTTCGTGACCGTGTTCGTGGATCGCCCGGAGGAAGGGCCCGGGGACGGAGGCAGCGATGGCTGAGAAGCTCTACGAGACCGCTTCGAAGGCGATGGCGGACCTGAAGGAGCGGGGGGTCCTCTACGACGGGTGCACCGTGATGGTGGGGGGCTTCGGGCTGTGCGGGATCCCGGAGCAATTGATCGTCGCGCTGCGGGATTCGGGCGTGAAGGGGCTGACCTGCATCAGCAACAACGCGGGCGTCGATGACTGGGGCCTCGGGCTGCTGCTGCAGACACGCCAGATCGCGAAGATGATCTCGAGCTATGTGGGGGAGAACGCGACCTTCGAGAAGCAGTTCATCGACGGGGAGCTCGAGGTCGAGTTCAACCCGCAGGGCACGCTCGCGGAGCGGATCCGCGCGGGCGGGGCGGGCATTCCCGCGTTCTTCACCGCGACCGGGGCGGGCACGAAGATCGCCGAGGGGAAGGAAACACGGAAGCTGCGCCTGCCCGCGGCGAACGCGAAGGTGAACGCCGACGCCTTCCCCGAGCGCGAGTTCGTGCTGGAGACCGGGCTCTTCGCGGACCTGGCGCTCGTGAAGGCGGACAAGGCCGACCCCTTCGGGAACCTGATCTACCGCAAGACCGCGCGGAACTTCAACCCGATGATGGCGACCGCCTCGGCCTTTACCATCGCGGAGGTGGACGAGGTCGTGGGCCTGGGCGACCTTGACCCCGACACGGTGCACACGCCCGGGAGCTTCGTCGATCGCGTGATCCGGTCGAAGAGCGAGAAGAGGATCGAGCAGCGGACGGTGCGGGGCTGATGGGCCGGAAGGCGACGGGTTTCGTCTTCCTCCTCTGCGGCATCGGCGCGATGGCGACCGGCGCGACGCTCGCGGTCCTCGAGCTCGGCGCCCTCTACCAGGGCGTGGTCGCCGATCCGATGGCGGAGCCCGAGATCGACGAGAAGAACGAGCGCCCCGAGCGCATCCTGTGGCGCGTGGGCATCGCGGCGGGCGGGGCGGTGCCGGCGGGCATCGGGCTGGTCATGCTGCGGTCGAAGCGTCGGCGCTGACTCACTTGCGTGAGACCGCGGAGGGCATCGCCTCGAGGCTGCCCTCGCTCGCCCGTTTCCCGAGCGTCTTCAGGTTCGTCGGGATCGGGTGCTCGCGCAGGAGGCGGGCGAACCAGACGAGGTTGTGGGCGGCGTAGAGCGTCGTCTTGTTGGTGTACTCGTGGTCGAGGCCGGTGCCGTCGTCGCCGTAGCTCGGGCCGGGGCCGGCTTCGCCTAGCCAGTAGGTGTCGACATTGGGCGGGACGGTCGCGCCGAGGTGGTTCAGCGCGAGCATGAGCTGGCGGATGGTGTTCTGAGCGCCGTCCTCGTTGCCGGTGACCGCGAATCCCACGACCTTGTTGTAGAGGATGAACTGGCCCGTCTGCTTGTCCTTCGGGGGCGAGCCATTGAGGCGCTCGAGCGCGAGCTGGCCCACCGAGGAGAGCTGGCCCATCCAGATGGGCGAGCCGAAGACGAGGATGTCCGCCTTCCGGATCTCGTCGAGCACCTGGGGCCACTCGTCGCCCTCACCCGCGTCGTCGGTGATGCCGGGCGGGATCCTTTTGTCCGCGAGGCGGATCGTCTTGGTGCGGACGCCGAGCGATTCAACCACCCCGAACAGGCGGTCGATGAGCGTCTGGGTGTGCGAGTCCTTGCTGGAGTTGTTCAGCGAGCAGTTGAGCGCGAGCGCGGTGAGCATGAAGGACCTCCTCACCCCGGAGTCTGAAGGGGTGTGGGGGCCTGCCCCAGTGAATTCGCGTTCAGTTCGCGGGGAGAAGCCCTCGCCGGCTTCGTGGACTCCTGGGTCCGATTACGCTATCGTGTTGAGCGCGATTGCGACCCAGTCTCAATTGCCGTATCGTCTCCGCCCCAGGAGGTCTCCCGCGTGGTCCAGTCGGTCGCCCACCCCACCCCCAGCTTCAAGCCTGCGCCCGTCCTCGAGCAGGCGTCGGCCACGATCGCGCCGATCCCGCTGACGCAGCTCAAGCGCGGCGCGTATGGCGTCCTCGTCTGCTCGGGCGACGACGCGACGGGGCAGACGCTCCGCGCCATGGGCCTCCGTCCCGAGTGCCGCCTGCGGGTGTGCCGTGGGGGACGCCACTGCATCGTGGCGATCGAGACCGCGTGCGGGGGCGGGTGCCGTATCGGCATCGACCGCACGCTCGCGGCCCGCGTGCTCGTGCGTCCGGCGTGAGCCCGTCGATGACGACCACCTCCCCCTCTCCAGAGACTCGCGTGCCCGACGCTTCAGAAGCCGGGACCACGGTCGTCGCGCTGGTGGGCAACCCCAACGTGGGCAAGACGACGCTCTTCAACCGCGCCGTGGGGGCGAAGCAGAAGACCGCCAACTTCCCGGGCACGACGCAGGAGGCGCACGTCGCCCGTGTCGCGCACCCGGACGGGCGCCCGCTCACGCTGATCGACCTGCCCGGGATCTACGGGCTCGACCTCGACACCGGCGAGTCGCTCGTCTGCCGGGATGTGCTGGACGGCAAAGCAGCGCTGGCGGGGCACACGCCCGGCGCGGTCGACCGCGTTGTGCTGGTCCTTGACGCGACGAACCTGAGGCGGAACCTGGCCCTCGCTGCTGAACTCCTCGCGACCG